>NZ_WOVG01000002.1:0-543272 GCF_029132825.1 Methylophilus sp. YYY-1
TGCATAACATTACCAGTTATGTTTGGGGACAATAGCAGTTTGGAACCACCCCTTCCCATCTCGAACAGGGCCGTGAAACGAACTTGCGCCAATGATAGTGTACTCTTCGTATGCGAAAGTAGGTCATCCCCAAGCTCCTATTCTAAAAAGCCCTCGGCAGCAATGTCGGGGGCTTTTTTATTGCCTGTAAGCGGTAGGCAGATGAAGGTCAGGCAGAAAAAAACCCGGTGCAAGCACCGGGTTGAAGTGTCTATTAAGATCAACTCAAAATAGACTGCCATGAAAACTTAAGCGCTGCACTGCAGCTTGAAATATAATTGACACCGCTCAAGCGGTTGTTGATCTGTTGCTTCTCCCTCTTTTACACACATCTTAAAAAATACACAGGCGTATGTCATTGACCCGTTCGGGCTACTACAGGCCGTAGACGTCAAACAAACCCCGTCCGACCCTGCCATTGCGCCATCTGTTACTTTGAATTTAAAAGGAATTTTGGTATAATCAAAATGATAGATGGGCGTTACGCCCATTTTTTGTTTTTGGACGTAACGTTTTGAATTAAGGGTGCGTATGCAAAATTTGCATTCGGTAGTTGAAAAGACAGTCACGCAGTTAGGATACGAGCTGGTTGATTTTGAGGCAGCCAATCGTGGCAAGTTATTGCGCGTGTTCATCGACAAGCTGACACCCAAAGACAATAAGGACAGCGTTACGATTGATGATTGTGTTCTGGTGAGCAACCAGCTTGGCAACGTGCTGACGGTAGAGCTGGATATCGATTATGACCGCCTGGAAGTCTCTTCTGCCGGTCTGGATCGTGTGTTGCGCAAGGAACGTGATTTTGTGCGTTTTACTGGTGAGCGTGCACAAATCAAATTGCGAGTGGGAATTCCGGATGATGGCCCTAAAGCAACGCCAACCACATTGCCCAGAAAGACTTTTTTGGGGCAGTTGCAAGGCGTTGACGAGGGGAAAGTGTTGATTGAGTGCGATGGCTGGGTTTATAGATTGTCGCTGGATAATATAGATAAGGCTCGATTGAGCCCGGTTTTTGATTAATTTGTTTTAGCTAATCCGTACGGTGAGTTGGAGATTACGATGAGTCGTGAATTATTGTTGTTGGTTGATGCCCTGGCCCATGAAAAAAACGTGGATAAAGAGGTAATCTTTACTGCCCTGGAATTGGCATTGGCTTCGGCGACGAAAAAGAACCATGAAGAAGGCGCAGATATTCGTGTCGAAATTGACCGTGAAACCGGAGATTACAAAACCTTTAGACGCTGGCAATATGTAGAATATGACCTGCTGGAAAGCTCGGCTTACCAGTTTGATGAAGAAGACGAACGTGCTGCTGGCAGACAAATTGGCGACTATTACGAAGAGCCATTAGAGTCGATCTCGTTTGGCCGCATTGGCGCACAGGCAGCAAAACAGGTGATTTTGCAGAAGGTGCGCGAAGCTGAGCGTGAGCAAATGATCCAGGACTTTTTGGCGCGTGGCGAAAGCCTGGTCACTGGCGTGATCAAGCGGATGGAAAAAGGCAATGCGATTATTGAAGTAGGCCGTATTGAGTGCCTGCTGCCACGTGAAGCCATGATTCAAAAAGAAAACCTGCGCGTGGGTGACCGTGTGCGTGCTTATCTGTCACGCGTGGACCGTGGTGGCCGTGGGCCGCAACTGATCCTGTCGCGTGTCGCTCCCGAGTTCCTCAAGCGTTTGTTTGAGCTGGAAGTGCCTGAAATCGAAGAAGGCCTGCTGGAGATTCGTTCTGCGGCGCGTGATCCTGGCTTGCGTTCCAAAATTGCGGTTAAAACCAATGACCAGCGCCTGGATCCTGTGGGGACTTGCGTGGGCATGCGTGGCTCCCGTGTACAAGCGGTGACTTCTGAGCTCGGTGGCGAGCGCGTGGATATCGTATTGTGGAGCATGGATCCGGCACAGTTTGTCATTAATGCCTTGGCGCCAGCTGAAGTGACGTCGATTGTGGTCGATGAAGATGCACACAGCATGGATGTGGTGGTGAACGAAGAGCAATTGGCGGTAGCGATTGGGCGCAACGGTCAAAACGTGCGTCTGGCGTCGGAACTGACTGGCTGGAACCTGAATATCCTGACCGAAGAAGCGGCTGCGCAGAAGAGTCAGGACGAGTATGCCAAAATCAGCCAATTGTTTATCGAGAAGCTGGATGTGGACGAAGAAGTGGCGGATATCCTGGTGCAGGAAGGCTTTAGCACACTGGAAGAGATTGCCTACGTGCCTTTGGCAGAGATGGCTGAAATCGAGGCCTTTGATGAAGACACGATCAATGAGTTACGTTCACGCGCACGTGCTGCCTTGTTAACCGAGGCGATTGCCAAAGAAGAAAAAGTTGAAGAAGACACCAACGACCTGATGACGCTGGACGGTATGGATGCAGACACTGCCCATAAACTGGCAGCCAGCGAGATTCATACCAGCGAAGATCTGGCCGAACTGGCAGTCGATGAGCTGGTTGAGTTGACCGGAATAGATGAAGAGCGTGCGAAGTCATTGATTATGACGGCGCGAGCACCCTGGTTTAAGTAACCAGGCGTTTTAAATAACCTATGCGTTTAAAACATCATGCATACCTCTTAATTAAAAAATAAAGTAATTGAACTGGAGCAGTACATGGCACTTTCAACCGTCGCACAATTTGCCGCCGAGCTGGGTCTTCCAACGACTCTTCTTATCGAGCAACTGAAAAGCGCAGGCGTTCATAAAACGTCTGTGGATGATTTCCTGGAAGAGGGTGACAAGGCTGCCTTGCTGGATTACTTGCGTAAAGAGCATGGGGCAGGTAACGCGCCTAAAAACAAGATCACACTGACCCGTAAGCAGAACACCGAAATCAAAAAGCTGGATAGCTCAGGTAAAGCCCGTACGATTCAGGTGGAAGTGCGTAAAAAACGCGTGCTGGAGCGCCCTGAGCTGGGCTATGAGCCGCCTGTGGATGCCGCTGCTTATGATGAAGCCGAGCCAGTACCAGCAGAAGTTCTGGAGAGCTTGCCCGTAGAGGTTGAGCCGGTCGTGGTGGAAGAACCTGTGATCGAAGAGATCGTTGAGGTCGTGGCTGAACCTGAGCCAGAGCCAGAACCTGAGCCAGTAGTTGAGGCACCAGCACTTACACCAGTCGTAGAAGCCCCAGCCCCTGTGAAAAAAGGCGTGGTTCTGTCGGCGCAGGAGATTGCCTTACGTGAACAAGAAGCTTCGCGTGCGGCCAAGCTGGCTGCCTTGCAGGCAGAAGATATCAAGCGCAAGCAAGCGTTGACACAACGTCGCGCAGAAGAGGAAGCCAAGCGCCAGGCAGAGGCCGAGGCTGCGAAGAATAAACCCGCAGCCACCAAGTTGTCTGAAGGGACGCTACACAAGCCCGCTGCCAAAGCAACAGACAAGCCAGAAAATAAAGATAAAAAAGCCAAGACCGACAACCGCGACTGGAATGAAAACGAGAACAAAAAACGCGGCATTAAAACCCGTGGTGATGCACCTGCTGGCGGCGCTCAAGGCTGGCGCACCCCTAAGGGCAAGCATCACAAATCCAATAAAGATGATCAGCACGCCTTTAATGCACCAACCGAACCTATCATCAAAGAGGTGATGGTGCCGGAGACCATTTCGGTTGCGGATTTGGCGCACAAAATGTCTGTCAAAGCGGCGGAAGTGATCAAGGCCTTAATGAAAATGGGCATGATGGTGACCATCAACCAGGTGCTGGATCAAGACACTGCGATTATTCTGGTCGAAGAAATGGGTCACAAAGCGCAAGCCGCGGCTGCGAATGATCCTGAAAGCTTCCTGGAGGAAACCGAAGGCGTTGAAGCGATTCTGGAATCACGTCCACCGGTGGTCACGGTCATGGGTCACGTTGACCATGGTAAAACCTCCTTGCTAGACTATATCCGCCGCAGTCGCGTGGCTTCAGGTGAAGCAGGCGGCATTACCCAGCATATCGGTGCTTACCACGTGGAAACGCCACGCGGCATGGTGACCTTCCTGGATACCCCTGGCCACGAGGCTTTTACCGCTATGCGTGCCCGTGGTGCGAAGGCGACCGATATCGTGATTCTGGTGGTATCGGCTGATGATGGCGTGATGCCACAAACGATTGAAGCGATACACCATGCCAAGGCAGGTAATGTGCCTATCGTGGTGGCGATTAACAAGATTGATAAACCGGAAGCCCAGCCAGAGCGCGTGAAAAGCGAGCTGATCTCACATGAGGTGGTGCCAGAAGAGTACGGTGGCGATACCATGTTCCGTGAAGTGTCTGCCAAAACCGGTAAAGGCATTGATGAGTTGTTGGAAGCCGTGTTGCTGCAAGCGGAAGTGCTTGAGTTGAAAGCCCCGCTCAATACGCCAGCCAAAGGCCTGGTCATTGAAGGTCGTCTGGACAAAGGACGTGGTCCGGTGTCTACCGTTCTGGTGCAGTCAGGTATCCTGCGCCGCGGCGATATGCTGCTGGCAGGTACGGCTTATGGCCGTGTGCGTGCCATGCTTGACGAGAATGGCAACGACATTAAAGAAGCCGGCCCGTCTATTCCGGTAGAAGTTCTGGGCTTGTCTGATGTGCCAAGTGCTGGTGAAGAAACCATCGTCTTGAACGACGAGCGCAAGGCGCGTGAAATTGCTTTGTTCCGTCAGGGCAAGTTCCGCGATGTGAAACTGGCCAAGCAGCAGGCGGCCAAACTTGAAAACATGTTTGAGCAGATGGCTGAAGGCGAAGTACAAACCCTGAACCTGATTATCAAATCAGATGTACAGGGCTCTTACGAAGCCTTGACCACCAGCCTGCAAAAACTGTCTACCAGCGAAGTACGTGTGAATATTATTCACACCGGCGTGGGTGCCATCAGTGAGTCTGATGTGAACCTGGCCGCCGCTTCAAGTGCGGTACTGATCGGCTTTAACGTCCGGGCAGATGCCGGCGCACGTAAGCTGGTTGAGAATCTGGATGTCGACCTGCGTTACTACAACATCATTTACGAAGCTGTGGACGAGATCAAAGCGGCGTTGGGTGGCATGCTTGCACCAGAGCAGAAAGAGCAAATGATTGGTACGGTAGAAATCCGCGAGGTATACCGGATCTCCAAAGTGGGTGCAGTGGCCGGTTGTTATGTACAGGATGGCGTGGTTAAACGTAACTCCAAAGTCCGTTTGCTGCGTAACAATGTCATTATCCATACGGGTGAGCTCGACTCCCTCAAGCGCTTCAAAGATGACGTTAAAGAAGTTAAAAATAACTTTGAGTGCGGCTTGTCTCTCAAGAACTACAATGAGATTGAAGTCGGCGATATTCTTGAAGTTTATGAAGTCGTTGAAGTGGCCAGAACACTCTAATGGCTAAAGCATTTTCAAGAAATGACCGCATCTCTGAGCAAATGCGCCGTGAACTGGCGGATTTGCTCATGTTTGAGATCAAGGACCCGCGTGTGCAGATGGTCACCTTGACCGGGGTTGAGGTGGCGGGTGATATGGCACATGCCAAGGTCTTTTACACCGCGCAGAAGAATAGCAAAGGCCTGCAAGCCGGCCTGGAGAAAGCCGCCGGCTTTTTGCGTACGCAGCTGGGCAAGCGCATGATGATCCGTACTGTCCCGCAGTTGCATTTTGTCTATGATGAATCCATAGATCGTGGGATGCACATGGACAAGCTGATCAGCGACGCTTTGTCTGATACCCCTCCGCAAGAATAATTTTCACCTCCGCGCTATGCAAACCAAACGCATTAAACGTGCCGTCAGTGGCGTGTTGTTGCTGGACAAGCCCTATGGCTTTTCATCCAATCAGGCCCTGCAAAAGGTCAAATGGTTATATCAGGCCCAAAAAGCCGGACATACCGGGACCTTGGATCCTCTTGCAACTGGCGTGTTGCCGATCTGCTTGGGCGAAGCTACCAAATTTGCACAACACCTGACGGATGAAAACAAAACTTATGTGGCGACTGTCAAGTTTGGTGTGACCACCACCACCGGAGATAAAGAGGGTGACGTCGTCAGTGAGGTGGCTTGCCAGCTGTCGCGTGCAGAGATTGAGCGCGTGTTGCCGCAGTTTTTGGGGTCAATTACACAAGTGCCTCCCATGTATTCTGCGCTCAAGGTAAACGGTAAGCCTTTGTATGAATACGCGCGTAATGGTGTCGAGCTAGAACGTGCACCGCGTCAGGTAACCATTCATGCATTGCGTGTCTTGGCCTGTGCTGAGAATAGTGCAGAAATCGAAGTCTGTTGTAGCAAAGGCACTTATATCCGTACCTTAGGCGAGGATATCGGTAAAGCACTCAATGTGGGTGCGCACCTCACAGCTTTACGCCGTACGGCGACCGCCACTTATCAAATCGCCGAGACCGTGACGATAGAAGCTCTGGAGCAGATGTCTATTGAGCAGCGCGATGCGTTGTTGCTGCCTGTCGATAGTGCCATTCAAATCCTGCCTAAAGTCGAGCTGCATGAGGATGCCGCCTATTATTTCAAACAAGGCAATCCAGTCTGGCTGGCTGGCGTTATCCCAGCGGGCGATTTACGTATTTATAGTGCTTCCGGCTTGTTTCTTGGGGTCGGCCAGCAGCAGCGCGATGGCCGTATTGCCCCCAAACGCGTCGTTAATCTCTAGCTTTTCACTTGCTCATCTCGCTAAAGCGCATGGCTTTTGCATAAAAATGCAATAGAGTTGCATTCCGTGTGTAAGAATTTATGTTAGTATATTCAACATGTTAAAGCGCTTTTATGTGTATTTTCTATTGGCAGTGTTGTTTGCGATCACGCAGATAGGCCTTGTCACACATGAAATTACCCATCTCAAAGAGCTGACGCAACACTCGCAATCTGACAAACATCAAAGCAAAGACCAATGCAGGCTCTGTGTCGCCTACGCGCATCTCGTCGGGGTGATGACGCAGGCCCTGCAATGGAGCTTGCCAGAGCTTAGCTATCTTGCTGTCATCAGCGCCCTTGCGATTGCCATACAGCGCCCAACGCTCGCGGCCTATGCCGCACGCGCCCCTCCTGCCATTGTTTAACCCTTGACGATACATTCTCCAGGTCGCGCTTGCGGCTGGAGTGAGCTATTTATGCAGTGCACACAGCACTGCCTGACCTTGTCTGGAAAAAACAATGAAAATGTTACAAAAGAGGATGTCTGCACGTGGGCAGCAAAAATCATTATGGCTGGCATTGATGGCGGCGTTGAGCTCGCCCATGCTGGTCTCGGCAGAAGACGCGAAAACCCTTGATATTGATAATGTGCCTGTCACGGGCAATCCCCTGGGCGTGGCATCGGATGATATGGTGGTGCCGGTCTCGGTACTGGGCGGACGTGAGCTCAGTTTGCGTCGTCAAGGGACTCTGGGTGAAACCCTGAATGGCATTCCGGGCGTGACGGCCACGCAGTTTGGTCCAAATGCTTCGCGTCCGATTATCCGTGGCCTGGACGGCGAGCGTGTGCGTATCATGCAAAACGGTGTTGGTATTCTGGATGCCTCGTCACTGAGTTTTGACCATGCAGTGGGCGTGGATCCATTGATTATTGAGCAAATTGATGTGGTGCGAGGTCCGGCAGCGTTGCTGTATGGCGGCAGTGCCATGGGCGGTGTCGTCAACGCCATTGACCACCGTATCCCTAAAGAATCCCTTAATGGCTATACCGGCCGCGCTGAAACCAGGTTTGGCGGGCCAGACAATACGCGCAATGGCGCTGCGGTGGTCGATGTGGGTAATGGCCTGTTTGCATTGCATGCCGATATCTACAGCCGTGAAACCAGCAATCTTGAGATTCCTGGCTATGCGCTTTCCAAGCGCAAGAGTTTGGCCGATGGTACTGCGCGCGATAGTCGCGGCAAGGACAAGCTCAATAATAGTTCTGCACTGGCCAATGGCGGCGCATTGGGTGCTTCCTGGACCTTTGATACAGGCTATCTGGGGATTTCCTATGCGGACTCCAATAACCACTACGGCACCGTGGCCGAAGAGAATGTCAGAATCAATATGGAAAATAAACGTACGGAATTGGCAGGTGAAGTGAGAGAACTCAAGGGGCCTGTGCAAAAAATCAAGGTGAGAATGGCTTACACCGATTACCAGCACGTAGAAGTTGAGAGTGGGGTGGTAGGAACCACTTTTAAAAACCGTGGTTTACAAGGTAGCCTCGAAGCCACCCATGTCCCACTGGCAGGCTTGAATGGGGTGGTCGGCTATCAGTTCCAGAACACGCGTTTTCAGGCCTTAGGCGAAGAGGCATTTGTGCCTAGTGTCACCACCGTGGACCAAGGGGCTTATGTCTACGAAGAGTATGCAATCGATAAACACAAAGTCACCTTTGGCGGGCGGTTTGGCGATACCTCGATAGACTCCCATGTCGATGATAAATTCACCCAGGCGTTTAGCAAACACTTTAACCCCAATAGCTTTGCGCTGGGGGGGCTGTACACCATTGATGAATCCTGGAGTGTGACGACCAACTTGTCGCATAACGAGCGTGCACCTAGCTATTTTGAACTGTATGCGAATGGACCACATATTGCGACTGGGCAGGTGGAGGTCGGTAATACTAACCTCAGCAAAGAGCGCTCCAACGGTATTGATGCGCAGCTGAAATGGAAGTCAGGTGGTCACAGTGTGACGCTAGGCGCGTATGCCACCAAATTTAAAAACTTTATCGGCTTGTTTAATACAGGCATTGAGGTGCCGGTGGATGGCGAGCTGTTGCCTGAAGCACAGTTTAGAGCGGTTCCGGCCTTGTTCAAGGGCTTGGAGTTAGAAGGCAAGTTTGCCTTGAACGACGAGTGGACATTAAAAATGCGCGGTGACTACGTGCATGCCAAAGACACGCGTAATAATCAATACTTGCCTAGAATCTCTCCCTTGAGATTGGGCGGTGGACTGGATTATCGTCTGGGCAACTGGAATGCTCGCGTCGATGTGCTGCATGCCTTTAAGCAGAATAACGTGGCCGAGAACGAGCTCAAAACGGATGCCTATACCAATGTCAGTGCATTGGTTGCATACAAGTTGCCGGTGAAGTATAACGTGGAGTTGTTTGCCAAGGCGAATAACCTGCTCAATGAAGAGATCCGTGAGCACGCTTCTTTTCTGAAGGATATTGCCCCGTCAGGCGCGAGGGCGGTATTGGTGGGCGCCCGCGCTGACTTTTAAGCGGTGGAACTAACTGCGCCTCTGGACGCCGCATTACGCGGCGCGCAGAGGCGCGACAGATCAAAGCAACAGGCTGACTTGGTCAGCCTGTTGTCATTTAATTGAATAAAATCAAGCCCCAGACTACCGTCAAGTTGATCAATGCCAACAACACGGCAGCACTGCCAATATCTTTGGCTCGCTTGGCCAGCGCATGCCGTTCAATCGACACGCGGTCTACCACCGCTTCAACCGCCGAATTCAGCAGCTCCACAATCATGACCAGCAACACACTGCCCACCATCAGGATGCGGTGCAGGGCTTCAGACTCCAGGTAAAATGCCAGAGGAATTAGCACCAGCGAGAGCCAGACCTCCTGACGGAAAGCATCTTCATGCTTGTAAGCGGCTTTGAAGCCATCCATGGAGTAGCCAAAGGCATTAATCAAGCGCCGGAGGCCGGTTTTGCCTTTGAATGGACTTTCCTGGTGACCTGAAGGGGTGTTGTTTTGCATGGCTTATCTCTAAAATTGCGAACATCAGATTTTAACATGCGCTATGATAGCGCTTTTAGCAGTGTAGTGAGGATCGAACATGGCAAGATTGGTGCAATGTGTGAAACTGGGCAAAGAGCTCGAAGGCATGGATTTTCCGCCTTATCCGGGAGAACTGGGTAAAAAGATTTATATGCATGTGTCTAAAGAAGCTTGGGCAGGCTGGTTAAAACAGCAGACCATGCTGGTCAATGAAAACCGCTTGAGCCTTGCGGACCCGAGTGCACGTAAATATCTATCCGAGCAAACCGAAAAGTACTTTTTTGGCGAAGGCGCAGATGTTGCCACTGGCTATGTGCCTCCTTCTGCCTAGTGAAAAAGGTTAAAACGAAGAGGCTTTAACCGTATCCCGGCCAACAAAAATAAAAAGCACTCCTCGGAGTGCTTTTTATTTGCGGTCTATTACGACTGCGTCTCGCGCTGAATATCTTCCAGGCTGGTATGACGGATATCTTTGCCTTTGACCATATAGACCACGTACTCCGAGATGTTCTTCGCATGGTCGCCAATGCGCTCAATGGCTTTTGCCACAAACAGTACTTCAAGTGACATCGAGATCGTACGTGGATCTTCCAGCATGAATGTGATCAACTGACGCATGGCGGCGCGGAATTGTTCATCCACCTGCTCATCCTGTCTGGCGACTTCCACGGTCTGGCTGACATCCAGGCGTGCAAATGAATCCAGCGATGTACGCAGCATTTCACGCACAATGCCAACCATGGTTTTGATCTCGTTGAACCGTGGTTTGTACATCCGGTCTTGCTCGTAGATACGCTGGGCAGTCCGTGCAATCTTAGTGGCTTCGTCACCAATCCGCTCCAGATCCGTGATGGTTTTCACCATCATCATGATCATGCGCAAATCACGTGCTGCAGGTTGTCTGCGCGCAATAATATGGCTGCAGTCTTCATCCACCTGAACCTCTAAAGCGTTGACACGCGCATCGCGCTCCATGACGTCTTTGGCTAGATTGACATCCGCGTTGGTCAGCGACTCCAGTGCATTGACGATTTGCTGCTCAACGACCCCGCCCATTTCCAGAACCTTAGCCCGGACGGACTCCAGTTCAACATCATATTGCTTAGAGGTGTGTTCAAATTGCATGACAAATTTTTCCTAATTATTGTGCCGGTGCAGATTACCAGCCCAATATGACAACTGTATGATAATTTTCAGTGTGCAGAAGTTGCAATTACTTGGTCAGGGTTTTAACGCCGTTTGGCGTGGCCAGCAGCAACACATTGGCCGGGCGTGCTGCGAACAAGCCGTTAGTCACCACCCCTACGATCTGGTTGATCTTGGCTTCCATTGCAATCGGGTCGGTAATGCTCAAGCCATGCACATCAAGGATCAAGTTGCCGTTGTCAGTCGTGAAGTCACGCAATTGGGGTTGACCACCCAGTTTTACCAGTTCACGTGCCACATGGCTGCGAGCCATCGGTAATACTTCTACTGGTAGGGGAAACTTGCCCAAGACGGGTACAAATTTGCTTTCGTCGCAGATACAGATGAAAGATTTGGCCACAGCTGCCACGATCTTTTCACGGGTCAATGCACCGCCGCCGCCTTTGAGCATATGCATGTGCTCGGTGATTTCATCGGCGCCATCCACATAGATATCCATGCTGTCGACGCTGTTCAAGTCAAAGACCTCGATACCGTGGTTACGCAGGCGTTGCGCGGTGGCTTCGGAGCTGGCGACTGCGCCGGTGATTTTATGTTTGACTTTGGCCAGTTCGTCGATAAAAAAGTTGGCAGTTGAGCCGGTGCCCACACCAATAATGCCATCCTTGACATAATTGACTGCTGCTTTTGCCACTTCGAGTTTCAATGCGTCTTGTTGTGCTTTATCCATCGCCATGTGCTTCAATCCTTGATTAATTCTTTATAATACAAACAATTCTCTATCATACACTGCAACCTTGCGGTTTTAAAATCTCCACGCATTTCATGACCATCAATTACCGCGAAAAAATCGAACACTCCCACGTCTATGCCGTTGCCAGACATACGCCGCTCGATGAATTGCCCAACTTGTCCTCGCGACTGAATAACCGGGTGTTGCTCAAGCGCGAAGATATGCAGCCGGTATTTTCATTCAAGCTGCGCGGTGCCTATAACAAAATGGCCAACCTCTCGGCTGAGGCTTTGCAACGTGGCGTGATTTGCGCCAGTGCCGGAAACCATGCGCAGGGCGTGGCCTTGAGTGCGCAGAAAATGGGCTGCCGTGCCGTCATTGTGATGCCGACCACCACGCCAGCGATCAAGGTCAATGCGGTGCGCGCACGCGGTGCCGAAGTGGTGTTGTTTGGCGACAGTTATTCCGATGCCTACTTGCACGCGCTCGATCTCGAGCAACGGGAAGGCTTGACCTTTGTGCATCCTTACGATGATCCGGATGTCATTGCCGGACAGGGCACCATTGCGCTGGAGTTGGTGCAGGATCATGCGGCGCCGATTGAAGCCGTGTTTTGTTGTGTCGGCGGTGGTGGTCTGCTGGCTGGGATGGCGGCCTATCTGAAAGCGGTCCGCCCCGAAATCAAAGTCATCGGCGTCGAAGCGCAGGATGCCGAAGCCATGACCGAATCACTGAAGCTCGGCCAACGTGTCATGTTGGAACAAGTGGGCCTGTTTGCAGATGGGGCTGCGGTCAAGCAAGTGGGCGAGCATACCTTTGCGCTCGTGCAGCAATATGTCGATGAAATGATCGTGGTTGATAACGATGCGATTTGTGCCGCTATCAAAGACGTGTTTGAGGATACGCGCAGCATTCTTGAGCCGGCCGGGGCACTGGCCGTGGCTGGCTTGAAGGCCTACAGTCAACGCGAACAGTGTCAAGGTAAAACCCTGGTCGCAGTCGCTTCAGGTGCCAACATGAATTTTGACCGCTTGCGCTTTATTGCCGAGCGCGCGGAGTTGGGGGAACGCCGGGAGGCGGTCTTTGCCGTCACCATTCCTGAGACCCCGGGCGCGTTTAAGCGTTTTTGCCGCCTGTTAGGGCAGCGCAATATTACCGAATTCAATTACCGTTTTGCTGACACCGAGCAAGCGCATATTTTTGTCGGGTTGGCGGTGCATCACCCGACCGAGGCCGATGCTATCGCGGGCAAATTGGCGGCGGCGGGCTTGCCCACCATTAATTTGAGCGACAACGAAATGGCCAAGTTACATTTGCGCCATCTGGTGGGCGGGCATGCGCCACAAGTCCAAAACGAGGTGGTTTACCGTTTTGAGTTTCCTGAAAAACCCGGCGCCTTAATGAACTTTCTCGAATCCATGGGTCACAACTGGAACATCAGTTTGTTTCACTACCGTAATCATGGGGCAGATTTTGGCCGGGTTTTGGTGGGCATGCAGGTGCCGCCCGAGGATCAGCTAGCCTTTACCCAGTTTTTACAGCAATTGGGTTACCCGTACTGGGATGAGAGCCATAACCCGGCGTATCGTTTATTTTTGGGCTGATAGCAGCCATGATGGTGGTTGTTTGCAGCCATCGCCGTGGGTGATGTCAGCTGAATGCGAGCCATGGCGCTGATTGGCTGGCTGAGAACGATTCTTGCAGGGAATGCCTGCACTTTAGAGCGATGAGACTTAAATAATAATCAGGAGATAAATGCAAATGTTGAATTCATCATTGGCGCGTCGTGCGCGCACCAGCGTGTGGTTGCTGGCCTTGCTTGCTGGCGTTACCGCTTGTAACAAGCAAGAAGAGTCCGCACCAACCCCGGAAACGCCAGCGGCCACGAGCGCTGTTAGCGAAAGTTCTTCTGGTAAGACGTTGGCTTATGTGTCCACCCAGGATGCCGGCGTCGACGTGATTGACTTGGCGACCATGCAAGTGACCAGCATGCTGGATGTGAAAGCCAAGGGCCCGCGTGGCCTGGCTCTGACAGACGATGGCAAGCAACTGGTGGTGGCGACGCGTGAAAATGGCAGTGTGTCCGTGATTGATACCGCCACAGGCGAAGTCGTCAAGCAGATTGAGGTCGGCAAAAACCCTGAGTTTGTGCGGGTGAGTGGTAATTATGCTTTTGTTTCGTCCGAGCCTAGCTCTAAAGCTGGTCCGCCACCCAAGCCGGGCAGCAAGCCAGAAGAAGACGATGACGACGATGAAGAAAAAGTCCCAGCCAAGATTGCGATTGTTGATCTGACCAAAGGTGAAAAAGTCCGCGAAATTACTGGCGGGCCAGAAACCGAAGGTCTGGAGTTTTCGGCCGATGGCAAACAGCTGGTGATTACGAACGAAGCTGACAATACCGTCACTGTACACAACATCGAAACTGGCGATCTGGTCAAAACCATTTTCACCCATCAATATGGAGATCGTCCGCGCGGCATCAAAGTCTCTCCGGATGGCAATACCTATCTGGCCACGCTGGAGTTTGGTAACAAGTTTATGGTGATGGACAAAGACTTTAATGTGGTACGCACGGTAGACACGGCTGAGACCCCATACGGCATAGCCTACGACAGCAAGGGTGAGCGGATTTTTGTGGCCACCAATAAAGCAAAACTGTTGCAGGTGTTTGATGCCAAGACCTTTGAAAAAATCAAGGAAGTGCCGACCGGTAACCGGTGCTGGCATTTTAGTTTTACCCCGGACAACAAGCAGGTGCTGTTGGCTTGCGGCAAGTCTGATGCGGTATTCGTGATTGATGCAGATAAGCTTGAAGTCACGAACCAGATTGAAGTGAAAAATATGCCATGGGGCGTGGTGACCTTCCCTAAAGCCATGGGTAGTCTGGAAAACGCCAAATAAATTTATTTCCAATCGCGTTTCAATTGATTGAACAAGCCCGCCCTGATCGGCGGGCTTTTTTATTAAATTTTTTTGAACGCGCCCTAAAGTTTTGCGTGAAGCTGCCGAAATCATCTTTAGATAACAATGATTGCGTCTGGAGTGTGCAGATTGTCGGAAGCCATGCCGGCAAACTGCAAGTCAGGTTGAGTCCCTGAGTCGCCAGTGCGGCAATCGTTGTTTCGGCATGCAGACCACGTTAACCCACGGGTTAACGTCGTTCCTCACAGGGCTTCTTCGGAAGCCCTTTTTTTGCGCTGCAGCGGATGAATGGATGGTTGGTGCGGTTAGTGGCTGAGTGTCAGTCCGCGGGAGAGGGGTTTACTGGCTGCGCTTGCGTAGCCAGAAGGTAAAAACACCTTCTGCCTCTTGCATCTCGATCAGGGTGTGGCCGGTTTGGCGGCAAAAGGCATCAAAATCTTTCTTTGAACCAGGGTCCGTGGCCGTGATTTTGAGTACCTGGTTTGCTTGCAACTCGTTCAGGGCCTTTTTGCAGCGCAAAATGGGCAGGGGGCAATTCAGGTGGCGGGCATCTACTTCTTTGTCGTATTGCATAAACAATCCTGAGTCTCTGAATTAAGCGGGCTCGATGGGCAAGCCGTGTTGAGCCCAAGCCAGAATGCCGCCCGCCAAATGCGAGACATCGTGGCAGCCTTGCGCCAAGGCAAACTCACCTGCAGAAATGGAGCGTACACCGCTACGGCAGTAAAACACGATTTTTTTGTCTTGCGGCAGTTGATCAAACATCGTCGCCAGATGTCCTAATGGCAAATGCATGGCACCAGGCAAGATACCGGAAACAAGCTCGTGATCATTGCGGATATCAATCAGCAACAATGAGGGATCATTGAGTAATGGCTGTAATTCATCCGGTGTTAAGTGTTTTAATGACATCAACAAACCCAGAAAAAGAAATGTGCCGAAAGGCAGGAGGAGTGGTGGCCAGAGGCAGAATCGAACTGCCGACACGAGGATTTTCAATCCTCTGCTCTACCGACTGAGCTATCTGGCCAACAGCAATTTGGGTGTGTCCCGAATCGCAAGACGCGCATTATAGCAAAGAACGCCAAGAATGCACACAAAAGTTAAAAAAAATCCTGATATGCTTGCGAGGCGGTATTTGAGGCCGCTGTTTTAAAAGGAATGGTTGATGTCTATTGTCGAGACGCCGCCTGAAATGCAGGCGCCTGCGAAGCCTTCTGCACGGGCATTTTGGGCCTACTGGTTGCGCCTGGGCTGTATTAGTGTTGGTGGGCCCGCGGCACAAATTGCCCTGATGCACCAGGCGCTGGTGGTAGAAAAGCGCTGGATTTCAGAGGCCAGATTTTTGCATGCCTTGAACTATTGCATTCTGTTGCCAGGCCCCGAGGCGCAGCAAATGGCAGTCTATATGGGCTGGCTATTGCATGGTGCCTGGGGTGGCATTGTGGCTGGCAGTTTGTTTGTGTTGCCCGCGTTTGGCTTGCTGGTCTCGCTGGCGTGGGGGTATATGCAGTGGGGCAGTCAGCCCGCCGTCGCGGCTTTGTTGTATGGGGTTAAGCCGCTGGTAGTCGCGCTGGTCTGCTGTGCCGCCTGGCGCCTGGCTAAAAAAGTGCTGATCGCCCGCTGGTTGTGGGGCGTGTTTTTGCTGGCCTTGGTCATGCAAACGGTCCATCTGCCATTCCCGGTGATTATTCTGCTGGCCGCGGTGTTGGGCGTTGCTGTGCAACAATATTGGCCGCAGTGGGTCGAAACGTCAGTTGGCCATGCAGCGGCAAGGGCCATGCAGTCGGCGCCAAGTGTGATTGATGACAACACGGCGCTGGCCGGGCTGGCTGATTTGCGTCGGTGGACAGCGACAGTGCTGATCTGGGGGGTGCTATGTGGTTTAGGTGTCGCTGCGGCCTTAGTGTTTTATTATGGGCCGTCACATCTATTTACCCGCCTGGCAGCTTTTTTTAGCCAGGCTGCGTTTCTCACTTTTGGCGGCGCCTATGCCGTTTTGCCCTATGTGTTTGATGCCAGTGTGCAGCATTACCACTGGTTGACGACGGAGCAGATGCTGGATGGCCTGGCCTTGGGCGAAAGTACGCCGGGCCCGCTGATTATGGTGGTCACCTATATTGGCTTTGTTGCGGCCTGGCAGGCCGGGCTGGCCTTGCCTGATTGGCAGGCGGGGTTGATCGGGGCGACGATTGCGACCTGGTTTACGTTTGTGCCCAGTTTTGTCATGGTGTTTTTGGGGGCGCCCTGGATAGAGCGTACCCGCCAGCAATGGCGTTGGACTGCGCCGCTGCATGCCATCAGTGCGGCGGTGATCGCGAGCATGGTGGCGCTGGCCCTCACGTTGAGCCGGCACGTGGTCTGGCCCGATGCGCCAGATGTCGCCGCTGCCAGCATGGTGGTGCTGTCGCTGTGGTTGCTGGTCGGCAAGCGGATTTCAATTCTTTGGTTGTTGCCAGCGTGTATGGCAATTGGTTGGTTATTAAAAGCAGGATAAACAGATGTCAGATTCGATCATGATTTTGGGTGAGGTGCTGGGGGATGTGTTTCCCGAGCAAACGGTCATCGGCGGCGCACCTTATAATGTTGCCCGCCATTGTCACGCATTTGGCTTGCCCGTGCACTTTCTCACTGCCATCGGCCAAGATGCCCTGGGCGAACGTATTGTGGCCGAAATGCAGGCGAGTGGCCTGCCTACCGAAGGGGTGCAGCACTCTGAGCGTTTGCCGACCGGGCAAGTCAAGGTGCATCTGGGCCCCGATGGTCATCGCTTCGAGATTCTGGATCAGCAGGCCTATGATGACCTGCAATGGCCGCCTGTCGAGGCGCTCACATTGAAACATCCCCCGAGGCTGGTGTATTTCGGGTCACTGGCTTTGCGCCATGCACCCATGCAGGCGCTTGCCGCGCAGTGGTTGGCGCTGTGCCAGCCCGCCACGGTGCTGTGCGACATCAACCTGCGTGCGCCATGGTATGACGCGGAGAGCGTACGCATGGCCTTGCAGGCCGCCGATATTCTCAAAATCAATCATGAAGAGTTGCCAGAAGTCTGTAAATTGCTTGGACTGCCGGGTGCGGCAGATGTGAATGAGCTGGCCCGGCGCTTGTTGATGGTGTGTGGCTTGACTGAAATGTTTGTCACCTGTGGTGAAGAGGGCAGTTTCTGGCTGGACCGGTTTGGTCAGGGTTTTCGCGTGCCGCCGGTGCGCTTGAGCACGGCATTTGTCGATAGTGTAGGCGCTGGCGATGCTTATACCTCGGTGGTGATTCGCGGCTTGCTGGCGGGCTGGTCGCGCCCCACCATCTTGACCCGCGCGGCCAGTTTCGCCGCCTCCATTTGTGGCATTCGCGGGGCGGTGCCAGCGGCTGCCGATTTTTATGAGGACTTTTTATAACGTCCCAACCATGCAGGCCTGCCAAATTAATTCATAAAAACAGAAACTTAATGTAATAAAAACCTATGCAAGGCTGGCGCTTGCCGCTATAATGCGCGTTTCGTGTAAATTGAATGTCGGTGCGGTAGGCAAATGGGTTGTCTGGCTGCGACGATATTGACGCTAACTCAAGGAAAATAAAGATGGCGATTACCGCAGAACAATCCGCAAAAATCATTAAAGATTTTCAACGCAGTGCTAACGATACAGCGAGCCCAGAAGTACAAGTGGCTTTGTTGACATACCGTATCAGCTACCTGACCGAGCACTTCAAATCCAACAAAAAAGACAACCACTCCCGTCGTGGTCTGTTGGCGTTGGTCAGCCAGCGTCGTCGCTTGCTCGACTACCTCAAAGGTAAAGACGTTAGCCGCTATCAAACGCTGATCGAGCGCTTGAATCTGCGTAAATAATTTGGCTAAAAGTGACGTTTAATCCAGTTCACTTTTAACGAAATAAAAGCCGATGGCATGGTGACTGCCTCGGCTTTTTTGCTTTAAAAATCCTGAGATTGCTGATATTCGGGATTTTCATATCACCAACTGGGGTGGCTTCTGTGAGTGCGTTTTGTGCAGGGTTTTTACAAAAAGCGTGCTGATGGAAGTCACCGCAAATCGGGAAACCGGGCGTCAGTTGTCGCGCACAATGCTATGCATAAGCGTGGAGTGTCGGCACTGGCAGTCTGGTTTTCATTGTTGAGATTGGCTATTAGGTAGTGAATAGCCATGGTAGATAAAGGAAAAACAATGTTTGAAATTACGAGAAAAAGCCTCCAGCTTGGTGCGCATACCCTGACCATTGAAACCGGGGAAGTCGCACGCCAGGCAGATGGCGCCGTCATGGTGAGCTATGGCGATACAGTAGTACTGGTGGCTGCAACTGCAAAAACCGAAGTCAAAGAAGGTCAGGATTTCTTTCCATTGACTGTGGATTATCAGGAAAAAACCTATGCGGCTGGCCGCATTCCAGGCGGCTACTTCAAGCGTGAAGGCCGTCCTAGCGAAAAAGAAACCCTGACGGCACGTTTGATCGACCGTCCTATGCGTCCACTGTTCCCGGATGCGTTTTATAACGAAGTGCAGATTGTGGCGACCGTGTTGTCCCTGGATCCGGAAATTGATGCTGACATCCCGGCCATGATCGGTGCGTCTGCTGCGGTTGCGCTGGCAGGTATCCCGTTCTACGGCCCAATGGGTGCGGTCAAAGTGGGTTATATCAATGGCGAATACGTCTTGAACCCAACGGCGACACAACTGAAAGAGTCCGCGCTGGACTTGGTCGTGGCTGCGACTGAAACCGCTGTGATGATGGTGGAATCCGAAGCCAAAGAATTGCCAGAAGACGTGATGCTGGGTGCGGTTGTATTCGGTCACGAGCAAATGCAACCTGTGATCAAAATGATCAACGAACTGGCTGCTGAAGCCGGTAAAGATGCCTGGGACTGGACTCCACCAGAGCCAGACACTGCGCTGATTGCAAAAATTGAAGCGATTGCGGCTGAAGACATCAACGCTGCCTTCAAAATCAAATCCAAAGGCGAGCGCTCTGCCAAGCTGGACGAAATCAAGTCCCGCGTCATGAGCACCTTGATCACTGAAGAAACTTCTACGCTGGAAGCCAACAAGATTAAAGACGAGTTCTTTAAGCTGGAAGCGAAAACCGTACGTAGCCAGATTTTGAACGGCGAGCCACGTATTGATGGCCGTGACACACGTACCGTGCGCCCGATCACCATCCGTTCCGGCGTATTGCCACGCACCCACGGTTCTGCGCTGTTTACCCGTGGTGAAACGCAGGCATTGGTCGTGACGACCTTGGGTACAGGCAAAGATGAGCAAATCATTGACGCGCTGGCTGGCGAATACTACGAAAACTTCATGCTGCACTACAACATGCCTCCGTTCGCCACTGGCGAAACGGGTCGTGTTGGTTCACCAAAACGCCGCGAAATCGGCCACGGTAACCTGGCTAAACGTGCATTGAAAGCCGTATTGCCTAAGAAAGAAGACTTTGACTACACCCTGCGTGTCGTGTCCGAGATCACTGAGTCTAACGGTTCCAGCTCCATGGCGTCTGTCTGTGGTGGCTGCCTCTCCATGCTGGACGCCGGTGTGCCATTGACTGCCCACGTGGCAGGTGTGGCCATGGGCCTGATCAAGGAAGGCAACCGCGTTGCAGTGCTGACCGACATTCTGGGTGACGAAGATCACCTGGGTGACATGGACTTTAAAGTGGCCGGTACCGACAAAGGTGTGACCGCCCTGCAAATGGACATCAAGATCACTGGCATTACGGCACAGATCATGCAAGTGGCCCTGGCACAAGCCAAAGAAGGCCGCGCGCATATTCTGGGCTTGATGAAGCAAGCCGTGTCTGGCGTAAACACCGAAATGTCACAGTTTGCCCCACGCATCATCACCATGAAGATCAATCCGGACAAAATCCGTGACGTGATCGGTAAAGGTGGCGCTGTGATTCAGGCACTGACCAAAGAAACCAACACCAGCATCGACATTGAAGATGACGGTACCGTGAAGATCGCGTGCACCAATGCGGACGAAGGCGCTGAAGCCCAACGCCGTATCGCGCAGATCACTGCCGAGGTGGAAGTCGGCCAGATCTACGAAGGCCCAGTGGTCAAGATTCTGGACTTCGGTGCAGTGGTGACCTTGATGCCAGGTAAAGATGGTCTGGTACACATTTCACAAATTGCTCACGAGCGCGTGAAAGCGGTCAGCGATTACCTCAAAGAGGGTGACATTGTAAAAGTGAAAGTGGTTGAGTTGGACGACAAAGGCAAAGTGCGTTTGAGCATGAAAGCCCTGATCGATCCACCTGCAAGAGAAGAAGCGCCAGCAGCTGAATAAGTTGCTCGCTCTGATCTAAAAAAGCCCGCGCCAGCGGGCTTTTTTATTGGCGTCAGCGCACCGCGTCTTGCGTTAATTTACTTATAGGGTGTCACTCTGTTTTCGCGCATAATGCCGCCGTATGAAAAATAACAAAAAGATCATACGGCTAAGTCTCGGCCTGGTTACGGTGCTGTTATCCCGGTTGACTGTCGCCAGTGAGGCGCTCACGCTCGATGAAGTGCCCGTGCGTGCGCATTATGACAACGCGGTCGGTTCGTCTGATGCCGCCAGCGAGGGGCGCGTGAATGCCAGCCTGATTCAAAACCGGCCCATTTCACGGGTGGGAGAGGTGCTCGAATTTGTCCCCGGCATGATCGTTACCCAGCATAGCGGCAGTGGCAAGGCCAACCAGTACTTTTTGCGCGGCTTTAACCTTGATCACGGCACCGACTTTGCCACCTATGTGGACGAGATACCGGTCAATATGCGCACCCATGCACATGGCCAAGGCTATACCGATTTGAATTTCCTGATCCCCGAGCTGGTCAGCCATATCCACTATAAAAAGGGCACTTATTCAGCGGAGGAGGGGGATTTTTCCTCTGCCGGTGCTGCGCATTTGCACCTGGTCAATCGATTGCCGCAAGGCATCGCCAGTCTCACGCTGGGCAGTTACGACTATCAACGTATGCTGGTGGCAGATTCACAGGCCATGCACAACGGCCAGCTCCTCTGTGCGCTAGAACTCAATCGCTATGACGGCCCTTGGCAAGTGGCCGAAGGCGTCAAAAAATACAATGGCGTCCTGCGTTTTAGTACAGGGGATGCGCACGACAACATGAGCCTGACCGCCATGGCCTATCACAACCGCTGGAACAGCACCGACCAGATTCCGTTACGCGCCGTCCGCGCAGGGCAGATCAACCGCTTTGATGCCATAGACCTGACCGATGACGGTGATGCATCGCGCTACAGCCTGTCGTTTAGCAAGCAGCACCGTGACGCGCAGGGCGGCTGGCAAATCAATGCCTATGCCGTGCGCTCTGCGCTCGATTTATATAGCAATTTCACCTACTTTCTCAATGATCCGGTCAATGGCGACCAGTTTAACCAAAGTGAAAAACGCACCATGCTGGGCGCGCATCTCAGCAAGACCTGGCTCGGTGAGCTTGCTGGCCTGCCCATCGAAAACAAGCTAGGGCTGCAGACGCGTTACGACAAACTGTCACCGGTTGCGCTATACAACACGGCACAAAAACAGCGCTTGTCGCTGATCCGCTCAGACAAAGTAGAAGAAAGCAGCGCGGGCCTCTATGCCGAAAACACCGTCTGGTGGCACGACAAACTGCGCACGGTCACTGGCCTGCGTTATGACCGCTACCAGTTCGACGTGAACAGCTCACTTCAGGGTAATTCAGGCCGTGTCAGTGATGGCATCGTCTCGCCAAAAGTATCTGTGATTTTCGGGCCGTGGGCCCATACCGAATTTTTCTATAATCTCGGCAAAGGCTTTCACAGTAACGATGCCCGCGGCACCACGCAAACCCGCTTGCCCGATGGCAACCCTGCCTCACCCGTCACGCCCCTGGTCGGCACGCGTGGCAGTGAGGTCGGTGTGCGCTCAGAATGGATGCCCGGCTTGCAAAGCTCGCTGGCAGTGTGGCAACTGGATATTGATTCTGAGCTGGTCTTTGTCGGCGACGCTGGTGAAACCGAACCCAGCCTGGCCAGCCGTCGCTATGGCGTGGAGTGGAACAACCATTATGTGGTCAATGACTGGTTACTGCTGGATATGGATATTGCGCTCTCCAAAGCACGCTTTACCCAACAAGACCCCAATGACCCAGGCCACTTTATTCCCGGATCCATCAATAAAGTGGCCTCGCTAGGCGCCACCGTAACCCAATGGGGTCACTGGTTTGGCGCCGTGCAACTCCGCTACTTTGGCCCACGGCCACTGGTGGCAGACAATACGGTCCAGTCAAACGCGACCTTGCTCACCTATGTCCGCGTCGGCTACCGCTTTAACCCGAAAACCAGCATGACGCTGGACATATTTAACCTGTTTAACCGCAAAGCCAGTGATATCGACTACTACTACGGATCACAACTCAAAGGCGAGGCGGCTCCGGTCAATGATATTCATTTTCACCCTGTAGAGCCTAGGGCTGCACGGTTGACACTCACCTATCATTTCTAACGAGGAGCATGATCTATGCGACGCATTACAATTTCGGTGGAAGATGACCTGGCCGACGCCTTTGACCAATTGGTCGCCGTGCGGGCCTACGTAAACCGCTCAGAAGCTTTTCGTGACCTCGTCCGTAAAGCACTCGATGAAGCTGTGATTGAAGATGTGGATCACGCACAGGCCGAGTGCGTTGCCTCGCTCAGTTATGTCTATGATCATCACGAACGCCAGCTCGCTAGCCGGGTGAATCAACTACAACACGATCATCATGACGTGATTATCGCTGCCCAGCATGTGCATTTGGATCATGACAACTGCATGGAAACGGTGATTTTGAAAGGCAAGATTGCCGAAGTGGAGGCTTGTGTGAATGCTATCTCGTCACAGACGGGGGTGACGCATGCTAAGGTGCATATAATTCCAAGGTGAGCTAGACACGCCCGAAGTTGAAACGCTTATCTATACACGGCTTGCGTCTCATGTTAGATCCTTCAATGGGTAGAAAATACATCTAACAAGTTTAATATTGGGTCCGTTAATTTAGCTCATAATCGTTGTAGGGGTTATTTTTTATAAATAAAAAAATAATAATTAAAAAGGCACTTAATGAGTTGATGCAGTCTGTGCATTTCTCGGTATGAGATTAATATCTTCCTCATGAAGTCAATGAAGTACATTTGCTCAGACTTTTCTTGTTTAATTCCCTCTTTACGTGGAAAGTATGTGATTAATTGCGTTATATCATCGTATTCAGCTTTGTAATGAGCAATTGAATTTCTAAGTTGATTATCAGCAACACCATCGTCAATTACGTACCAACTATCATCAAGAAAGCTAATTTTTAATCCGAATGCTACATCCGCGTAGTCATGTAGGCTTGCTGGTGTGTGCTTCCCAATTTCTTTAAATTCATTGTGATTACCGCGATGAATTAAATTATTTATTCCAGCTACTAACACTAACTGGCGAGACATGATCTCTGAGATGTCCTTGTACAAATCTTTATACATTTGAAAGTCATCAGTTGACACTCTGAAAGCAACTAACTCCTTCTGATAGTTTGCGTCAAAGTCGAGAAATAATGCTGGTCTCATAGGGAGTTCGGCTTCAAGTAGTTTCGGATAGATTTCTAAACAATCTTCTTGGATGTTTTTTAGAAATCCAGTATCGATTATTTCTTTGATGAAGTTATCCAAAGCATTTTTATTTTTTTCGGATAACTGCATTGTTATTTTTGAATATTTTTCAACTGCTTCTGCATTGTCATTTGGCATAGCAAAGGCAAAGAACACTTTTGCAATTACCATATATAGTGCAGCGTTAATATCTTGAGGACTTGTTGATTTAACCTTTACTCCAAACTTCGATTCACATAGGCGTGAAAATAATTCAATGTTTTTGGAGTATTGATTAATTATTTGCCTTAACTCTGGGGAAAGTCTATACAACTGATTTAAAGCATTTAACCGATGGTTGTGAGCCGCGTAGTTTTCAAATCCAATTCTTTGAATGGCTCGCATAAATGGAGTTAAGCCCATTTGATACTTTGCAAAAGACACTGGAAAATCCAAATGTAAATCAACAAAGCTGGTTTTCTCATCAAACTCTAGTGTTTCTTCAAGTACTTCAGCTCCATTTATAGACTCAAATGAAGTTTGTGTAAGGTTTAACTCTATTGGTGAGCCACAAGATTGGCAGGAAAATTTAAAAGGTTGAACGTCTCGGTTTGAAAGACCAACTCTAGCATTTGTTATTTCATTGCATGTCTTGCACTTGAATGAGAAGTTTATATTCATGATTTTAATTTTTGGATGATTATATTTATTTGCTGAGCTGATAAAGCATCCACTATTCTTCACTAATTTTTGTGGGCGGGATCTAGGTGTCTCAGATTTCTTTCGATTCGGATAATAATTGAAATGAAAACAATCATAAGAAATGTACCGAATGCTCCAGCAGCAATATAAAGACTCTGAATGGCCTCTGCCTTCCGAGCTGCGTATAACTGTTGCTCGTAAATGGCATTTTGTTTTTCTTCTTCAATTTGTGCTGCAAATTCAGTCGAATAAGAATCCATTACCTTTTCGACAATATCAACTGGCGCCTGATTCTTTGCCATTTTTGTAATTTGCGGTGAATCTAGAATTTTATCGATTGTTGAAGCTAGTCCCTTCGCATATTTTGTTTTGGTTTCTTCCTCGGTATGTGTGTTAGCCTGCTTTTTTACATACTCAATAATTTTAGATTTATTAATGGATTCATATCCTTCTGCGTGTTTTTGTACAAACTTAATTAGACTAGTCGCGATCTGGTCATAATATTTATTGTTTGGATCGTTTACCGAGGGAGAGCTATCTCCCAACTTAGCATTACCACTCTGTTTGGTGGTGTCTTTGCTTGTTAATTGTTTAATAACAAATTCATGTGAAACATGTGGCTCAGCTTTTTTTACTATAGGCTCGGATTTAAATGCCTTCATTGAGTTTAAAACTAGGATTACTACTGCCACCAGTAGAAGGCCTGCGACAAGAATGACAACAAACCGAAGAATGGCTAGATATGCATTTTCGAGCTTTTGCAGCATGTGTATCTCCCTTTTATAAATTTGATTTTTAATTTAGTTATTGCTTTTCATTAGCATAAATTTATTTAAGACTCTTTACAAGTTGCCATTTAATCCACGATTAATAACTCATATCAATTAGGGCATCGTCGATATGTTTCACCGCTACCCTAAAATGTATGTGGTACGCCCGCAGTTCTTTATTCCTATGATTACCCTGTTGCGTAATGTAGCGTTAAACTCAATGAAATACAAAACGGGGTTGGCTACCGTAAGAGCACAGAATATCGACATCACTAATTTTGAGAATGAGCGTGAAGCTTTTACAAACGCGTTTTCTCGTAACTATGAGTTCGCCTCAAATCACTTTGAGAGGGAAATTGATGAGATTGATAAATCCATCGATCATCTGCAAAAAACTAAGGATGCATTGCTAAGTACCAGCCGGAATCTGCGTTTAGCCAATGACAAAGCACAAGATGTGACTATCAAGAAACTGACTAAAGGTAATCCGACGATGGCTGAAAAGTTTGAAGAGTTGAAGCGATAACCAACCGTCAACGCTAATTCCAGCGATGACATAGTTTTCTAATAAGTGAGAATTTAGAGTAGTTTGGTGCCAAGCGGAACCACATGTTCCGGCACACATAAAGTCACTCTTCCTTCAGCATCATGAAAACCCGTTACCAGGCATTCTGACATCAACGGCCCGATTTGCTTGGGCGGAAAATTAACCACGGCGACCACTAGTTTGCCGATCAGATTTTCTGGCTTGTAGTGCGCTGTAATCTGCGCGCTGGATTTACGCAGGCCAATCTCTGGGCCAAAGTCGATGTGTAGTTTGTAGGCTGGCTTGCGTGCTTCTGCAAATACCTCCGCAGAAATCACGCGGCCAACGCGTAACTCAACCTTCGTGAAGTCATTCCATTCGATTTGATTCATATGCCCAGCTTTCTAAAATAACCGGGCATTATCGCAGAAGACTTTAATCAGGAGCGAGCGAAGCAATGCCATCACTGCCTTGGATTGCATATTCTTTCGACGGCATTTTTCGGTTAGTTTCTGTCATCCATCCCGCTGAGTTGTTTCACCATCGGATGCATGATGTATTTTTCCATAATCCCTATCATGCGGCCATCACCCTCTACTTTCCAGCGTGCGTCCTCAGGCAGTTTAGCGTTTTCGATGGTAATTTCACTTTTCAGATGACTGAATGCCAGCGGTACTTTCTTGAGCAGATTATTTAATCTGCGGGTGGCAGTGTCTCCACTTAACCCCAGTTTTTTACCGGTTTCGATAATATCTTCACGTGTAATCTCTGAAAAAAACTTTTGCGCTTGGCCCAGTCTGATGGGGAAATCTGTTTTAGGCCAGCTAGCATGTTCTTTATCTATGGCTTGCGTCTCGTAAGCGGCTGTACTCAAAAGGTCATAACATGGTGAAATTTGAATGCCATCGTGGGAAACCATGAAAGAGATGTTTTTGAGGTGGTTATCTCCGTTACCCATCAGAATGTTAAAGACTATCCAATCGAAAAACCATAGCCTTCCGACAGCCGGGACTGAAAGGCGCTGAGCTAACTTTGCAAGTGATTCAGTACTGGCTGCATCATATTTAAATACGCGGTCTATGTTGAGGAGTTGGCATCCATCAATCACATGGAGCCTGTCGACTCTGCCATCTTGATGTATAGCCCTGTCAAAACGCTCAATGAGATACACCGGCTCTGGGCAAAACAGTCGATATACTTTAGGCACATCCAATCCTGCCAGGTTTGCAACGCGCATGGTGAAGTACTCATTGATAACGGTCGACGGGTAGCGGTTTTTTTCTGGATGCTCAGGTTTTAAGATGTGTGTTGAGGCTGCCTGGCCATCTGGCTCATAAATTTCCCCATCTTGATAGATGACTGCTAGCTTATGTTGAGCACCGGCCAGGGACATTTTCTTCGGTGAATCTGCGTTCAAGGGAATTCTGGGCATCGCTTTAATGCGATCAGATAGCTCTTTTAGGGAGAGCTTTCTCTTTCCTCCCTGTTCTGGAAGTACGCCTTCAGGAAGGAGCGTTAACGATCCCGCAGATTCTCGACCATAAGCTTCTAATAATCCAAACGCATCTTCTATGGCTACTTTGGCTTCCTTAGCTAGGATCGTTCGTAACGTTTCCTCAGGAAGCAAATTATCAAAATACCATTGCACAGGTCTTGTCGTGCTACCGTCAATGTGAATGCTGGGTTTGCCTTCAGCATCTACTCTGGGTAGATTTGGAGAAAGATCGTATCCCTTGTTATCCGTGGCCCAGGTATCTGTGTATTCAAACCTCCAGATATTGTCTTCAGCGACCAATGTGCCGACATGGGCATCGTTGATATAAGCGAGCAATATTCGCTTCATTGAGTACCTTTTTGGGTCTTGCGTTGGCTGGGACGTACCAAGCCGTTCTGGTCACGAATCTTGCCCAGATAGGCTTCTGCAGAAGCTGGAACCTCGGCAGACAGTTTTATTCCCAGCTCTCCTAAAAGCCGCATGACTCTGCCGATTTGGGCGGTTTCTTTTCCGTATTCGACATCGCCCACGAAAACATGCCCCACGCCAGCAATACCAGCCAAATCATCCATACGAAGATTATTTGATTTGCGTGTAGCGCGAATGACTTCGCCCAAATCTGCTGGTGAGTTAATCGGAACCTTCATGCGAATTCCCCAAAAATATATGATCGCATATATTCTATTCCAGATCTTTTTCAAAATAAAGGAATATATCGGAACGCATATATTTTATGATTTTAGAGAGGAAGAGATGAAAATATATCTCACCGAATATATTTTCATCTCTGACTAAGCCTGAAAAATGGTAACGAAGTATTTATTTCCCGCATCCAAATACGCTAAAGGCGTTGGTGCAGCCAGCTAGCTAGCGAATCAGTGCCGACACGGCCTTGAATTGCGCATGCGTGGCGCCTTGCATGGGCTCAAATAGCATGGATTCTGTATTTGTGATGATACAACCGGCATTACGCATTCTCTCGATGCCATTGTTGCGGTTGGCCTCATTTCGTGAGATGACGGCATCTTCCACGATAAACACTTGTTTGCCTGCAGCCAGTGCATCTAGGGCGGTTTGTTGCACGCAAATATGGGTCTCCAGGCCGAACAGCACGACTTGCGGGGCGACGCTGACGGAGGATTCCTGAAAGCTGGACTCGTGCCAAGCGGAGAAGGCGAGTTTTGCGGTGCGAGGGGTGTAATCGGGCAAGAGGGTTTGCAGCGCGGGCAGGGTTGCGCCGAGTTTTTCCGGGTATTGTTCAGTCACCCAGAGCGGGATATTCAGGAGCTGGGCGCCTTGAATCAGGCGCTGAATGTTTTTGATGACGGCGGCCATGGGCTCAGGTTGCATCGCGTCACAGAGCCGGGTTTGTATATCAATCAGCATCCAAACGGCATCGGTGGTGGCAATGACTGGCTTCATGGGCTTATCTCTTGGCTAGTTGTTGGTCGATATCTTGCAGGTCGGCTTCGGAGACGATGCCGCTGGCGGTTTTCAAACGGATGATGTTCACCAGGTAGTTATAGCGGGCCTGCAATAAATCACGGTTGGCGCTGTAATATTGCTGCTGGGCGTTGAGTACATCTACGCTGGTGCGTATGCCGACTTCGTAACCGAGCTTGGTGGAGTCGAGCTGGCTTTGGCTGCTTTTGAGCGCTTGCTCAAGCGCTTTTACCTGCGCGATGCTGGTGTTCAGGTTGAGGTAGGCACGTTGGGTTTCCAGGGTGGTCTGGCGCATGACGTTTTGTAAGTCATCGAGAGCTTTTTGCCGATTGTAGGCGGCCTGGCGCACGCGTGAATTCACGGCCCCCCCTTGATAGAGCGGCACAGAGACTTCCACGCCTATGCTGGCACTTTTCAGGTCGGCACCAAACCCGTACTGGCCGCCATTGGCGTAGCTGTCCTGATAGTTGGCGACGGCATCTACGGTGGGGTAATGCCCGGCGCGTGCGATTTCGATATCTTTTTCATTCACCTGTACCGTTTCTTGCTGAATCTGGATATTCAGGTTGCTGGCATGGGCGACCTCTTGCCATTCTTGCATGGGCTTGAGGCTGGGGCTGATCTGGATATCTTCGCGCACACTGGCCAGGCGTTCTGGCAATTTGCCGGTGATCGCCTGTAGGCTGCGTTTGGCAATATCAATGTCATTGAGTGCGGCCAGCTCTTGCGCCACGATCAGGTCATAGCGCGCTTGCGCTTCATTGACGTCGGTAATGGTGGTGGTGCCCACCTCAAAATTGGCCTTGGCCTGTTGCAACTGGCGCTGAATGGCTTCTTTTTGCGCGGTGATCAGCATGTTGCGGTCTTGCGCCAGCAGCACCTCAAAATAGGCCTGCGTGGTGCGTAACATCAGGTTTTGTTGTGCCAGGTGATATTGCTTGTCAGCGATGCTCACCTGCACCTTGCTTTGGTCTATGCGCTCCAGGGCTTCTTTGCGGAAAAGCGGTTGTCTGGCTTGTAGCTGTGCCTGATAAGCTTCGTAGTTGTTGCGCCCGCCGGGGAAGGGCGCCTGGCTACCGACGATTTTTAAATCGGTGCGGTTGGCATTCGCGCCCGCCGTAAAATTCACTGAAGGACGGTAGCCGGCTTTGGCCTGTTCTATCACTTCTTGCGCAGCCTGATTGGCACTACCCGCCGAGGCCAGCACCGGATCACTGGCGAGGGCTTCCTGATACACGTCTACCAGGCTTTGCGCGGCAGCACTGGCGTGTGCCGACCACCACAGGCTGGCAATCAGCATCACTACTCTCAAATAGGCAGGGCTAGACATAAGGCATTAAACAGACATGAGATGTTAAAAAGTAAAGGCCAGGGCCTGGGGTGCGTTTTGCATTTCAGTCAGGCTGGTTTCAAACAGGACGTCTTGTTTGAAGCTGTGCTCGGCCAGACGTTGTACCAGCGTCGCCTGCATGACCGGGGCTTTGCCCAGCACGATGAGCATACGGCCACCAATGCTCAACTGGTAGCGCACGCCTTCGGGTTCAACCGGGCTGGAGGCGGTAAATACGATGGCGTCATAAGGCGCTTTGGCTTCATAGCCATTGTGACCATCGGCCTCAATCAGCTGTACATTCTGGATGCCTTGGTTAGCCAGGTTTTTCGCGGTCAGCGCGCACAGCTCGGGGAAGATCTCCAGCGCAGTGACTTGTGCGCAGTGTTGCGCCATCAGTGCGGCCAGATGGCCGCTGCCAGCGCCGACCAGTAGCACTTTGTCTTTAGCTTGCAGTTGCAGCGCTTGCAAAAAACGCCCTTCGATTTTTGGGCTCAGCATGTGCTGCCCCATGTCCAGCGGGATTTCAATATCGGCAAACGCCAGGCCGCGGTAGGCGTCTGGCACAAATGCTTCACGCGGCGTGTTGCTCAGCGTGGCCAATACTTGCGGGTCCAGCACCTCCCAGGTGCGGATTTGTTGCTCAATCATGTTAAAACGTGCGGTTGCCTGGTCTGTCATTTTTGAATCCCACTATCCGGTTAAAGAGAAAAAACATTATAGGGCACTTCTATTCATTCAACTTTCGTTGCGATACTGCGTTGCGCATAAAAAATTGCGCCTTACCTATTCCATCTATGCGGCGTCGAAATTTTTTAATCGCGCCCTATCATTGATTGCGCCATGATTGCATGGTTCTGTCGGTCAAACGGGCCCAGAACGCATACAGTGCCGGCACAAACAAAATGGTCAGCAAGGTGGCGGCGGCCAGCCCACCCATAATCGCGACTGCCATCGGTCCGAAGAACACGCTGCGCGTCAGCGGAATCATGGCCAGAATGGCCGCAGCGGCCGTCAGTACAATCGGCCGGAAGCGGCGCACGGTCGATTGCACTACCGCTTGCTCGAGCGAGGCGCCCTCGGCAATATCCTGATTGATCTGGTCGACCAGAATGACCGAGTTACGCATGATCATGCCGGAGAGCGCAATGCTGCCCAGCATGGCGACAAAGCCAAACGGCATATTAAAAATCAGCAGGGCAAAGCTAATGCCTATCATGCCCAAGGGCGCGGTCAATACCACCAGAAAGACATTAGCCAAGCTACGCAGTTGCAGCATCAGCAACGTGAATACAGCGGCTAAAAACAGCGGGACGCCTTTAACCACCGAGCTGGCGCCTTTGGCGGACTCTTCAATCGCGCCACCGGTTTCTACGGTGACGCCTGCCGGCAAATGCTGCAAAATCGGGGCAATGGCTTGTTGCACCTGGCCGGAGACCACCGGTGCCTGCATTTTGCCGCGCAAATGCGCACGCACCGTGAGCGAAGGCACGCGGTTGCGACGCCAGATCACGCCTTCTTCAAACCCATATTCAATGGTGGCCACTTGCGCCAGCGGCACGCGCTCGCCATTCTGGCTTAATACGGTTAATTGGCCGATTTGCGACAGTTGCGCATGCTCATCGACCGGACTACGCATGACCAGGTCTATGCGCTCATTCGCCTCCCTGAACTCGCTGACCACCTGTTCGTAATACTGCGTGTTGAGTAACTGCGCGATGTCTGGCGAATGGATGCCGAGCAGGCGCGCCTTGTGCTGGTCCACCTCAATGTGGATCACTTTGCTCGGTTCTTCCCAGCCCAGTTGCACATTGATCAGGTGCGGGTTGGCACGCATCGCGTCTGCAATCTGGTGCGCCACCTCGCGTATCGCTTTCAGGTTTTTGCCGTCGACGCGGAACTGCACCGGAAAGCCGACGGGTGGCCCATTTTCCAGCCGCAATACCGAAGCGCGGAGTTGTGGAAAATCGTGTTGAAACAAGTTCAGCAGATCTGTGCGCAAGGCTTCACGCTGTGGCAGGTCTTTAGTCAAAATCACCAGTTGGGCAAAGGCGCGGTGTGGCAATTGCACGTCTAGCGGCAAGTAGTAGCGGGGTGCACCTGAGCCCAGGTAGGACACGACATTCTCCACCTTGCCATGTTTTGCTTGCCAATCGTTGAGCCAGCGCTCGAGTTTGGTCACGGCCGCTTCGGTGGACTGGTCGCTGGCATTCTCGGCCAGACGCAAATCGACCACGATTTCGAGGCGGGTCGAGTCGGGGAAAAACTGTTGCTGCACTTTGCCAAAACTCAGCATGGCAACCACAAACAAGGCAATGGTTGCCAGAATCACCAGGCCCTTATGCTGGACACACCAGCTGACCGTACCTTGCAGGCGCTGGTAAAACGGCGTGGCATACAGTGTCTCTTCGTTGTGAGCGCTCGCTTCTTGATCATCGCTTTTAAAGCCTAATGTTTGCTTGAACCGGCGCCAGAGTGAAGGTTGGGCATGTGCAGCGGCATCCGGCAGCAAGTGATAGCCTAAAAAGGGCACGACAATCACCGCGGCAATCCAGGACAGACTCAGTGCAATGGCCGAGACCTGGAAGATGGAGCGGGTATATTCGCCGGTTGAGGAGACCGCGGTGGCAATCGGCAGAAAGCCTGCCACTGTAACCAGCGTGCCGGTCAGCATGGGCATGGCGGTGGAGGTGAAGGCAAACGAGGCGGCTTGCATACGCTCCCAGCCTTGTTCCATTTTGGCTGCCATCATTTCGACCGCAATAATCGCATCATCGACCAGCAAGCCTAGCGCTAAAATCAGTGCGCCCAGCGAAATTTTGTGCAGGCCAATCTGAAACCAGTCCATGAGCAGAAATGTCCCGGCCAGCACAATCGGGATGGCGACGGCGACCACAATGCCGGTCCGCCAGCCCAGGGAGAGCAGGCTCACCGCCAGCACAATCAGCAAGGCTTCAATGAGGGAGCGGACAAAATCATGCACCGAGTGTTGCACGATCTCGGGCTGCGAGGTGACCAGATGCAATTGCACGCCGACCGGTAATTGTGTTTGCACGCTGCGTATGGTGCTTTGCATGGCCTTGCCCAAGGCAATGACGTCCCCGCCGGCCTGCATGCTGACCCCGATCAGCAAGGTGGGCGTGCCGTTGAAGTGAATGCGCTCTGCCGGCGGATTGGCATAGCCGCGTTTAATGGTGGCAATCTCGCCCAGCCTCAGGTTCTGATTCCCTGCCCGAATCGGAAACTGGCGTAAATTCTCCAGTGTTTGCAAGCGACCACTGACATCCAGGCGGATTCTTTCCGGGCCTGCATCAAAGGTCCCGGCACCAACGACACTGTTTTGCTGTTGCAGGATTTGCACCAGTTGTGCCGGCGTGATGCCCAGGGAAGTGAGTTTTTGATTGGAAATTTCGATGATGATTTTTTGTGGTTGCTCACCAAACAAATCAACTTTTTCCACATCGGGTAGTTTGAGCAGACGCGCTCTTACCCATTCGGCTTGTCTTTTCAGTTGTTGCGGGTTGAGGCCGTCGGCGGTGATGGCATACATGCTGCCATAGACGTCGCTGAACTCATCGTTAAAGGTCAGGCTTTGCAGGTCACGTGGAAAGGTGTGGCGGATGTCGCCAATTTTTTTGCGTACCTGATACCAGAGCTCGGGGATTTTTTCGGAGAAGGTATTATCGCGAATGACAATAAATACCACCGACTCACCCGGGCGTGAATAGCTGCTGGTGTAATCGATGGACGGGATTTCTTGCAGTTTTTCTTCAATTTTATCCGTGATCTGCTGCTCAACCTCTTGCGCAGAGGCGCCCGGCCAGCTGGCGCGCACCAGCATGACTTTAAAGGTAAAGGGCGGGTCTTCTGATTGCCCGAGGTGGGTATAGGCAAAGCTGCCGGCGAGCAAGGTCAGCAAAATGAAATAAAGCACCAGGGCCTGGTTTTTGAGGGCCCAGGTCGAGAGGTTGAAGCGCTGCGACAGCGAGGGGCTGGTGGCTTTATGCGCTGGTGTGGTGTGTTCGCTCATTAGCGCAATACCTCCGGGCCAGGAGTGACGGCTTGCACGCGCATGCCCTCTGTCAGGGTATGCACGCCGATGGTGGCAATGGTCTCGTTGGCTTGCAAGCCAGAGGTGATTTCTACGCCCGTTTCAGTGACGTTGCCAGTGGTCACCGCACGTCGATGTGCCTGCTGTTGCGCATCTATCACCCAGACGCTGGGGTGGTCGGCAAATTGGGTGACCGCCGTGCTCGGGACCAAGATAGTTTGTCTGGCTGCACCTGATAAAAAGCGCACGTCAGCGGTCATGCCCAGTTTGATTTTGGCATCGGCATCCAGCAACTGGATGCGCAGATCGAAGGCGTGGGTCTGGCTATTGGCTGCTGGCGCAATTTCGCGAATACGGCCCTGATAGGCGTGGGACAGGCCTTGCAGCGTTACGCTGGCCTGATCACCGGGGTGCAGGGTATCAATCACGGTTTCGGGAACGGCAATCTGGATTTCCAGCGTTTGCAAGTCGTAAATCCGGGCAATGGTTTGTCCGGCGGCCACCACCTGTCCCGGCTCGGCCTGTATCATGCCGATGGCACCGCTACGGTCTGCCAGCAGTTGGGTGTAGCCTGTTTGATGCTGGCTGACTGCGGCTTGCGATTTGGCCTGCTCTAGCCTGGCTGCACTGGTTTTCACTTGTGTCTCGTAGCTGTCCAGGGCCGATTTTGAAATAAATTGCTGGCGGTAAAGTTGCTGGCGTCTGGCCAGCTCAGTTTGCGCCAGCGCCAGGTTGGCCTGTGCGGTTTGCACTTCGGCGCTGGCCGATTGGGCATTCAAACGGGTATCGCTCGGATCCAGTTGCGCAATGAGTTGGCCTTTTTTAACCAGCTCACCGACATTGACGGCACGCGTAATGATTTTGCCGCTAATTCTGAAGCCAATATTCGACTCATAGCGCGACTTCACTTCGCCGGTGTAGCGGGCGGTGGTTGCGACTGCGCTGTCTGCGATGGTCATCACCCACACCGGGCGCGGCGCAGCTGGCACCTCTGTCTCAGGTTGGCAGCCGCTCAATACGGTCATGAGGGCCAGGCTGTATAAATAAAGGCGAGCGTTATTCATGGGTAGGGGCTTTCAAAAAACCATACGTGCACATGTTTACCATGGCCTGCATGCGGGATTCCACCGGCCGCCAGTTGATCCAGGCGTCATCACACATATTGATATGCAAGGCGCAGAGGCCGTGCATGGCGGACCAGACCGTCTGCGCAATCAGTACCGGGTCAGTCAGTGTCGGCCGGAAGATGCCTGCCTGCCAGGCGCTGGTCACCACTTCAATCAGTTGCGCGTAAGCATCCTGCTCCGGGTTGTGACGCTCGATGCTGGACAGTTCTGGGGCCAAAGGTGGATGAGGCGTCATGAACATCATACGGTAGTGATTGGGATACTTCAGTGCAAACTCGATGTAGTGTTGGCCAAATTGCAAAAATCGCTGCAAGGGGTCGCGAATTTCAAAGGTGCTTTTGAGCGCCTGCGCCAGTTTGAGGACATCGGCATCGACCACCGCCCGGATCAGGGCTTCTTTGTCACTGAAATACAGATAGAGGCTGGTGGCGGTATAGCCTACCCGTTGGGCGACCGCGCGCATGGTGACCGCTTCTATCCCCTGGTGAATAAACAGTTCGCGCGCAGCATCCATGATCAGCATCCTGATCGCTTGCTTCTCGACTTCTGTCTTAACCTTGGGGGGCATGGCTGACCAATGAATTTAAATGTAACGATGTTAAGTTAACACTGTAATTATTTAATGTCAATGGGTGCTGGTAATTCTGTGCTGAATGGTGCAGAGTAACAAATGTGATACACCGGTATCCGGTTTTGAGCTGCGCCGCGGGTTAAGATTGCCGCAATGCACTGGCCGGTGGAGTCATGGGGGCGGGCGACGCTTGCGCAATCCAAATAATGATAAGGAGCGATCAAGATGAATGTACGGCAACGTTGGATCAGTTTGTTGGGGCGTGTGTTGTTATCGTTGGTGTTTATTGTGAGTGGGGTGGGCAAGGTGCTGGATCCTGCGGGCACGCTGGCCTATATCGAAAGTGCGCATTTACCGATGCCGCAGCTGGCTTATGCAGTGGCGCTGGTGGTTGAGCTTGGCTTGGGTCTTGCCTTGCTGCTGGGGTTTCGTGCACAGCTGGCTGCGGCTGGCATTGCGCTGTTTACCTTTGTCACTGCGCTGGTGTTTCACAGCAATATGGCCGACCCGCTGCAAGTCATTATGTTTCTTAAAAACATGACCATCGTCGGTGGTTTGCTGATTGTGATCGCCTTTGGTCCAGGCGGCTACAGTGTGGATGGCGGCAAGCGCATTATGTTACCGCAGTGATCGCTGTCCCCGCAGGCGGTGCTTGCAGCCATTGACGCAAATGCTCAATCAAGGCCAGCGTGTTGGCTGAGACCTGTTTGTGATACGGGTACATGGCGTAAATACCCCCCTGCGGTCGCCGGTAGTCGGCCAGCACTTCCACCAGACGGCCTGCTTGCAGGTCGGCCGCCACATAAAACGCGGGCAGCCCGGTGATCCCGAGCCCGGCCAGGGCAGCATCACGCAAGACTTCGCCGTGGTTGGACTTGAGCCTGGGCTGGATGGGGATGCGGTGGATTTGGTCATGCTCGACAAACTGCCACTCGCTGGCGCGATGGGTGAGGCAAATATGCTTGGCCAGCGCCTGCGGGGTCGACGGAATGCCATGCTGTGCAATATACGCCGGGCTGCAGCAATAGCACATCGCGGCGTCTTCCAGCTTGCGTGCCACCATGCCTTCCTCTGGCTGGTCAGTCACGCGTATCACCATATCATAGCCTTCGCTGACCATATCCACATGCCGGTTATCGGCATCCAGCCAGATTTCCAGTTGCGGGTGTTGCTGCATGAATGCGGTTAAAGCCGGCGCCAGGCGCAAGCTGGCGTAAGACAGGGGCACTGAAATTTTCAGCAGGCCGCGCAGATCGCCTGAGCTGTTACTGACCTCCAGCTCCGCTTCATGCAGTGCTTGCAGAATTGTTTGCGCCCGCTGAAAAAACACTTTGCCAGTTTCGGTGGCAGACAGTTTGCGGGTGGTGCGTTGCAGCAGTCGCATGCCCAATCTCGCTTCCAGCGCAATAATGCGCCGGCTCACCAGCTGTTTGGAAATCCCCAGCGAGTGCGCCGCGGTGGTGAAATTGCCATGCTTCACCACTTCGACAAAGAAATGCAAATCTTCAAAAGAGGTCATCTATTGTCAACTTTTATGAGACAGTTTTACGCATTATAGGGTAATTATCATTTTTATGGCGCGGGCATACAATGCGTTTTGTCAGTGAGCCGGATGAACCCGACTTTTTTAATCAGATGCGTGCTGGCAGATTCCCCTGCTCACGCTTTTAGGAGCCTACCCATGAATGTTTTGCAATCCGCCGCCAGTGTGACCGGCCGTATTTTGTTGTCACATATTTTTATCATCAGTGGCTTGAGCAAAGCTGCTAATCCCGCCGGAACCATCGGCTATATTCAAAGTGTCGGCGCGCCTATGCCTGAAGTGGCTTATGCGATTGCCTTGTTTGTCGAACTGGTACTGGGCATCGCCTTGCTGGTTGGCTATCAAACCCGTCTAGCCGCAGCGGGGATTGCCGTATTTACCGTGGCAACCGCGTTCATGTTTCACAACAATATGGCAGACCAAATCCAGCAGATCATGTTTTTGAAAAACCTGACCATCGTCGGTGGCTTGTTGATGGTTGTTGCGTTCGGGCCAGGGGCGTTGAGTGTTGATAATCGTCGCCGCTAGGTTGCGGTCAAGGCTGATATGAGCACTTTGTTTGTTTCGCATGGCGCGCCATCACTGGCGTTAGCGCCGGGCCTGACCGGGCAAATGCTGGCCGCGCTAGCTGCCAGTTTGCCCCGGCCTGAGGCGATCCTGGTGGTGTCTGCGCATTGGGATACGCGTGTGCCAACGGTGAGCCTGGCTAGCCAGCCACAGACCATGCATGACTTTGCGGGCTTTCCCCCGGCCATGTATACACAAACCTATCCGGCACCAGGCGCGCCTTGGTTGGCGGAGCAAGTGCTCGCTTTGCTGCAGGCGCATGATTTACCTGTACAAGTGCATCCTGACCGGGGGCTGGATCACGGCGCCTGGGTGCCTTTGATGCTCATGTATCCGCAAGCCGATATTCCGGTGACGCAGCTTTCAATCCAGAGCCGCAGCTCGCCTGCTGCCCAGTTTGCGCTGGGTCAGGCCTTGCAAGCGCTGCATGCGCAAAATATCCTGATCCTCGCCTCCGGCGCCATCACGCATAATTTGTCGGATTTTTTTAGCGCAGATCGCAATGCACTGCCGCTGGCTTATGTAGATGCATTTGCCGACTGGATGGCGGCACGCATCGCGCAACAGCAATGGGACTCGCTGTGCAATTACCGCAATGAATGTGCCTGGGCACGGCAAGCGCATGCCACCGAAGATCATTTGATGCCGCTGTTCGTCGCCGCAGGCAGTGTGTCGGGCACGGCACCTGGAAAGGTGTTTGGACCCGCGCAACGCTACACGCCCGAAACCACCTATGGCATTCTGGCCATGGATGCCTACTTGTGGACCGCTCAGGGTTGAGGATGGCCGATTAACGCAGGCCGTACTGGTTCAGTTTGTTCCACAGTGAGCGCTCGCTAATCTCTAACTGCTTGGCGGCTTTGGTTTTGTTGCCCTGGCAGGCTTCAAGTGCCTTGAGGATTAAGCGGCGTTCAATGGCTTCCGTGGCACGCGGAATCGAGAGGTCGTTTTCCACCGGAGTCGCGGACGTGTCTAGATTGGCGGTGGACGAAGCCGGGCCAAGGCCGGGCGATTGCGCAATGTCCGCCGGTAAGTGCTGGGGCTGTATGGTTTGGCTGCCTGCCAGAATCGCGGCGCGTTCAAGAATATTTTCCAGCTCACGGACATTGCCCGGCCAGCGATATTGATGCAAACACAGGCGTGCGCTTTCGCTGAGCTGGCCGTGGCGTTTAGCCAAAAAATACGCTGCCAGCAAGCCGACATCTTCCCCCCGCTCGCGCAATGGCGGCACTTGCAGTTGAATCACGTTGAGCCGGTAATACAAATCCTCGCGCAGTTTGCCTTCTTTGACGGCTTGCATGGGGTCGCGGTTGGTCGCCGCCACCACGCGCACATCAAGCGCGATTTGGCGGTTGCCGCCCAGTTTTTCCACCACATTCTCCTGCAATACGCGCAGCAGTTTCGACTGCAGTTGAATCGGCATTTCGGTGATTTCATCCAGAAACAGCGTGCCGCCATTGGCCAGCTCAAACTTGCCGACACGCTCTTTCACCGCCCCGGTAAATGCGCCTTTTTCATGACCAAATAATTCTGACTCAAGAATGTCTGCCGGGATCGCTGCGCAGTTCACCGCAACAAACAATTCGGTTTTTCTGGGCGAAGCATCATGCAGGGCTTTAGCGACCAGCTCTTTGCCGGTACCGGTTTCACCCACAATAAACACAGTGGCTCTTTCCGGCGCCACTTGCTGGATCATTTGTTTCAGCGACTGCATAGGCACGCTGTCGCCGATGAGGCCGGTGACCGTGGGTTGTCTGCTCTCCTTGAAAAACGAGTTTTCCAGTTGAATCCGGTTGATTGCCAGTGCCTTCTGAATCGCGATTTCCAATGTTTCGAGCTCAAACGGACGCAAAATATAATCACTGGCGCCCAGCTTCATGGCTTCGACGGCGGTTTTGATTTCGCCCTGGGCGGTGACCATGATGAATGGCAGGCGCTCAAATTGCTTGCGCAAGGCCTCAAGCAACTGCAAACCGCTCATGCCCGGCATATGCAGGTCGCTCACGACCAGATCAATCTGCTGTTGCTGGACAAGCTCGAGCGCTTCGCGGCCGTTGCCTGCCGAAAGCGCTTTGTAGCCGGCTTGCCGCAAGCTGATTTCGAGCAGCCTGCGCATGTGGGGTTCATCGTCAACGGCTAAAATGGTGTGTTGTGGACTGGACATAATTAAGTGTTTGCGAGTGGCAAGGTCAGGTTAAACTGCGCCCCTTGCCAGGGGCTGGTTGAGTATTGGATTGTACCACCGTGGGTCTCCATGATTTGTTTGACCACCGCTAGGCCCAGACCGACGCCGCCCGCGCGTTGCGTAAAAAAGGCTTCAAACAGATGGGTTTGTTGTGCAGGGGGCACCCCGGGACCGTCATCTGCGACCGAAATATGGGCATGTGTCGCATCTGACCATAAGCTGAGGGCGATGTGGCCCCCCTTGGGCAGAATCTGGATGGCGTTCATCAGCAGGTTGAGCAGGACCTGCGTCATCTGGTCCTGGTCCGCCTCCACCACCACGGCCGCTGAGGCAGAGAGCGACAGGGTCAATTGTTTGGATTGTGCCTGCGCCTGCAGCAGGGCGATCACATGCTGCAAATGCGCTTGCAGGTCGAGCGGGATTTTACTGGGCGCACGCGGACGGGCCGAGTCTATCAGCGTGCTGACCAGTTTGTTAAGGCGCTCGGTTTCAGAAATAATGAAGCCCAGCACTTCTCGGCCATCTTCTGAAAGATTCGGTTCGCGTAACAAGACATCGGCGGACGAACGCATGATACCCAAGGGGGTGCGGACTTCATGGCTCATGGCCGCTGCCATTTCACCGACCACCGCCAGCTTGGCCGCGCGTGTCAGTTGCTGCTCCGAGGCGGCGAGCTCTGCCACCATGTCGGTAAACGCCTGGTGCAAGGACTGCACCTCGACCGGCCCGCTGGACACCGGGGCAATGGCGTCGAGTTGGCGAAAGCGTTGTACATAGCGGGTCAAGGCTTCCAGCGGTCGGCTGATGTTTTGCGCGATCGGGCGCACCAGCAGGATGGAGCAGACCAGCGTCACGCCCAGCACCACAATAAAAATCATGCCCAGCCTATGCACAGGCGCGACGGCTTCATCGTGATCTTTATTCAGATGTACCTGCCAGCCCTGTAACGGCAGGCGGCTGATCAGCGGTGCCTGTGCATGCAGGCTATGCTGTTGATCCGCCCAGTGGCTGGATTGAGCCAACAGGTTTAATTTTTGATCAAACAAGGCCAGCTCGGTGCTGTGTTGGGCTGCATGGTCGAGCAGATTTTCAATCACGCGCCAGTTAAAGGTGACGACCAGGGTGCCAAGCGGTTGCAGGGTATTCTGCGACAGGATGGGGGCCGAAATCATGAGCTGCTGATGGTCCAGCCGGTAAAGCGTGATTACCTGGTCATCATCCTGGAACCGCATCCACTCAGGCGGAATTGCCAGGGGCTGGCCAATATGTGCGGGCTCACTGGAAGCCGCGACATGCCCTTTGAGGTTAATGACATCCAGGCTGAGGTATTGCTCGGCGTAGCTTTTACGCGTCTCGGCCAAAAACATCGACAAGCGTTTATCAATGTCTTCTATGAGCAAGTCTTGCATGATGCCAAGCTGGCTCCAGCTGCGGACGTTCTGTACACGTTCGTTCAACACCCGGTCGACGTGCTCGGCAACTGCTTTACCGGTGGTTTGCAGGTCGTGCTTGATTTCTACGCGTAGCGCCTGCCTTGCCTGGTAAAAACTGATCAGGCTAACCATGAGTGCCGGCAACAGGCCCGCCAGCAAAAATACAATTAAAAGCATTTTGCGGATGGTGAGTGGCGTTTGCAAGCGCGGCAGATGTGAGAAAATACGCATCAAATGGTTTTAGCCGGGACGATCATCATGGGTCAGATATGTTAAACAGCTTTAGTCGGGTTGTGCTCAGTATTCGAGTCATGCTCAGTGTAATCAGCCTGAGTATGCTATGCAAGCCGGTGGCCGCCGAAGACCTGGATGCATTCTGGAATGCGTTTCATGTGGGGGGCTACACCAGTGCTGACATTCGCGTCCCTCGCACGCAATCCACCCAGTTTACGCTGAATCAAATCAGTATGATCACCACTTGGGACCAAGGGGGCCGCGTCAAGTTTTTTAGCGAGCTGGAGCTGGAAGACCCGCTTTCTTACGACCATCATCAGGGTGTCAATACCAAAAAAAGCTACGTTGACCTCGAGCGTTTTTATTTTGATTACAACCTAAATGACAAAGCCAATGTCAGGCTGGGACGTTTTCTAACCCCTGCCGGACGCTGGAACCAACTACATGCGCCGCCGCTGGTATGGACCGCCAGCCGGCCCTTGGTCACGCGCCGCATGTTCCCTTATGGCATCAACGGTGCCATGTTGTTTGGCAGTTTGCCGGTCAAGCAAGTGGATCTTGAGTATCAGGTATATGCAGAAGCCCTCAAGGATCAGCATCAGGATGGCGACGAAATCATCTTTCGTGATGTCATGGGAGCCCGCGTCGCCTTCAACAACATTTTAGGCCTGACCGGCGCCAATGCTGGTTTAAATACTTTGGGCCTCAATGTGATGAGCTATCAGAAAAACTATGCGGGCTCACCTACGTATCATGTCTTTGGCCTGGATTTTTTGCTTGAACTCAACCGCTGGGAGTTTAGCGGTGAAGTGTATGAGCGCAGAACCACGGCGGGCGATGACGGTGGCAGCGGCGGCTACGTGCAGAGTGCCTATGCGCTAGGTCAGGAGTGGTACTGGATCACCCGCCTGGAAACGCTGCATGAAGTGGAAAGCAAAAATGCAGACCGCTGGGTATTAGGCATGACCAAGCGCGTCAAACCCAACCAGTTGCTCAAGTTTGAGTTTATTGGGGGCAGCGGGGAGTACAGCGATGTGCCGCGCGGGTTTGTAACCTCTTTTGCGGTGATGTTTTAATGTTGTTACAGCAAAGATATCATCGCCTGCGTAGACTCGTCAGTCTGCTCAGCATGCTGATGCTCATGGCGGCAAGCGTACAGGCGGCAGACGACAACCGTCCCATTGCCGTGATTGTGCCTGCACAAGCGGGGCTGGCCCCCAGCATCCATGCCGACGAGCTGGGCCTGATTTTCTGGCGCAAGAAACTGTATGCCGAGCATGGGCAGGCGCTGCATCCTGTCAATCTGCACAGTGAGCACCCACTGCGGCTCAAGTTTTCACAATGGGTATTGCATAGTACGCCGCGCTCACAAATCAACTACTGGAACGGGCTCTACTTCCACGGGGTGCAGCCGCCATACACGGTGCAATCCGAAGAAGCAATGATTCGGTACGTGGCTGAAACCGATGGCGCCGTCGGCTATATTGATGCCTGCCATGTGGATGAGCGTGTCAAACCCGTGTTGTGGCTGTCCTCCGGCAAAGTGAGCGCCGATGCGCCCACGATCAGGTGTGATACGAATTAGTTTGCCGGGATGGCAGCCTGCCCCGGTTGTGGGATCAGGTGCTTTCTTTGCTCCTCGATCAATTCACGGTTTTGTGCCAACCAGCTAAATTCGGCATGACACACTTCTGATTTCAGCTCGTAGGCGGTGAGCAGTGTGCAGAACACATCGTCGTGGCTGAGCGGGTAGTTTTCATAAGGGGTCACTTGCGACAGCTGATAATCAAAATGCTGCCCCAGCCACAAAATGGCCGGCACATGTGTTTGCTGCTGCGGCGCAATCATGTAGGGCGCCGCATGCAGGTAAATCCCGTGTTCGCCTAATGACTCGCCATGGTCAGAGACATAGAGCATTGCTGTTTCACGTTGGGTGTCGTATTTTTTCAGAAACTGAATTACTTCAGATAAGAAATAATCGGTGTATAAAATGGCATTGTCGTAAGAGTTGTCAATTTCTTCTTGTGTACATTCCGACAGGCGACCGGTTTTACACACGGGCGTAAACCGTTTGAATTCATCGGGATAGCGGCGGTAATACTCCGGCCCGTGATTACCCATCTGATGCAGCACGATCAGAATATCCTTGTCTTTGTTTTTTGCGACAAAATTGTCCAAGCCGCTCAGCATGCCGATGTCACGGCACTCGTTGTCATTGCAGACCGGATTGTGTATCGGTGATTTGAAATCCTCATACGGTACGCGCAACGCCACCCCTTTTGAATCCGAGTTATTGTCACGCCAAAGTACGCTTACGCCATGCGCTTGCAGGACGTCCAGTGCATTTTCCATATGCAAGGCTTTCTCCTCGTCATATTGCTTGCGCGTCAGCAAAGAAAACATACACGGTACGGAAACCGCGGTGGACGTCCCGCAAGAGGTCACCTGCTTAAAGCTCAGTATGGTTTCCTTGCTCAGCCTGGGGTTGGTCAGCCTATGGTAGCCGTTCAATGAAAAGCGATCGAACCTGGCGGTTTCACCGACCACCATAATAATCAGCTCATGGTGACGCGGCTCCCCTACATTGACCGCATCTACCGCGGTTTTCTGCAAGCCGGTAATACTGCGGGTAAACACTTTTTTCGAGGCCCACTTCACCAGCGAGTAATGAAAGAAGGTGGGGTTGGCATACATGCGTACCAGTTTGTGTTCGCGGATAAAGGTCGCGTAATCTGCACTGCAGGGGATCACTACCAGGACCATGCCCAACATCAACAGGCCGATCTGTTTGAGGCGAACGCTAAGCGCATCCCGCACAAAAAAACGGGCAGGCACGGCTTTGATCAATACCAGTGCCGGCATCACACCCAGCAACAGCATTTTGATGAAAAAGCCCCACGATAACAGCCCCATGACTTCACGTGCATCTGTTTTGACGGCGTTGTCCAGCATGACATGGTCAATAATCACGCCGAATTCATCCATATAAAACGCGGCCCAGGCGGCAGACAACACAATCACCGCCAACACCCAGCGGGCAGATTTGCCATGGCTCAACAGCATCAGCCACCAGGTAATGCTAAAGGTGAAAAACAGGCTCAAGCTGATAATAAAGCCCGCATTTTCTGCATTCCAGGGGTAGAGATTCAGGATATGGCTAAACAGCGCATGGTTGCTGGTCAGCATCAACCACAGGCTGACAGCCCAAATCAGGCAGATTTGGGGGGTAAACAGTACGTACAAAGCACGCTTGAGGTTTGCAAATAGTTTCATTCAATACGACTCTTGGTATAAGTAAGGACCAGCAATAGCCAACTGCACATCAGCCAAAGCGATGTCAGGGTATGCGATAAAAAGTGGGCACCTCTGACTTGTTGCGCCCAACCCAGCATTAAGCCGACGGCCAGGCCAGATAGCGCCATCAGCAGGGCTTTACGCGGGGCGTGCGGCAGCCACAACAAACAGAGCGCCGACAGCCAGACGCCACTGGTGGTATGTCCGGCTGGAAAGCAGTGCCCCTCTTCAATCCCGGCATGGCTGCTGAATGTAGGCGCCCACTGTAGCTCGCCGCCATAACGCACAACATCCCAGGGGCAAGCATGCGGCATTTGATGTTTGAGGCCAGAGACCAGCAGCGCATTGAGCAAGGCCAAAAAAAGAATCCAGCGAAGTTTATAGCGCATGGAGGCTGTCAGCCGCTTGCCGAACCAGCGTTCAGGCACACTGCTGATCAACAACAGGGTGAGCCAGAGCAAGGTCAGCAGATGCTTGGCATATTCATGCATGATGGTTTCGTAAAAAAAAGCATGCTTTTGGCTAAAGGCCTGTTGAGCAAAGTCAAAGTGCTGGTCGGCCAGATAGAGATCTATGCCCGTGCCATTGGCCAGCCAGACAATCACCATGGCGGAGAGCAGCCACGCTTTCCACAGCATGGCCAAGGTCGGTTCAGGTAACCAGGGTTGCGTTATTGTTTGAGTATTCATTGCTCAGTGTGTATGCCTGTTTTTATCCATATTCGCACGATTAACAGGAGGTGCGTCTCTTGTTTTCAAAAACGTGGACATGAAATGCAAACCGTGTGCCACATTCCCGTACGCGTCGTTAATACTAAGGTAAACGACTGATTTGCATTGGAAAAACACTGCATCCTTGACAGGGCTGCGCCAGCTCATAGGCGATCAGCCTCTGCAAAATGTGCAGAAGCTGAATACACAGCCTTTAATAGTCTGCAAAATATGCAGGGTTTTGCGGGGTGGCTTTTGATTAAGATGATGATTTATAAGTATAAATTGATCTGGCATAAGGATTGCAAATGAAAGCCCAAGAGCATTCTTTGCGAGACGGTTGACATGTTACATTCAGAACCAAACACAGCATTTTATCACGCGGCCTCTGCCTATGAGCTGAGAGACTTTGCCCAGGCCAAGCGTTATCAGGTCAATGAAATTACCGGACACCTGGTCGAGCAGGGGGCCCCCTGCCGTCAGGAGGTGGAGGCCTTTATTGCTGCGGTGTTTAAACAGATGTATGGTGCAGAAGTCAGCCAGTTTATGCCGCAACTGGTGGCCTTGCGGGATGCCAGTGGTGTGCTGATGGCCGCCTTTGGTTTGCATCATGCCGCCTATGGCCGTCTGTTTCTCGAGCAGTATATTGATGAGCCTATTGAGCAGTTGATGTCGCGCCAGCTTGGCCGCGACATTGCACGTGAGGAAATCACCTATTTTGGTAACCTGGCGGTGGCCAATCCGCGTAATGCCGGCGTGCTGATTGCGCATGTGATTCAACATAGCCTGAGTATGAATTTACCTTGGGGCGTTGCGACCGCACATCACAGTTTGCAAAATGGCCTGATCAAGGGCGGGCGAGACTTATATCCATTAGCGGCGGCGAATCCTGATCGTCTGGACGCGCAAGAACGTGCAAAATGGGGCAGCTACTACAAACATATCCCGCAAATTGTGGCGATTCGTGGTGTGGCTGATCCTTTATAAGCCCCGATCATGATACTGAACGAAATTCAAGCGCAGGCGGCTCAAGTTCCCGAGCAGATTGCCTTACAGGGCGCACAGACACAATTGAGCTATGCTGCCCTTGCCAAAGAAATCACGCGCGTGTCTTCGGCGTTGATGACGTTGACACCGCAAGCCAGTGTCGCCTTGGCGCTTGATAATAGCCCGGCCTGGATCGTGCTGGATCTGGCGATACTGGCGGCGGGCTGGACCAATGTACCGGTGCCCGCCTTTTTCTCTGCGACGCAAAAGCAGCATGCCATTCTGGATGCGGGCGTCAGCCTGGTGTTGACTGATACGCCCGCAGTCTGGCTAGGCCTGTTCCCCGAGGCTACGCTAGTTGCTGAATGGCAGGTGGCCGACAAGATGGTCACTGTGCTTCGCGTGCAGGCGCATGACAGGGCGGCGCCTGTGGCCAAAATTACTTATACCTCTGGCACGACCGGCGCGCCCAAAGGCGTTTGCTTGAGCAAAGACCACATGTGGCAAGTTGCTAGTTCGATTCGCACACAGGTCAAACCAGGCCACGATGACTGCCATTTTTGCGTGTTGCCACTGGCCACCTTGTTGGAAAATGTCGCCGGCGTTTATGCCAGCCTGATCTCTGGCACCACCGTCGTGGTCTACAGCTGCGAGGCCGTTGGTTTTAGCGGTAGCCAGTTTGATATCTTCAAGCTCTACCATGGCTTGCAAGCCAGCCAGGCCACCACGGCCATTTTGATTCCAGAGTTGTTGCGTGCGCTGGTGGCTTGCCTGCAAGCCGGTCAGCTGGCCCTGGCTCAGTTGCGCTTTGTCGCAGTGGGGGGCGCCAAGGTGGCACCAGCGCTGCTGTTACAGGCACATGCACTGGGGTTACCAGTATACGAAGGCTATGGCTTGTCCGAATGTGCCTCGGTGGTCACACTGAATACCCCACTGGCCAATCAGCCAGGCAGTATTGGTCAGCCCTTGCCGCACGTGCAATTGCGCGTGGATAGCCACGGCGAGTTGTGGGTCAAAGGAGCCATTTACGCTGGGTATATGGCGGCAGATGGGACGATCACTGAACCAGCGCTTGATGTGGACGGTTACTTGCCGACCGGCGATTTGGCCTACCAGGATGCCGAAGGTCACTGGATCCTGTCTGGCCGCAAAAAAAATCTGTTTATTACTTCATTCGGGCGCAACGTGTCGCCAGAGTGGGTCGAAACGACATTGATTCAGCAGGCCGGATTGTTACAGGCCTGTGTGTTTGGAGAAGCGAGGCCGTATAACGTGGCGGTGGTGGTGCTTGCACCACAGGCAAGTCAGGCGCAAGTGGCGCAAGGCATTGCACGGGCGAATCAGGGCTTGCCTGATTATGCGCAAGTGGGCGATGTGATATATGCCAAACAGCCTTTTACCCCACAAAACGGACAACTGACGGCCAATGGCCGTTTAAAACGCGATGTGATTGCTGCCGCGTATGCCGCAGAAATCAACGCCCTTTATGAAGGAATTTCCGCATGAGTTTTTATCAGCAATTATTGAGCGCCACTGAGCAGGAGCGCAACGCCTTAATGACTTTGCCCTTGATCCAACAAGGCGCACAGGGCAACATTACCCTGGAAACCTATCGTGCTTTTCTGACGCAAGCCTATCATCATGTTAAGCACACCACGCCGTTACTGATGGCCTGCGGCGGCCGGTTGAGCGGTGAGTATGAATGGTTGCGGACCGCGATTGGTGAATATATCGAAGAAGAAATGGGGCATCAGGAATGGGTGCTGAATGATATTGAAGCCTGCGGTGGCGACAAGGAGTCTGTGCGTCACAGTGCAACCGAGCAAGATGCCGCTTGCCATGCAACCGAGGTGATGGTGGCTTATGCCTACGACATGATACACCGCGTGAATCCACTGGGCTTTTTTGGCATGGTGTTAGTGCTTGAAGGCACGAGCACAGCGGTGGCCACCCAGGCCGGCGAAAAAATCATGCAGGCCCTGCAGTTGCCCAAAAAAGCCTTTAGCTATCTGTTTTCGCATGGGTCGCTGGATATTAGCCATGTTACTTTCTACGAAAGTCTCATGAATCAAGTGACCAACGTAGAAGACCAGCAAGCGATCATTCATGCGGCCAAACGGTTTTACCGCTTGTATGGTGAGATCTTTAAACATGTCGCGGCACAAGCGGCGATTATTCACACGCTGCACCAGGCAGCTTAGGAGCCATCAGTCATGGAGTTGCGTAATTTACATGTGGTATTGACCGGTGCAACCGGCGGCCTCGGTTCGGTGCTTGCGCTTGCGTTGAGTGCAAGAGGGGCCGTCGTCGGACTCGTTGGCCGAGATCCGGTCAAGCTGCATGTCTTGCAAAAAAGAATTACCAGTCAGGGTGGCAAGGCGCACATTATCGTTGCCGATCTGGCGCAGCCGAATATGGCCAGTCAAGTGCTCACGCAGTCTTTGCGCGAGATGGGGCATGTCGATTTGCTGATGAACAATGCTGGCATCATTGAGTTCACCGAGTTTGCCAAGCAGGCCGAAGTGAACATTGACAACATGATTCATACCAATGTCACGGCGACCTTGGTATTAAGCCGTGAATTTGTCACCTATTTTAGCCAGCGCGGCCGCGGGCATCTGGCATTTGTCGGCTCTATTTTTGGTTCGCTGGGGTTCCCGCATTTTGCCACCTACTGCGCCAGCAAGTTTGCCATTCATGGCTTTAGCCAGGCCTTGCGACGCGAACTCATTGATAGCAACATCGGGGTCACCTATATCGCCCCACGCGCTATCGCCACGCCTATGAATGACGACCGCACCAATGCCATGTGGCAAGCGTCCGGCCAAGCCATTGATGAACCGCAATTTGTTGCGGATAAAATTATCCAGGCGCTGCTCAAAGACCAGCAAGAGCTGTATATCGGGCAACCGCAAAGCTTCTTTGCCTGGCTCAATGGTGTTGCGCCCAGGCTGGTGAATCTGGGCTTGAAGCAACAAGCGAGGCTGGCGAAGCGGTTTTTGTAGCCTGACTTATTCCCATTCCAGTTGCGGGTAAACCAGATTGACATTGCGCCGGTTGGCGATGTCGAACAATACCCAGTTGTCATGCTCAGAGGCGGCTGCAGTGTCCATGGTTTGTTCCATGCTGATGCCTTTTTTGATGCTGTTTCTGATATCGCTCAATAACAAGTTGAGATAGCGTAACTCGTTGCCAATGATGGTTTTCTGGTCGCTGCTTTCTAACCCATGGCCGGGGACGATGAGCGAGTATGGTTGCTGGTTGATTTGCTCCAGCACGGCGATCAAGCCTTTGAGGTCGCCTTCTACCACTGGCGTCCGTTGCGCAAACAGCAAGTCGCCCGCAAACAGGGTGTTGGTTTGCGTGTCTAGAATAGTGAGGTCAGTATGGGTGTGGGCCACCTTGCGCGCTTGTAGTTGCAGGATGCGGTGCCCCAGGTCCAGCGACTGCTCAGCATGCACAAGGGTATCCGGGGGGATGGTGGGGCTTGCCGCACCGTCAGCCCCCAGTAGGCGCGCATTCAGTTTTTCATATTGCTCCTTGCGCAGCAGCATGTTAGTGGCCAGTTTTTCGTGACCGACAAAGTGGGTAGTGCCATTTTGAAAAGCGGCGTTGCCATAGGTGTGGTCTGGATGGACATGGGTATTGATGACATATCGGATAGGCAAGGGGCTGATGCGGCGAATGGCGGCGAGTAATTGGTCACCGGTATGTTTGCTGCCGCCACTGTCAATCACGGCAATGGCCTCTTGGCCAATAATGACGCCCAGATTGCAGATGTCGCCTTGATAGCCGTCATCAATATCCAGATGCTTGCCATGGTGCACATAGATGCCGTCCGCCACCTGTTTAAATTCAAAGTCGTCGGCCCAGGCCTGGCTACACAGCGTTACAAATACGTATACAAGACGCACACCAAAGCGGTTGATTTTTGATAACATGACGGCTTACCCATGAATGATTCATGCATCATAAACAATTCATGCATGCAGTCATAGTGACCGCTGTCACAGGCTGGTCACATCCATCAACAAAGGAGATTCAATGAGTTCAACCCAGCGTTATACCAAGGTGGCGATTATTCTGCACTGGCTCATCGCACTGGTCATTATTGGCATGTTTGCCCTGGGCTGGTACATGGGCGAGTTGCCGAAAGACGGGCCAAAACAAACGGCCTTTGATCTGTTCGATCTGGGGATCGTCACCTGGCAGATGGACGAGCCGGCCACAGCCCGGACCCTGTATTTTAATCTGCACAAGTCCATCGGCTTTACCTTGCTCTGGCTGGTGATTTTCCGCGTCTACTGGCGTGTGACACATACCCCGCCTGCCATGCTGGCCAGCTATTCAGCGCTGGAGCGTAAGTTGGCGACAGCCGTGCATCACATGCTGTATTTGCTGATGGTCTTGATCCCACTGAGCGGCGTACTCATGACGCTTTACAGCAAGTTCGGCTTGAAGTGGTTTGGGCTGGAGGTGTTCGGCGGGCTGGATAATGCCGATTTGCGCGATGTGTTCAAAGAGTCTCACGAATTGTTTGCCAACCTGATGCTGGCTGCATTTATCGTGCATGTGCTTGGGGCACTCAAACATCAATGGAAAGATAAAGACGAGACCATGTCGCGCATGTCTCTGAAGTAGAGAGCGGTTTGCCTGAAAAAAGCCTGCGATTGCAGGCTTTTTTATTTTCCTTTTTCGGCTGATGGTGCCCAAGCGCACTGCAAAAAGTGCACCCGGCTGATTAAACGCATTTATAGCCCTGCAAAAAATGCACAGGGTAAATTGGTTTTGATTGCAGGTAATTGATTTTAAATGTGATTTTATTTGGCATACGCCTTGCTGGTGAGTGATGGATGTCGGGAATCAACATCGCGCCTATCAGCGTGTGATGAATCCTGACTCGCCATTCAGTCGTTCATCAATCGCAAGCGGATAGGCATGTCGCCAGTACAAATAAAACAAAACAGTCATTTGAGTCACTTCCTGTGGTTAGCGGTCACCCTGCTTTGGTTGGGCATAGCCGCCGTTTGTCGGCCACTTACTCTGCCGGATGAAGGCCGCTATGTCGGCATTGCCTGGGAGATGTTGACCTCTGGAAACTGGGCGATTCCTCATTTGGATGGCTTGCCATATTTTCATAAACCGCCTTTGTTTTACTGGATCACGGCGGCCAGTTTCAAGCTGTTTGGCCCTTCGCTGCTTGCGAGCAGGCTGGCCTCCTTGCTGGCTGCCGTATTGATGGCGATCGCGCTGTATTGGTTTACAGCCAGGCATCTGGACAAAAAAACTGCGGTACTGGCTTTTGTCGCGCTCGTGACGCAGCCATTCTTTTTTGCCAGTGCCCAGTTTGCCAATCTGGATATGTTGGTTGCCAGCATGATTGCCATGACGATCATGCTGGCGGCAGAATTTACCTGGAGTATTGAACAAGGCCAGCCGGAGCGGAAATATCTGTATATGGCGATGGTGTTTGCTGCAGGAGGCGTTCTGGCCAAGGGCCTGATTGGCATGGTCTTGCCAGTACTGGTCGTTGGTGGCTGGCTGCTGGTGAGTCGCCGTCTTGCGTCTCTCAAGTATTTCTTATGGTGGCCAGCGCTGGTATTGTTTTTTCTGATGGCCAGTCCCTGGTTTTTATGCATGGAATCGCAGTTTAAGGGCTTTCTGGAGTACTTTTTTATTCATCACCATGTGCAGCGCTTCACCGGCACGCACTTTAACAATCAGCAGCCGTTCTGGTTTTATCTGCCCGTGCTATTGGCGCTGACCTTGCCCGCTTCTCTGTGGTTGACCCGCTTGCGCAAGCACGAAGTCCAGCGCTGGAGTTCACGGCAGCAGGATGTGGCATTGCTGATGGTATGTTGGCTGGCATTGATCCTACTATTTTTTTCGATCCCGGTTTCCAAACCACTGGGCTACATCATGCCAGTTTTGCCGGCGATAGCGGTCTTGACAGCCATGGGTATGCGGCAAGCCTGGCAGCACCGCTTCCCCAAGCGGTTGTGGGTCACATTTTTGGCGGCGGCCGTGACCTGTGTGATAGCCATGGGGATGGTGATTCAGCACGCGCAAAAAACAGCTTCTTTCCTGCTGGCAACCAAGGTCCAGCCCTTGGTTAGCAAACAGGATCAATTGATTCTGCTCAATAAATACCAGTTTGACTTGATGTTTTATCTGCGGTTATCGCATCCCGCCTGGATGGTGGCTGATTGGCGCACTGCTGAGTATGAGGTGTTGGACGACAGTTGGGAAAAGGAGCTGATAGAGGCCAAGCATTTTGACCCGCAAACAGCGGCAAACCAGTTGTTAACCGAAAGTGTGTTGACACAACACGTTTGCCAGCTAGGGCGGAAGCAGGCCGTTTGGGTGGCGGGCGACCCTGGTAACGCCAACCATTTACCCATGCTCGCCGACATCGCGCCGATCGCCACTGTGCGAGATCACTATTTGTGGCGATTAAGCCCGGCGCAAGTCTCACGTTTTTGCGCCGCTGCAACAAGACCTCGTCAAGTCATCACAGCCGCCCAGTCTGGCCGCAATAAGCTCGTGCGGTGACGATGTTTACAGGTGATACTGTGGACTGAGCTTGCGCAGGGTTTCCAGCATGCAGGCCGCATGCTCCGGGGGGGTCCATTGCGTGATGCCATGGCCCAGGTTAAACACATGGCCGTGACCATGGCCGTAGCTGGCCAGAATCTGTGCGACTTCTTTTTCGATGGCGGCAGGAGAGCTCAACAGGATCGCCGGGTCCATATTGCCTTGCAACGCCACTTTGTCCCCCACGCGTGCCCGTGCCTGGCCGAGATCCACGCTCCAGTCTAATCCGAGGGCATCGGCACCGATGGCTGCCTGTGACTCCAGCCACAACCCGCCGCCTTTGGTAAACACGATGCTGGGCACTGGTTTGCCTTCTGCGGTTTTAGTGAGGCCAGCGACAATTTTCTGCATGTATTGCAGTGAAAACTCCTGATAGCCTTGATGCGATAAGGCACCCCCCCAAGAGTCAAAAATCATCACAGCCTGTGCACCGGCTGCAATCTGTGCATTGAGGTATTGCGTCACCGTTTGCGCCGTAATCTCCAGAATGCGGTGCAGTAATTCGGGTCTGGCATAGCCCATTTTTTTTGTATTCAAAAAGTCGGTGCCGCCTTTGCCTTCCACCATGTAGGTGGCCAGTGTCCATGGACTGCCTGAAAAACCGATCAAAGGAACACGGCCATTCAGTGCTTGACGGATGCTGCTGACAGCATCAAATACATATTGCAGTTTGGCCATATCAGGCACTTCCAGTTTGAGGATGTCTGCCTCTTCTTGTAAAGTCCGCTCAAACTTGGGGCCTTCCCCTTCTTCAAAATACAAGCCCAGTCCCATGGCATCAGGGACGGTCAATATGTCGCTGAACAGAATGGCCGCATCCAGTTGGGGATAGCGGTCCAGCGGTTGCAGGGTCACTTCGGTGGCAAAGGCCGGGCTCTGGCACAGTTGCATAAAGCTGCCAGCGGTTTTGCGGCTTTCGCGGTATTCAGGCAGGTAGCGGCCTGCCTGGCGCATCATCCACACCGGGGTATATTCAGTAGGCTGGCGCAACAGGGCGCGCAGAAAGGTGTCATTTTGAAGAGTGGTCATTTGCTATGGTTTCGGTTGCCTGTGCTGGTGTGGTCGTACGCACATCAGCTAAAAGCATGATTATAAAGGCCAAGCCGTTGTTTCACCTGAAAGAATGCGGTTTTTTTGCGATATGACAAATAAAAACGCCGATGAAAACCATCGGCGTTTTGCGGTTTCAAGGCAACCTGGACTAGCGTGGCAGAGTAGAGCTACCCATCAGGAACGCATCGACTTCGCGTGCGCACTGACGGCCTTCACGAATCGCCCAGACCACCAGGGACTGGCCGCGACGGATGTCACCGGCAGCAAAGACTTTGTCCTTACTGGTTTTATAACAGCCTTCGCCATCGGTCGTGGCTTTGGCATTGCCGCGGTTGTCTTTTTCCACGCCAAATGCTTCCAGCACTTTTTGTACCGGTGAGACAAAGCCCATGGCCAAAAACACCAGATCAGCAGGAATGGTGAACTCTGAACCTGGAATTTCAGACATTTTGCCGTCTTTCCATTCCACACGTGCACCTTTAAGGGCTTTAACCTTGCCGTTCTCGCCGATCAGCTCTTTGGTTGTGATCGACCAGTCACGGTTTGCGCCTTCTTCATGCGAGCTGGAGGTGCGCATTTTGAGTGGCCAGTTTGGCCACACCATAAATTTGTCTTCTTTTTCAGGCGGCTGAGGCATCAACTCGAACTGGGTGATGCTGGCTGCCCCATGGCGGTTGGAGGTGCCGACACAGTCAGAACCGGTATCGCCACCGCCGATGACCACCACATGTTTGCCGGTGGCTTTAATCTGGTTGGGCACGTTGTCACCGGCTACCATTTTGTTGTTAGGGGTCAGGAAGTCCATGGCGAAATGAACACCATCGAGTTCACGACCTGTCACGGGCAGATCACGTGGCTGTTCTGCGCCACCTGCCAGGATGACGGCATCAAAGTCACGCTCCAGATCTGCCGCGCTGACATTTTCACCGACATGCTGATTCACCTTGAAGGTCACGCCTTCGGCTTCCATCTGCGCCATCCGGCGGTCAATGTTTGCTTTATCCAGTTTGAAGTCAGGAATGCCATAGCGCAGCAAGCCGCCGATACGGTCATTTTTTTCAAACACGGTCACGGCATGGCCCGCGCGAGCAAGTTGTTGTGCTGCGGCCAGACCTGCGGGGCCAGACCCCACAATCGCCACTGTTTTGCCAGTTTTGTTCGGGTTGATTTGTGGTGTGACCCAACCGTTTTCCCAAGCTTTGTCGATGATGGCGTGCTCGATGGACTTAATCCCGACGGCGTCGTTATTAATGTTCAAGGTGCAGGCTGCCTCGCAAGGGGCGGGGCAGATACGGCCAGTAAAGTCCGGGAAGTTGTTGGTGGAATGCAACACGTCAATCGCGCTGCGCCAGTCCTGATGATAGACCAGGTCATTCCAGTCAGGAATGATGTTATTGATTGGACAGCCGGTGGTGCAAAATGGGATACCGCAATCCATGCAGCGTGCCCCTTGCTGTTTGGCCTGGTCGTCTGTCAAATGCAGGACGAACTCTTTGTAGTTCTTGACGCGATCCTGAACGGGCAGATTTTCTTCTGCCAGTCGGTCAAATTCCATAAAACCTGTGACTTTACCCATGTGAAATCATCTCTTCCCAGTTGCTCGTGACAGACACAACTTTAAACAGCCCCGCCAATCACGCGGGGCATTCAATTAACAAAAACGATTATGCGGCTTGCTTGGCGGAGGCTGCAGCCATTTCGGTCAGTGCGCGTTTGTATTCGTTCGGGAATACTTTAACAAATTTTGCACGCGCGGCTGACCAGTCGGCCAACAGTTCTTTTGCTCGAGGGCTGCCTGTCAACGCCAGGTGCTGCTCGATCAAGCCTTTAAGAATCACTTCGTCTGGCTGGCCTAGGTGTTGTACTTTGCCAACATCTGCTTCAGCCGCTTCGACTTTTTCCAGTGACACCATGCTCATATTGCAGCGTTTGGCAAACTGGCCGTCAATGTCGTAAACATAGGCAATCCCGCCACTCATCCCGGCTGCAAAGTTCTGGCCGGTCTGACCAAGTACCACCACGGTCCCGCCAGTCATGTATTCGCAACCATGGTTGCCTACGCCTTCAACCACGGCAGTTGCGCCTGAGTTACGTACGCAGAAGCGCTCACCCGCCACACCGCTCAAGAAGCTGCTGCCTGTGGTCGCACCGTACATCACGGTGTTACCAACGATGATGTTTTCATAGGATAAGCCACGGAAGGTTGCAGGTGGTTTGATAATGATCTGACCACCACACAGTCCTTTACCCACGTAGTCGTTGCCTTCACCTGTCAGCTCAAAGGTAATGCCCTTGGCCAGGAATGCCGCAAAACTCTGACCGGAGGTGCCAGTGAATTTGACGTGGATGGTACCGTCAGGCAGACCTGCGTTGCCATAACGGCTCGCCACTTCGTGTGACAGCATGGTGCCTGCTGTACGGTTAGTGTTCACAATTGGCAACTCAAGCGTGACTTTTTCGCCTTTTTCCAACGCCGGTTTAGCCAATGCGATCAATTGGTTATCCAATGCTTTGGCGATGCCGTGATCTTGCACGTCATTGTTTTTGCGTGCCACACTGGCTGGCATGTCTGGCAGATGGAACACTTTGCTGAAGTCCAGGCCATTGATCTTCCAGTGCTCGATGCCGGCTTTCATGTCCAGCAAATCGGCACGGCCAATCAAGTCATCAAACTTGGCAATGCCCATGCTGGCCATCAGTTCACGCACTTCTTCAGCGACAAAGAAGAAGTAATTCACAACATGCTCAGGCTGGCCGGTAAACTTCTTACGCAGTTCTGGATCTTGGGTGGCAACACCGACCGGGCAAGTGTTCAAGTGGCACTTACGCATCATGATACAGCCTTCAACCACCAGCGGTGCGGTGGCAAAGCCAAATTCGTCCGCACCCAGCAGGGCGCCAATCAGCACGTCACGGCCGGTTTTCATCTGGCCATCGACTTGCAGCACCACGCGACCACGCAACTGGTTGAGTACGAGGGTCTGCTGGGTTTCAGCCAGGCCAAGCTCCCATGGCGTACCTGCGTGTTTGATCGAAGAAATTGGTGAGGCACCTGTCCCGCCGTCATGGCCAGCGACCACGATGTGATCAGACTTGGCCTTGGCCACACCCGCTGCCACGGTACCGATGCCGGTTTCTGACACCAGTTTGACCGAAATCGAGGCTTTTGGATTGGCGTTTTTCAGGTCATGAATCAGCTGTGCCAAATCTTCGATCGAATAAATGTCGTGATGTGGTGGCGGAGAGATCAAGCCGACGCCAGGCACTGAGAAACGGAGTTTCGCAATGTAGGGCGACACTTTATGGCCAGGCAACTGCCCGCCTTCCCCAGGCTTGGCACCTTGCGCCATTTTGATCTGGATCTGGTCAGCGCTGCTCAGGTATTCGGCGGTCACGCCAAAGCGGCCAGAGGCCACCTGCTTGATGCGTGAGCGCAAAGAGTCACCCGCTTGCATTGGCACATCTGCTTCAATCAAATCAGTGCCCAATACGGTGGCCAGGCTGGATTCTGTTTGGACCGGAATAAAGCGTTTAACGTCTTCACCGCCTTCGCCAGTATTGGACTTGCCGCCAATCCGGTTCATGGCAATCGCCAAGGTGGCGTGCGCTTCGGTTGAAATGGAGCCCAAAGACATGGCGCCAGTGGCAAAGCGTTTAACAATCTCTTTGGCCGATTCCACCTGATCCAATGGGATCGCTTTACCCGCCGGTTTGATTTCAAACAGTCCGCGCAAGGTCATGTGGCGACGTGTCTGATCGTTGATCAGTGCGGCGTACTCTTTGTAAGTTTCGTATTTGCCAGTCCGAGTCGCGTTCTGCAATTTGCTGATCGACATCGGCGTCCACAAGTGCTCTTCACCGCGTACACGGAAGGCGTACTCACCGCCCGCTTCCAGCGCATTGGAGAGCACGGGGTCATTCCCAAATGCTTGCATGTGCATGCGTACAGTTTCTTCGGCAACTTGCTCCAGACCGATGCCTTCAATCTGGCTGACCGTGCCAGTGAAATAGTCATTCACAAACTGGCTATTGAGGCCGATCGCTTCAAAAATCTGTGCGCCGCAGTAAGACTGGTAGGTCGAGATGCCCATTTTGGACATGACTTTGTACAAGCCTTTGCCGATCGCCTTGACGAAGTTTTTGCCGGCTTTTTCAACATCGCCGGTCAGGGTCTTGATGGTTTCGTACACCAGCCATGGGCAAACAGCTTCCGCACCATAGCCTGCCAGCAGGGCAAAATGGTGTACTTCACGGGCTGAGCCTGTATCAATCACCAGACCGGTGCTGGTACGCAAGCCGGCTTTGACCAGAAACTCATGCGTGGCCGAGCAGGCCAGCAGGGCTGGAATGGCAATGCGGTTCGCTGCGACGGCACGGTCCGAGAGGATCAGTACGTTATAGCCGTCATGCACGGCTTTTTCGGCTTGGTCGTGCAAGACGTCCAGGGCCTGTTTCATGCCGGTTTTACCTAAGGCGGCATCATAAGTCAGGTCAAGGACGATGGACTTGAACTGGCCTTTGGTCAAAGACTCAATCTGTTTGAGTTTTTCCAGGCCTTCCAGGCTCAACACTGGCTGGCCGCTTTCCAAACGCAATGGCGGGTTGGTTTCATCAATCGCCAACAGGTTGGGTTTAGGGCCGATAAATGTCACCAGTGACATCACCAGCTCTTCACGGATCGGGTCAATCGGCGGGTTGGTCACTTGTGCAAACAACTGTTTAAAGTAGTTGTACAGTGTCTTGGCTTTGTTGGACAGCACGGGCAAGGCCGCGTCGTTCCCCATGGAGCCTGAGCCCTCTTCGCCGTTGTCTATCATGGGTTGCAAGACAAACTTCAAGTCTTCCTGAGAGTAACCAAAGGCTTGTTGGGTATCCAGCAAATCCGCTTTCAGGCTGACTTCACCAGTGCCTACGCCAGGCAAGTCGGTCAAATGGAAGCGGGTCTGTTCAATCCACTGGCGATAAGGTTTGGCTTGTGCCAGTTCAGTTTTGACTTCTTCGTCGTCGATAATGCGGCCTTGCTCCATGTCGATCAGCAACATTTTGCCTGGCTGCAAACGCCATTTTTTAACGATTTTTTCTTGTGGGAAAGTGATCACACCCATTTCAGACGCCATCATGACGATGTCGTCTTCGGTGACCAGATAGCGGGCTGGGCGCAAGCCATTCCGGTCCAGCGTGGCACCAATCATTTTACCGTCAGTAAACGCGACTGCAGCCGGGCCGTCCCATGGCTCCATCAGTGCCGCGTGGTATTCATAGAACGCACGGCGGTCTTCATCCATTAATGGATTGCCTGCCCAGGCTTCCGGGATCAGCATCATCATGGCGTGTGGCAGGCTGTAGCCACCAGCCACCAGCAGCTCAAGACAGTTATCAAAGCAGGCGGAGTCGGACTGGCCTTCTGCAATCAGTGGCCACAGTTTTTCCAGGTCTTCACCCAGCACGGCGGATTTCATGGTCTCATGACGGGCGGCCATCCAGTTCACGTTGCCTTGAACGGTATTGATTTCACCGTTGTGTGCAATCATGCGGAAGGGGTGGGCCAGATCCCAGGCTGGGAAGGTGTTGGTAGAGAAACGCTGGTGTACCAGCGCAAGCGCTGAAATCACGCGCTCATCTCTCAAATCTTTGTAGTAGACACCAACTTCATTAGCCAGCAGCATGCCTTTGTAGACGATGGTGCGCGAAGAGAAGGAAGGCATGTAAAACTGTGCCTTGTCTTGCAGGTTCAGTGCGCGAATCGCGTGTTCAATGCGTTTGCGGATCACAAAGCATTTGCGTTCAAAGGTGTTGCTGTCGGTCACGGTGCTGGCAATAAACACCTGGCGCATCACAGGCTCAACCGCGCGGGCGGCGTCGGCAATATTGCTGTTGTCGACCGGCACATCACGCCAGCCCAGCAGGGTTTGATTTTCTTCTGCAATGATTTTGGCAAAGATGGCTTCGCATTGCGCGCGGTTGTCTGCGTTTTGTGGCAGAAATGCCTGACCGACGGCGTATTGTCCGGCTGCTGGCAAGGTCATGCCCAGCTTGGCAGCCTCTTCGCGCATAAAGGTATCTGGCATCTGCATCAGCAAGCCCGCGCCGTCACCCAGTTTAGGGTCGTAACCGGTCGCGCCGCGATGGGTCAGGTTGTCCAGCAGTTGCAGGCCTTTAGCGACAATGTCGTGGCTTTTCTGGCCTTTAATATGGGCGACAAAGCCCACGCCACAGCTATCTTTCTCGTGGCGTCTGTCATATAAACCCTGGGATTGCGGAGCTAAACCGAATTGGTCGTCCCGGGCGGTTGCGGTATCTTGAGAAGCACTCATCAGGTTGTTGTCAGACTGCATGTCCATTGCCAGATTCTTCACTTACAAAACATTTGGAGGAACCTTCAATGATACCGTTAAAGTTTAGCAATTTCAATTGTTTAGCCTGCGTTAAATAACGGATAAAGGCATTTTATTTTTTAGTTGAGAATGGTTTTTATTTACCAATTGCTTGCGCTTTAATTTGCACAAATGCTAGCGATGTAATCGGTGCTTAAAACTAGGTGGTTAGTTGAATCTGTCGCGCTTGTAAGGCGGTTTATCCATGAACAGAGCAGCGCACCTGGCGCAGCCATGGATCAGATGTTGTGATTGGATCGCCTCATATGGGCAGTCTGCCAGAAAGCGTCAGGCTGCTCAGGGGGCGCCATCCTGGATGTCAGTGGTGTGGCGATTGGTTTGCGTGGCGAGCCTGAGTGGCAATCGCCACGCAAACGTCTGGCTTACAGGCTGGCAAAGGCTTGTTCGGCCGCCTGTATGGTTTGGGCGACATCGGCATCGGTATGTGCCGCCGAGACAAAGCCCGCCTCAAATGCGGATGGCCCCAGATAAATGCCGCTGTTCAGCATGCTGTGGAAGAAGTGATTAAAGGCATTTTTATCTGCCTGCATCATGTCGGCGTAGCTGGTGGGGTTGCTGGCGCTAAAATAGAGGCCAAACATGCCGCCTACGCTTTGTGCGCTAAATGTGACGCCCGCTTTGTGTGCTGCCTGCTTCATGCCGTCCATTAACTGCGCTGTTTTTGCCGTCAGTGCCTCATAAAAGCCGGGTGCCTGGATCAGTTTGAGGGTGGTCAGCCCGGCGGTCACTGCCACGGGATTGCCTGATAGGGTGCCGGCCTGGTAAACCGGCCCCAGTGGTGCGAGCACGCTCATGATGTCTTTGCGGCCACCAAAGGCGCCTACGGGCAGGCCGCCTCCAATGACTTTGCCCAGGGTCGTCATGTCCGGTCTAATGCCATACAGTGCCTGTGCACCGCCCAGTGCCACGCGGAAGCCGGTCATGACTTCATCAAAAATCAGCACCGTGCCATGCTGAGTGCACAGTTCACGCAAAGTGGTTAAGAACTCGCGGTGAGGCACAATCAGGTTCATATTGCCGACTACCGGCTCCAGAATCACGCAGGCAATCTCGTCCCCCATGCTGGCAAAGGTGTCTTTGAGCATTTGCGAGTTGTTGTAATCGAGCGTCAGGGTGTGCGCAGCGACTTCTGGCGGGACACCGGCGGAGCTGGGTTCGCCAAAGGTGAGCAAGCCGGAGCCAGCCTTAACGAGCAAGGCATCGGCATGGCCGTGGTAACAGCCTTCAAATTTGATGATTTTATTGCGCTTGGTAAAGCCACGGGCCACGCGAATAGCGCTCATGGTCGCTTCGGTCCCGCTGCTGACCAGGCGTACTTGTTCCATGCTGGGCACAAGTTGATTAATTAATTCAGCCATTTCGAGCTCGAGGCCGGTTGGCGCGCCGAAACTCAGGCTGTTGGCGGCCGCTTGCTGCACGGCTGCAACAACTTCCGGATGGGCATGTCCCAAAATCATGGGGCCCCAGGAGTTGATGTAGTCAATGTATTCTTTACCATCCGCATCCCAGAGCTTGGAGCCGAGGCCCTTTTTGAAAAAGATGGGCGTGCCACCGACGCTACGAAACGCGCGTACCGGCGAGTTGACGCCGCCTGGAATCAGTTGCTGGGATTTTTCAAACAGTTGCTGGTTGCGAGAGGTCATGGCGGAGCAATCGGATAAACATTAAAAACGCTATTCTAGCAGAGCCTCTGGGGTTGATCATGCGTACGCTTGGCCGGATGGCTTGTGGTCAGCGAGTGTGTCCAAGCTATTGAGTCTGGCTGGCGAGCTGTTGAAGGTGGCGCTCAGCCTCCGCCTGCAAGCTTGGCTGCGCGGATTGTTGAGCGAGCAAGGTCAGTCCTGACCAAGCCTCCAGATAGTTCGGCTCCAGCTTAGTGGCTTGTAAATAGGCTTGTTGGGCTGCGGCGAGGTGCCCTTGCCCATGTAGCGCACTGGCTAAATAAAAGTGTGCTTCTGCGGCCTCTGCTTGCTGGCTTAACCAAGTGCGCGCGATCTGCTCTACGGCCGGCCAGTCGCTGTTTTGGTAAGGAATCACCACTTGCATCCAGAATGGGCGCTCATTCAGCGGTAAGTCCCAAAAGGGAGTGGCGTCGGCCTGAATGCTGTTGCTGGCTTGTTTGCCAAGCAGCGTTTGTATCCACTCGACCGGCACACTATAAAAGTAGGCCTGTTTGCCGGGACTTTTAAACGTGCTTAAAGCAACCAGTTCACCTGTCTGGTTAAAGGTCGGGCTGCCACTGGCGCCCATGATAAACGCGGCATCGGTGCGCACAATCAGGCTGTCATCATAGGGGTACAAGGCTTTCACATGGCCTGCGATGGTTTGTGGCTTGGGCGGTCCACCTGGAAAGCCGATGGAAAAGACGGCATCACCATAATGTAAGGCGGCGGTTGTGCCCAGCTTGACTGGCGGCAGTTCCAGATATTGAAATTTCAACAGGCAGATATCGTGTTTCCAGTCCGCGACCATGCCAACCGGGCTGACGCTATCACCGAATTTGGAAACGCTAACGCCGCTGCTGTTTGCCAGCACATGGCAATTGGTAGCCACTGTATCTGGCGCCACAACCACGCCGCTGCCGACGCCGTGACCGCCCGTTTGCGTCATGCTGTGCACTTTTACCACCGAGGCTTTCAGTCGGTAAACCAGCTCATGGTCGAGCTCGGCATGGGCCACCAAAGCGCTCGTGCTGAAGAGCATGAAGCAAACAAGATTGAATGAGGGGCGCATACAAACTCCCATGGTTGGTGATGAAGGCAAGCTACCTCGACTTTGTCAGCCGGAATTGCAAAAAATTCTGCTTGCCCTGACACAATATCTGTGAAAAGCCATGCAAACAGCGCTAGAATAGCCGGTATTTTTTGATTGTTTAAGGATTTATCATGCTGATTACGAGCGAAATCGTTGATTTGGACACCCCGACCGGGGTGATGCGTACTTATGTTCATCGTCCAAAACACGATGGCAAAGTGCCTGCGGTTTTGTTTTACTCTGAAATTTTTCAGCAGACCGGTCCGATTGAGCGCGCAGCGCGCTTTTTAGCAGGGCATGGTTATGCCGTGCTGGTGCCTGAAGTGTTCCATGAGTTGAATCCGATTGGCACGGTATTGGGCTATGACGATGCTGGCCGTGACAAAGGCAATGCGGACAAAATGGCCAAAGATGTGCAGGCCTACGACACGGATAACCGCGCCATGATTGACTATCTGAACAAGCAAGCCTGGTATGACGGCAATTTGGGTGCGGCCGGTTTTTGTATCGGTGGTCACCTGGCTTTCCGTGCAGCTTTGCAACCCGAAGTCAAAGCGACGGCCTGTTTCTATGCCACCGATTTGCACACCAACATTATCCCGAACCAGCCTGGTCAGCACAGCATGGACCGTGTCGGCGAAATCAAGGGCGAGTTGCTTATGATCTGGGGCAAGCAAGACCCTCATATCCCGGGGGATAAGCGTGCAGAGCTGTATAACCGCTTTGCCGCGGTGCCCGGACTGCATTACACCTGGCATGAATTTAATGGACAACATGCCTTCATGCGCGATGAAGGGGAACGTTACGATGCGCAGCTGGTCAACATTGGATATCAATTGACCTTGCAGATGTTCGGTAACGTACTCAAGTAACCGACTGGAACACTTGAGCGAAAGAAAACTAAGGTGCTGAAAATGTTATGCCAGTTGCGATTCTCAAAACAACTTGCATGGGATATTCAATACATACCCTAGTCCAAGCACAGGCCAAAAGCCTGTGCTTTTTTTTCAACTAAATTAACCATTGTTTAGAGAGAACTATGACTATAAAAAATGCGGATATTGGATTGGTAGGATTGGCAGTGATGGGCCAAAACCTGGCGCTTAACATTGCTGATCACGGCTATACCATTGCGGTCTATAACCGTGACCCGAAAAAAATGCTGAACTTCATCGAGGAGTGTAAAAAGAATGAGCCCTCACACGAACGTGTGGTGGGGCATGCTGATTTGGCCTCTTTTGTACTGAGCATCAAGCGTCCACGCAAGATTGTGTTGCTGGTGAAAGCCGGGAGCGCGACCGATGTGACCATTAATGCCCTGTTACCTTTCCTGGAGCAGGGGGACATTATTATTGATGGCGGTAATGCGCTGTGGACGGACACCATCCGTCGCGAAAAAGAGCTTGCTGCCAAAGGCATTGAGTTTATTGGTTCCGGCGTGTCTGGTGGTGAAACCGGTGCCCGCTTTGGTCCATCGCTGATGCCTTCCGGTACACGCAAGGCCTGGGCTAGTCTGGAGCCCATCTGGCGCGATATTGCAGCCAAAGTGGATCCTGTGACCGGTGCCCCGTTAGAAGGTGGCGCACCTGGCAAACCAGTTCAGGGTGGGTTCTCTTGCGCGGAATATATCGGCCCGGACGGTGCAGGTCACTATGTAAAAATGGTGCACAACGGTATCGAGTACATCGATATGCAGTTGATTTGCGAAGCCTACTGGCTGATGAAAAATCTGCTGGGCATGCCGGCCGATGAAATCGGCAAAGTGTTTGCCGAGTGGAACAAAGGTGAGCTGTCCAGCTTCCTGATTGAAATTACGGCCGATATCCTGCAGCAAAAAGATCCGGCTGGCAAAGGCTTCCTGGTTGACCAGATTCTCGATACGGCAGGCCAAAAAGGCACTGGCCAGTGGACGGCGGCCAATGCGCTCGAACTGGGTGCCCCCGCAAATGCGATTGCAGCTGCCGTCTATGCGCGTGCATTATCCAGCCTGAAAGAGGAGCGTGTTGAAGCCAGCAAGATCCTCAAAGGTCCAGTGATTGTGCAAGAGAAAGACAAAGTTGCAACCATTGAGGCGATCAAGAATGCCTTGTATTGCTCCAAAATCTGCGCCTACGCACAAGGCTTCCAGCTGATTGATAAGGCGCAAGTGGCTTACAACTGGAAACTCAACTTCGGTGAAATTGCCCAGATCTGGCGTGGCGGTTGTATCATCCGCGCGCGCTTCCTGCAAAAAATTACCGATGCTTATGCATTGAACTCACGCCTGAAAAACTTGATGCTGGATCCATACTTCACCAATGCGATGAACGAAGGTCAGGCCGGCTGGCGTAAAGTGATTGCGTTGGCTGTGACCAATGGCATTCCGGCACAAGGCTTCGCGGCGGCATTGGCTTACTATGATGGCTACAGAAGTGCTGACTTGCCAGCCAACCTGCTGCAAGGCCAGCGTGACTACTTTGGCGCACATACCTATGAGCGCAAAGATCAGCCACGTGGTCAGTTCTTCCACTTAGATTGGCCAGAAGCTGGTCGTCCACAGCTGTCGGTTGAATAGTCTGCAGTTTCTTAGGATAGCAGTGACCGCTCTTACGGGTCGTCGCTGCTTCTGAATCAACCGCTGAAAATAAAAAAGATGGCGATAAAAGCCATCTTTTTTATTTGTCTCATCATTACCTCTACTTTAACGCAGGGACTTCGATATCGCAGTCGTTGCGCAATTTTTGGGTAAAGGGCGCCCGAAGTGAATTTTCACATATTTCCGGCTAACCCAAGATTGGATTCAAGCATCCAACTTGAAAATCAGTGACCCGTTGCGGGGTCGGTTTGAAACGCCCTGCGTATTAAACGCAGTCGCAACTCGATTCCAAAAAGCGATGAAGCTCGTTGATGGCTTTCAGGTGTTGCTGTTCTTCGGCAAACGCTTTAGCGTTGGGAGCAGCATTGTTGAGGCTGGGGGCGTAAATTTCATCAATCAAAAAATGTTGTGATGAAACGGCTTGGTAGGATTCTACGATTTGCATTTTTACTCTTCCTTTTGGGATTCTCAATATTCATTACACAAAACAACGAATTGTGTTCGCCGTGCTTGTGGCGCCAAAATTAACAAAAAGTTCATTCTGCAGCAATGCGGAATTTGCCGTAGTGACCAAACTTGTCAAATTCTTCAGGCATATTTGTATCGCTACAACATTAAAGCAAACATGGTGCCATGTTCACGCTTAAAATAACGCATACTCCTCCAGGTTGGATGACACGTGTTGAAGATGGCTTGAAACCATGTGACGTAAAAACTGAAAGCCAAATCCGCTGATTTTTCGTAGAATATCGGCTTGTTTAATAAAACCTTTAAAAGCAGCATGCAAATTTTCGTCAATGGTAAAGCCATGCAACTTGCCGCAGAGGCCATGAGTGTGCAAGCGTTGGTCGAGCAGATGCAACTGACAGGCAAGCGCATTGCGATTGAGCGTAATGGCGATATTGTGCCGCGTAGTCAGTTTGCCCACGTGCAGTTACACGCGGATGACAAGCTGGAAATCGTCGGTGCGGTCGGTGGCGGTTAAGCGCGATCTCATCAGCGTTATGCAGCTAAGAATGGAATAGAAAGTTTAATGATGAATGATGCTTTAGTGATTGCCGGTCAATCTTATCAATCCAGACTGTTGGTTGGCACCGGCAAATACCAGGACTTTACGCAGACACGCGCTGCGATAGACGCCAGTGGCGCTGAAATTATTACCGTGGCCATCCGCCGGACCAATATCGGTCAACATGCAAACGAACCTTCTCTGCTGGAGTATTTGCCGCCGAACGAATTTACTTATCTGCCGAATACCGCGGGTTGTTACAGTGCTGAAGAAGCCGTGCGCACCTTGCGTCTGGCGCGTGAGTTGCTGGATGATCACCGCCTGGTCAAGCTGGAGGTATTGGGTGATCCGAATACCTTGTATCCGAATGTGATCGAAACCATTGCTGCGGCCAAAACGCTGGTCAAAGAAGGCTTTGAGGTCATGGTGTATACCTCGGATGACCCGATCATCGCCAAGCAGCTGGAGGACATTGGCTGTGTGGCAGTGATGCCCTTGGCCTCGCTGATTGGTTCCGGCATGGGGATTTTAAATCCATGGAATCTGCAAATTATCATCGAAAATGCCAAGATTCCGGTCTTGGTGGATGCTGGCGTAGGCTGTGCGTCTGATGCGGCGATTGCGATGGAGCTAGGTTGTGCCGGCGTGTTGATGAATACTGCGATTGCGGCTGCGCGTGACCCGGTATTGATGGCAGGCGCCATGAAAAAAGCCATTGAGGCTGGCCGTGAGTCCTTTTTAGCCGGACGTATGGCGAAAAAGCTGTATTCTGCCAGCCCTAGTTCACCAACCACTGGCATGATAGGATAAATGTGACCGAACGCGCCCTCTATGCCTGTCAGGTGTCTGTCGAGACAGAGTACTTGCCTGATCAGTCTTCGCCGGAAACGGGGCAGTACATCTATGCCTATACGATTACGATCCGCAATACCGGGCAAACGCCTGCGCAGCTGATCAGTCGACACTGGGTGATTACCGATGCCATGCAACAGGTGCGGGAAGTCAAAGGGTTGGGGGTGGTCGGCGAGCAGCCCTTGCTGGCGCCCGATGCAGAATACCGCTATACCAGTAGCGTCATGTTCAGTACACCCAGTGGGGAAATGTATGGCACTTATCAGATGGTGGCCGTCGATGGTCACTGGTTTGAAGTCGATATCCCGACGTTCTGGTTGCATCAGGCAGCCGGGCTGCATTAAACCGCATGCGGAAACATTTGCCTCGTCTGCTGTTTGCTGCATGAGGCCGCAGACCCATCAATGGTCTTTAAGTTGAAGTTACAAACGTGTTAACCATCAAAAACAGTTCTGTCATCCGTCTATGTCTTGTCCTCTCCAGTCTGCTGTGGCTGGCAGGATGTCAAACGGTGCCAACGCCGGACACCTCGGGCAGAACATCGCCAGCTCCGAGCAAGCCTGCGGTTGAAAAGCCCGGTACGAGTGGCAGTGTCCCGCCTGTTACGCCATCACAAGCCTTTGCCTTGCTCCAGCCCGCGCAGTGGGCAGACCTGCCAGGGTTGGAAAAAGAAGACTGGGTCGCCAGCTGGAAGGCATGGCTACAAGGATGTCAGGGGCTCAAAAACAAAACGGACTGGAAAGCGGTTTGTGCTGCCGCGCTCTTGGTGCAGGCTGAGGATGTGTCTGCCATTCAGGCCTACTGGCAGCAATATTTTAATGTGTATGCCACGCGGCAGGCAGATGGCATCTCGCAAGGCTTGATCACCGGCTATTATCAGCCTGTGTTGCAAGGGGCTAGGCAAGCAAGTCCGCGTTACCGCGTCCCGCTTTATCAAGTGCCGTCGGACTTGATTACCGTGAATTTGTCGGCATTGTTTCCCGAGCTCAAGTATAAACGTGTGCGTGGCCGCTTGCAGGGCCAAACGCTGATTCCCTATTACACACGGGCAGAAATTGAGCAGCCGCAATCGCCGTTGAATGGCAGTGAGTTAATCTGGGTCAGCGATCCGGTAGAAGCATTTTTTCTGCAGGTGCAGGGGTCGGGCATCATTGCGCTTGAAAACGGCGAGCGTGTTCCCGTAGGTTACGCCGACCAGAATGGGCACCCTTACCAGTCTATTGGCAAGATCCTGGTGGAGCGCGGAGAAATGACCGCCAGCGACGCTTCCATGCAGGGGATCAAGTCTTGGGCACAGCAGCATCCCGAGCAGTTACGCGGTTTGCTGGATGCGAATCCCAGTTATGTGTTTTTCAAGTTGCTGCCACCGGGGTTGTCCGGTCCACTGGGTGCATTAGGGGTGCCGCTCACAGCTGCGCGTAGTGTTGCCGTCGATCCGTTTTACATTCCCCTGGGCGCCCCGGTCTATCTGGCGACCACTTACCCCAATGATGTGGCACCTTTGCAGCAATTGATGCAAGCCCAGGATACAGGCGGGGCGATCAAGGGTGGGGTGCGTGCCGATGTGTATTGGGGAGAAGGCGAGGCTGCTGGCAAACTGGCGGGGGCCATGCGCCAACAAGGAAAAATATGGGTGTGGTTGCCCAAAACGTTTCCCTTGCCACATTGACCGAGATGCGGCAACTGAAGCAATCTTCTGAGCGGGCCTGGCAACGCGCGGTTGTTGGTCAAACCCCCTTTAGGTCCTGGTTGCAGGAAAGGGGTTCATTAACTGCCCGCCTGAAAAAACACTATCCGGCGTTTTCGGTGGAGCTGTTGGCGCAAGCCTGGCGCAAGCCGCATGTAGACGAACAGGCCATGTTGCGCCTGCATGCGATGTCCCGTGCATGGGTGCGAGAAGTCATGTTGCGCGGAAACGGCCAGCCGCGCGTGTTTGCGCATAGTGTCATCGCGCGTCAGGATTTGCGCGGACCATGGTGCCGATTGCGTGCAATCGGGCGGGTGCCGCTCGGGGCAGCGCTGTTTGCCAATCCTAAAGTCACACGTGGGCCGTTGCAGTTCCGCAAATTGTACGCACAGCATCCCTTGCATCAGGCGGTATGCCGCTATCATCCGCAGTTGCAGCAATATCCCCTTTGGACAAGACGCTCCTTGTTCCGTCTGCATCATCACCTTTTGCTGGTGACAGAAGTGTTTTTGCCTGCTTGTGTGGATCATCCCCATGATTGATTTTTTAATCGGAAAGCTTTTGTAATGCAGTCAACCATCAACTGGCATGCGTATTATCGCTTAACCCGCCTGGATAAGCCGGTCGGGATTTGGTTGCTACTCTGGCCCACATTGTGGGGGCTGTTGATTGCAGGCGCAGGGTACCCTGATCTATGGGTGGCAACCGTGTTTGTGTTGGGTACGATACTGATGCGCTCAGCCGGCTGCGCATTGAATGACATTGCCGACCGGCACTGGGATGGCGCGGTGGCGCGCACCCAACGCCGGCCGTTGGCGACCGGGGAGATTTCTGTCAAAGAGGCTTATGCCGTGGCGGTAGCGCTATCTTTGATGGCGTTTGTGCTGGTGTGTACGCTGGGCATGCAAGTGGTGCTGTGGTCTGTACCCGCCTTGTTTCTGGCGGTTAGCTACCCGTACACCAAGCGCTTTTTTGCCATTCCACAGGCCTATTTGGGCATTGCGTTCGGCTTTGGTATCCCGATGGCATTTGTTGCCTTACAGGGGGCTGTGCCGGCAACTGCCTGGTGGTTGTTGCTGGCGAATGTCTCGTGGTCAGTGGCCTATGATACGGCTTATGCCATGGTGGACCGTGAGGATGACCTTAAGATCGGCATCCGGTCATCCGCGATTACCTTTGGTCACCGTGAGGTGTTCGCGATTATGCTGTGCCTGATTGTCATGCTGGCCATGGTAGCCTGGGTCGCCATTCAGCTCAGGCTGGGCTGGCCATTCTGGCTGGGATGGGTGGCCGCTACCTTACAGTTATTCAGGCAAAATGGGCTGATCCGTACGCGTCAGCGTGCGCAGTGTTTCAAGGCGTTTTTGGAGAATATCTGGATAGGCGCTGCATTAACGGCAGGCATCGCGGGTGCCTATTGGTTAGGCTGATTTGCGTCCACCAGCGGGCTCACCCAGCTCAAAGGTGAAATCGGTCCAGTACTGGAAGGGCGCTTGTTCTGCCGGAGCGAGGATATAGATGTCTTCAGAGAGTTGCTGCAACTCGCGCAAGTTACCATTGATGGAGGTCTCTTCGTCCGGGGCTTTGGGCGAAGGGGGCATTGCAGGCAGGTTTTGTGTCTGGCAGGCAATTTCTTTCAATAGCATGAGGTCTTCAAAGACGCTACGCTCAAAACCCATACGCGGCACAAGGCGGGTGTTGTAAACCAGGTCGTCAATCAGCGCAATTACCTGCGGCGTGCCCCAGGCCTGCTGCAAGGCTTTCATCACGCGCGGGAAAGATTCGATGCCTTGTTGTTTGAGGTCTGGCGCGTGCTCTACATTCAAGTTGAAGTGCTTGCGGCACTCGCTGGCCATCATGTCAAACTCCTGGTGCTTGCCTTCTTTGGATAATAAATCCAGTAAATACAGCCACATCCAGGGGGAGCATTTCGGGTGTTTGGCCAGGTGTTGTTGCAAGTGCTCAATGGCCTGATTCACTCGACCATGTGTGAAGAGTCTGGAAGCATCTTGCATCACGGACTGCGTGCTTTTTTGTGAGCTGAGTTTTTGTGGAACCGCTTCGAGCCCGAGCACATCATCATTGGCGTGGATAGGAACCGACTTCAAGCGACTTCCGGTTCGTTGGGTATAGGGCGGTTGCGTCGCACCAGAGACTGGTTGTGCAGGACTTGGTGAGCTGGTGAGTGGCGGCAAAGTGGTTGCGAATCGCTGGCTGGTTTGCGGCTGGGTCGCCGGACCGGTGGATTCTTCTGTGGCTGAGGCTGGTTGACGGCCTTTGGCGCGCTTGGGTACTGCTGCATGCCGCCTGAGCCAGTCGGCAAAGAAAAAGCCGCTGGCGATCAAGGCCAGGCCTAGCGTCATCACCAGTGTGCGCAGCAGGTGGTTTTCATTCTGCACATGGACCAATTGCGATTTCAGAGAGGCGAGTAAATTCGTTTGCGCCAGTGAACTGGCATAAAGGGCATCGGATTTGCTTTGCAAGGTGTTAAATGCCTGCTGCAATTCATTGATTTGTCCCTGTAGCTTGTCGTAGGCCTCCAGCGGGATGCCCTCCTGTATCGGTTGAGAGGGAGCCTGTGGGGTCGTGGTGGGCGCCTCTGCAGTAATTGGCTGGGTCGCTGTTTGCTGAGGCACCTCTACTTCAAACGACACTTTCATGTCCGGGTGCAGGGTAAAGGTCTGCGCGGTGCGTTGGCATGTATCTGTTAGGGTGACTTTGACCGGGCTGCTCATCGCGCGGTCGGACCATAGCATGAGCATGCCTTGATCCGCGCTCAGTGTGGTGTATTCCAGATGCACAAAATCAGCCACAGATTGCTGCAGTTGAAAACAGTTGATGTCCGTACTGGATGTGGCATGCGTGATCGGCACTTGTGCCAGCAGGGGTTGGCCAGGTTCAGACTCAAAGCGGAATGCGGATAAGTCTGCGCCCTGCACGAGTGAGGTTGGCGCTAACAAAAGCAACAATGGCAACGCCATGCAGCGCAATGCTGTTGTGATCGTGGACTCTCGCGTCTGTGAATGGCCTGAGCGCATGAAAATATTATTTTTTAATCTCTGCGGTTGAAATGATTCAGTGCATCAAGTCGAAACTTGAGCTAATATAGCATCTGTTTGCAATTATTCCTGATAAAACAAAGATCTTTTGCTTAAAAAGCATACTTTACTTCAACTTATTTGCAAAATTGATGGTAAACAGCCCCAAATCTGCAGCCTGATAAAATCATAAAGGCTCGCGGCATTGGTCAGGGATTATTTTAGAATAATCCGTTGACAAGCTTTCTCAAGCTAGCATATAATCCGCCCTCTTAATTTATACGCTATAACTCGGTAGTTATAAAATGAAAACTTTTTCAGCAAAATCGCATGAAGTACAACGTGACTGGTTCGTGATTGACGCCACTGACTTGGTATTGGGTCGTCTGGCCAGCGCAATCGCTCATCGTCTGCGTGGTAAGCATAAAGCTATTTACACACCGCACGTGGATACAGGCGACTACATCATCGTAGTCAATGCGGACAAAATTAAAGTAACCGGTAACAAGGCTGGTGACAAGCTGTACCACCGTCACTCTGGTTATCCAGGCGGTATTACAACCACTTCATTCTCCAAAATGCAAGACCGTTTCCCAGGCCGTGCATTGGAAAAAGCAGTGAAAGGCATGTTGCCAAAAGGTCCTTTGGGCTATGCCATGATCAAAAAAATGAAAGTGTATGCGGGTGACAAGCACGAACATACTGCGCAACAACCGCAACCATTAACCATCTAATTCAAGACGATTAGGATAAAACATGATCGGTAAATACAACTACGGCACAGGCCGCCGCAAAAGTTCAGTGGCACGTGTGTTCATCAAGTCCGGTAGCGGCAATATCGTTGTAAACGACAAGCCAGCTGACGTGTACTTCTCACGCGAGACTTCTCGCATGATTTTGCGTCAACCTCTGGAATTGACCAACAACACTGCGAGCTTTGACATTCTGGTCAATGTGCATGGTGGTGGTGAATCCGGTCAAGCTGGTGCAGTTCGTCACGGCATTACCCGTGCATTGATTGACTACGATGCTGCCCTGAAGAGCGCATTGTCCCACGCTGGTTTCGTAACACGTGATGCACGTGAAGTTGAACGTAAGAAAGTCGGTCTGCGTAAAGCACGTCGTCGGAAACAGTTCTCCAAACGTTAATTTTTCAACGTTTGTTACAAACCTGTTGTGCAAAAAGGTCGCATTGGCGGCCTTTTTCATTTATATTAATTAACTTTTTATGCAGTGTGCGTTTTAACTCCTCAACTGGGTAAGGCAGATGGAAAAGATTAAGGTAGGCATCGTTGGCGGCACAGGATATACCGGTGTAGAGTTATTGCGCTTGCTGGCGCGTCATCCCAATGTGCAATTGCAGGTCATTACTTCACGGGGTGAAGCAGGCCTGCCTGTGGCAGAGATGTTTCCCAGTTTGCGTGGCGTCGTTGAACTTGCCTTTAGTGACCCAGCGACCGTTGATCTGACTCAATGTGATGTGGTGTTCTTTGCCACGCCCCATGGGGTGGCCATGGCACAAGCGCCTGCGCTGGTGGCTGCTGGCGTGAAGGTGATTGATCTGGCTGCAGACTTCCGGTTGCAGGATGCCGCTGTCTTTGAAAAATGGTACAAACTCCCCCATAGCTGTACCGATATTTTGCAAGATGCCGTCTACGGCTTGCCAGAGCTATATGGCGAAGAGGTGCAGCAGGCGCAAGTGATTGGTAATCCAGGGTGTTACCCCACCACCGTGTTGCTGGGGTTGGCACCCTTACTTGAGCAAGGCTGGATTGATTTCTCGGTGCCAATTATCGCGGATGCGAAGTCGGGTGTCTCCGGCGCCGGCAGAAAAGCAGAAGTGTCTACGCTGTTCTCTGAAGCGAGTGATAACCTCAGAGCCTATGGTGTGGCCGGGCACAGGCATCATCCCGAGATTCTGGCACAACTCAAAAAACTGTCTGGCAATGAAGCTGTCCAGCTCATCTTTGTGCCGCATTTGATCCCGATGATACGCGGCATGCTCAGTACGCTCCATGTCAAACTTAATAGGCAAGCGCCGCGGGCATCCATCCAGCAGGTGTATGAGCAACGCTACAAGGGGTCGACTTTTGTCGATGTGATGCCGGCCGGTGCGCTTCCCGAGACACGCTCGGTCCGTGGATCGAATGTTTTAAGGATGGCGGTGTACCCACAGGCGGATGATTATGTCACAATCATTGTCGTGCAGGACAACCTGGTCAAAGGCGCCTCTGGTCAGGCGGTGCAGAACATGAACCTGATGTTCAATCTGGCCCCTGAGACTGGTTTGCAAGTATTGCCATTGTTGCCATAATGATCAGGCCTATCCGCAGAAGACTCAGGAATCACTTTGGCCTGACTGCCAAGCAGGTGGCCGTGCGCTCACATCGTCCCTGGTACTTTCAGGGGATATTGGCGGTCTCCTATGTGGTAATTGGGTTTGCATTGGCCTACTGGGTTTTGCATGATGATGATAGTGAAAATATTCGGCATCGCCTGCGCCAGGTCACGACGGAAAATATAGAGTTGCAGAAGAAACTGATCGCTTCCCAGCGTGAGTTACAGGTGGAATTGGCAACGAGCAACAACCTGGCCAAAACACTGACTGCGCAACAGGACGAAAATATCAAGCTCAAAGAGGAGCTGGTGTTTTACAAAAACATGACCAAGCATTGAGTCTGTGTGAGCAGCGCTGACGCAATCAGGATTGCCATTTAAGTATATCGGAACAGGAAGTCGCATGTTTTTCAAGAAAAGTGTTCAAATTGACAGTCACATTGATACCCTGATCGGGCATGAAACGCAGTTAAATGGCAATATGCAGTTTGCAGGTGGTTTAAGAGTAGATGGCTTGATTGTTGGTAATGTCATTGAAAAGCAAACCCATCCCAGTACGCTGATTATCAGTGAAAACGGGGCCGTGACTGGCAGTGTCGAGGCTTCCAAAATTGTACTGAACGGTATGATACGCGGGCCGGTGAGGTCTTCCGTCTTTATCGAGTTGCAAAGCAAGGCGCGTATTATCGGTGATCTGTATTACAAATCGCTCGAAATGCACACCGGTGCCGTGATTGAAGGAAAACTGATTTATCTGGGTGAGCAGTCGGAAGCAAGCCCCACAGAAACATCAACGACAGAAGCCAGCTAAACGCGGCCACTTGAAATCCGGCGGAATACCGCCATATACTCAATACGAATTTTACAGGAGTCTATGATGACCACAGAAGCCACCCTTGAAATGCCTAGTCCTTTGGTATTTACCGATAATGCTGCCAAAAAGGTCAAAGAGCTGATTGATGAAGAAGGTACGCCAGAGCTGAAACTGCGTGTGTTTGTGAGCGGTGGTGGTTGTTCCGGCTTTCAGTATGGCTTTACCTTTGAAGAAGAAGTGAACGACGACGATACCCAGGTGGACAAGGACGGCGTGACCTTGTTGATTGACCCGATGAGCCTGCAATATCTCATGGGCGCAGAAATCGACTATACCGATAGCCTGCAGGGCTCACAATTTGTCATTCGTAACCCGAATGCGACCACCACTTGTGGCTGCGGTAGCTCGTTCTCGGTTTAACTCACTGGTGCGCCTAAAAGCCGGGTTAATCCCGGCTTTTTCATTTTGCACGACGATGTAAACAATGGCTTGCTGCACGTACACCTTGTGCAAAGGCCTCTTCAAAAATTGAAATGCCAGCTGCATCGGTGTGTGCAATATGCAATCTATCGTGCTGTTGGTTTAGCCGCAGGCGATGATGATCTGTTAAAAAACCAGGTTTGGGGAATGTCATCGCATGGCCCCACCGCCAGATGTCCATGCGTGTGATGGCCTCTTCAAGCATGGGATGGGCCGTGTGTAGCTCTTGCATAATGCTTTGCTGCAGACTTTGCCAGGATTTCGAGTACAGTTCTCTGCGTGCACGGACTGAATCAGCCTGAGCCAGTGCGTGGTAGTAGGTAATCACTGATTCGCTGGGTTGTTGTAGCGTTTGGTGGTTGGCAACCACATAACCCAATCCGGGGCGGTCATAAATGACATTATCCCAGGCGACGGGGAGATTACCCTGCAGGGTAGACGCATGAGAAAGGCTAATATTGGCGACCAACCACGGAGCATGCGAAATATTACGTGCGGATTGTGTCAGATCAGTGTGTTGGCGTAACACAAAAGGCAGAACATGGGCGGGTGAGGCATAAATGACATGGTCGGCTTGCCAGCGGGTAGTCTGTCGGCTGTTTAGATCTAGAGCGTCCACTGTGATGCCGTGTTTTTCTTGACTGATGGCATGTACCAGTTGCCGTGATTGGATTTGGGTCAAAGATTTGCTTGCCAGTTGCTCAGCCAACCAAGCGTTGCCTTGTGGCCAGGTCAGTACTTGATCCAATTCAGCGTTTGCGGCTTCGCCGCGGCGTGCAGCAAAATAATGGATACCGGCCCAAGCCGAAATCTGGCTGGCCGGCATGCCGTAATCATCTCTACAAGCGTAATTGACGTACCAGTGAAGCGCTTGCCCTTGCCAGCCTTGCTGGTAGAGGTAATCTGTCATGCTTAACCGGTCCAGCGCCAACCATTGCGGATCCTGTGATGATTCTATCAGAGGAATGCTGAAAGCCGGTTTGCCATCCTTTCCCCGTGCCAGACGAAATGTGTGCATCTGTTGTTCAAACGCTTCTATTTCGGCCAGTTCGTTTTTGCTCAAGCCATGGTGTGGACGCAGACCCTCTTGCCATTGGCCATGGATAAACAGCCGCTCTTGCGGTGCAAAACACAAATAACGCTCGTGATAAATCGGTTTGTGTGTGTGATGCCCGCTGACAATTGCCCCTGTTTCAGCCAAGAACTGCTTGAGCATATGGTTTTCATGGTTGGGGATGGGCAAATAGTGCGCTCCCCAGGGGTAGGCGCTGATGCGGTTATGCCCACTACGCGCATTGCCACCTGTATTCTCCTCCAGTTCTAGCAAGACAAAATCGTGCATGCCCTGACTCTGCAGGTACCAAGCGGCGCTCAACCCGCTGATCCCGCCACCAACGATGACTACCCGGTTACGACGTGTCTGGGAGTAGGGTGGAAACTCGCCTTTGGTCAGTGCATGTCCGGCCACATGGTCTGGGCCTAATAGCTGCCCGCCAAACGCTTGATTTTTCCTTGACTGGCATTGCATGAGCAATGGGCTGGCAGCCAGGCTGAGCAAGAATGTCCGTCTATCCATGGCTTAGGGGCCCTGATGATTCCATTCGCGCTCGTAGTAATGCACGAGGTGCTGGTTGTTCAAGCGGTTGATCTCGGCAGGAACGGCTTGCATATCAGGTGGAAAGTAAAATAAGCTGGGCAGCGTCTGGGCTTGAATAAACTTCAAGCCACTGATTTCAATCCGGGCGGGTGGCTGATAGGACTGGTGACTAGCAATCACATAACCCCACTCGCCAAATGACGGGACTAGCGTGTGGTAAGGCGTGGTATGCAATCCGGCACTCGCAATGGTGTTAACGATGCACCAGAACGACTGTCTGGCATAGAGGGGTGAGGTCGATTGAATCACTGCCAGCCCGTGTTGCGAAAGATGGGCGGCAATCAGCTGGTAAAAGCTGGTCGTGTAGAGTTTGCCCAGCGCAAAATTGGTCGGGTCAGGAAAGTCGACGACGATGAAATCATAAAAACCGGATTGCTGGTCCAACCAGACAAATGCATCTGCCGTAATGACCTTAACCTTGGGTGAGTCAAAAGCATGCGCGTTGAGTTGGCTTAATCGCAGGTTATGTTTAAAGGTGTCTGTCATTTCCCGGTCAAGATCGACCAGCGTCACCTGCTCGATGGAGGGGTATTTCAAAATCTCGCGCAAGGCGAGCCCATCTCCACCACCTAGCACCAGCACGTTGCGAGGATGCAAGACGGCACTTAAAGCCGGGTGTATGAGCGCTTCATGGTAACGGTATTCATCCCGGGAGGAAAATTGTAAATTACCGTTTAAAAACAACCGTGTGTCATCACGCCATTGTGTCAGCACCATACGCTGATAACGTGTCGACTTTGAAAATACAATGCGGTCTTCAAACAGCATTTCTTCGCTGTAGCGGGTCAGGTGCTCTGCAAAGATCAGGCCAGCGACCAGTGCTGTGCTGGACAGGGCTGCAACGATCAACAATTGACGACGTTGTCGCAATTGCAGGCCAAATAACTGGATGGCCCAGACCGCAACGGCAACATTGAGGAGTCCGAACACCAGGCTTGTACGCATTAATCCCAGATGGGGAACCAGAAACAATGGAAAAGCCAGTGAGACTGCCAATGCCCCCAGATAATCGAATGTCAGTACTCTGGAAACCAGTTCTTTCAGGGTCAGTGACGCTTCCAGAATGCGCATGACCAGCGGGATCTCCAACCCTACCAGCAGGCCAATCACAAATACCAGTATGTATAAAATAGCATGAAAGGCGAGGCCACCGTTGTAGCCAATCTGGGCAAAGGCTAGAAACAAAATGACTGCGGAAAACCCACCTGTCAGTCCGACCAGCAACTCCAGCTCTATAAATCGTTTGACCAGATGTTGATGAATATATTTGGACGCCCATGAACCTGCGCCCATCGCAAAGAGATAGACGCCGATGACCGTGGAAAACTGCGTGACCGAGTCGCCAAGCAGATAACTGGAAACGGTGCCAGCAACTAATTCATATACCAGTCCGCATGACGCGATAATAAACACAGATGCAAACAGCGCTTGCCGTAGCACCTTGTCATGCACGCTCAGTTGATTGGTTGTTGAAGTGCCCGTATCAGCCATGAATGGCGGCGGCAATAATCATGGCGATGCCTATACACATGGCCGCTACAATGATTGCCAGTGCCAGATTATTTTTTTCTACCACTTCCCGCCACAGTTGGTAAGGCGTGATTTTGTCGATGATGACAAAACACAGCCAGAAAATCACTACACCTAGTAATGAAAAAATGACCGAATTTTGCAGATTAGTCAGTAACAGTGTATCCATAATGCTTCCTTTTGTTTACTTATGGTTGGCTTCATGCGAACCGCCGCGGGTGACATGCATGGCATCATCTCTTTGCCAAAAAGGTTCACCGTCATATTGCAGTTTGCAAAAGTAGGCGATTGCCATCATCGCCGTCAATTGATAAATTCTGAGCCACATGGCATGTATCCTGTCAGGTATTATTCATGGGGTGATCGCTTTCAGCCCAGCGTTGCTGCTCAAAATGGTGCCTGAAATAGTAAAAGAGCGCTGGGCCAATGAGCAAGAAAATCAGCACAAACCAGAAATTCTGCCAGAGCGGGACATTGGCAATCACACGCAGGTATTGGGTTTTTCTGGCATTGACGCTGCCATAGCTACGCTCACTTTCTGCTTCAACCTGTAATTGGTAACGTCCTGGTGGAACCGCGCTAAAAACCACGTCTGTATGGCTATCGTTCTCGCGCCAGTATTCGCCCCCATCGTAGCCAGAATAATCGCTGATTTCGCGACTACTGCTGTAAGTCAGCCCGTTTTGCAGATTGACCAGGCTGATACTGGAGAACAACCAGCTATTGTCCAGATTGCCATCAATATCAATCACCACATTGCCATGGTTTGAATGGATCTCAAATGGCTCACTTTCCAGGTTTGCGCTCTCTGGATTAAGCGTACGATAGTTTGACCAGTCGCTGCTGTCTACAGCGCTGACTTCCATGACCTTGCTAAATACGACTTCCTGACGGGATTCAAATACAAACCAGCATTGCAGTACGATGACTAGGACAACAAAGAGTAGCGTGTTTTTTAACCAGGCATCGACCGATGGTTCATACGGACAAGGTTGATTGGCAAACACGCCCTTTGGCGGCGTAAGCAGCAGGTTGCCCTCAAAGGCCTCATTGACTTGTTCTGGCTGCAGGTATTCCCCTTGGCTCCAGTTGATTTCTTTACCTTGCAACTCTTTACTCAGTAAATAAGGTGGCGCAATGTAATCTTCCAGAGAGGCGCTGTCTTCTACCTTTATCCGCCAGTAAAACTCACCCGCCACCCAGTCAATTTTTGCCTTGTAGTTGGCAAAGTGGCGGTAAGTCTTGCCTTCCAGCATGGCGATGGTGTCCCCTGTGTAGCCTTTACTGATAGACGGCGCCTTGAGGATGGGTTTAAGCAGGTTCCAATGGCCTTGACTACAGACCAGCCAGCGAAAACCATAGCCGGGATGGTGGAGTAGATACTCTTCCCAATAGTGTAATAAGCCCGAGGCTCTGGTAGAGCGGCGCAAGTAGCCTATTACTGTAAACGTTGCGCGTTCAAAGCGGCCAATGCTCCCGAGTGGAATCGGTAATCGGTTTAATTGTCGCAGCTTGTTGGATTGTTTGAGCAGGATTGCCAGTTTGTCATTGCGGGAATCCAGGACCGTGGCGCAATGGGGGCAGGTGATGGTCAGTGCTTGTTGCAGCCGGAAGTTCAGGTTTCCGCCGCAGGCCGGGCATTGCAGCTGACGGCTGGAAATCTGAATCGCGCTTTGTTCAAGGTCCCGCAGGTTTTGCAGGTGAAGCGCGGTTAACTCAACTGCCTGTCCCATATAAAGCGTGGGGTTCGCACCATCAAACTCAAGAGAGGCATAGGTTTGTGCAACAGCCAGTTCGACAAAGTGCAAGGTATGGCCTACTGGCACTGCAGCTGATAGCTCGCCCTGTCCGGCAATACATTTGGCAGTTTCAACACGAATCACGGACATGCGCTGGCCGTTGACCGGTACGCTTAAATCCGGAACGAAGCGCTCAAGGGGAAGATCAGGAAGTCCCTCATTGACCTGAAAACTCAGGGAGTAATTGCCTGAAGCCTCAGAGAGCCAGCCGGTCTTGCCATGATCAAATAGCAAATGCCAGCTGTTCCAAAGGCCACTTTCATGTTGAAACTGCAGGCGGCCGATCACGGTAAAGCCATCGCCCAGATAGATACCACTACTGCCAATTTGTAACAAGCTGCGATCTGGCAGCAGTTCGGCCATTTTGCCCAGATTTTCAAGATTAATATCGTTGCGTAGCAACGTGCTCTGGCAATACTCACAGACCATCAACAGCGTCGTGCTGGCACGAAAGTGGACTTTGGCGCCGCAAGCCGGGCACTGACTATACCGTATCACAGCAACAACGCTTTATTTAATTTGACCCAGCAGCTCAGCCTTTTTGGCGTCAAACTCAGCTTGAGTCAACACCCCCTTGCTGACCAAGGTATGCAGCTTCTCTAGTGTGGTAATAATCTCGTCCTGTGTGGCGGTTGGCGTGGCCGCGTTAGCCGGTTGTGCCATCGCCTGGGCCATATTTTGTGCCATCACCAGCCCTGCGCCCATGCCCGCGCCTACCCCTGCCATGCCACCTTCATTTTGCGCGGCTAACGGAATCGCATCAGCGACTTGGTATTGGGTATACCGATTCAAATCGCCCACCATATTCATACTGATACGTTTATCCAGCACAGCCTGAAGCTCTTCCGGAAGCGAGATGTTTTCCACTGCAAGATTGTCCAGAGTCAGACCGTAACGCGCAAATACAGGCGTCATTTGGGCATGCAAGGCTTGCGCCAGCTGGCCCTGGTTGGCGGCCATATCAATAAAAGGGAGTTTACTACTGGCAAACAGTTGTGTGAGTTCAGCGATCATCACATTACGTAGTTGACCATCCAGCTCTTCGACGGTGTAGACCCCTTGCGTGCCGCACACCTCTTTATAAAACAAAGCCGTATCGCTCAGGCGGTAGCTGTAGATGCCAAAAGCCCGCAATCTGACCATGCCAAACTCTGGATCACGCAGGGTAATCGGATTGGGGGTGCCCCATTTGCGGTCAAGTTGCAAACGATGGCTAAAGAAAATCACATCTGACTTGAATGGGGACTCGAATAGCTTGTCCCAATGCTGCAAATTGGTCAGTAGCGGCAAGTTTTTGGTGTTGAGGGTATGCAAACCAGGACCAAAGCTGTCGGCAATTTGACCTTCGTTCACAAACAATACGCTTTGCGAGTCCCTTACGGTTAACTGGGCGCCGTACTGAATCTCCATATCCATCATGGGGTAACGATAAGCGAGTACACCATGACCCTCTTCCGCCCACTGGATGACATCAACAAATTGTTTTTTTACAAAGTCAAAAATACCCACTCTGGCTCCCTGTTTGTTTTTATTTGACTGGACATGGTTAACGCAAAATTACTATACAATGCGAATCGACCAATTATTGTAAATATACTTCAAAATAGTGATCGTTGTATTGCTTCAGTTCGTTTATGAAAAGATTCGCGCATAGTGGATTACACTTGATGGCCAATTTACATGAGGTGGATCCAGGGTTGACCTTGATGACCCGTGTAGACGACTGTCGGCACTTTTGCCGAAAAGTGGTCAGTGATGCAGGATTGACTATTGTAGGCGAGAGCTTCTATGACTTTGGTCAGGGGCAGGGTGTGACTGGTGCGCTGGTCCTTGCGGAGTCCCACTTGACGATACACACGTGGCCGGAGTCGCGTTATGTGACTTTGGATGTGTTTGTCTGCAACTATCAAGAGGACAATTCAGACAAGGCGAGCCGCGTGTTTGAGGCAGTGATCGCTGCATTCTCTCCGGGGCATGTAGATCGTTTCGAGGTGCAACGAGCATAATCCTAAAATAAAAACGCCGGAGAAATCCGGCGTTTTTATTGTGTGTTGCTATGTTAACGCTGATGCAATGGTACGAATTCCCGACGCTCAGACCCCACATACAACTGGCGAGGACGGCCAATTTTCTGTTCGGGGTCGGCGTTCATTTCACACCATTGTGAAATCCAGCCTGCAGTGCGGGCCAGGGCAAAAATCGCCGTAAACATCGAATTGGGGATGCCCATGGCGCGCATGACGATGCCGCTGTAGAAGTCCACGTTTGGATACAGTTTGCGCGAAACGAAGTATTCGTCCTCAAGCGCAATTTTTTCCAGTTCCATTGCCAGTTTGAACATCGGGTCATCGTGCAGGCCCAGTTCATTGAGCACTTCATGGCAGGTTTTGCGCATGATAGAAGCGCGGGGGTCCATGTTGCGATAAACGCGGTGACCAAAGCCCATCAGGCGGAAGCTGTCGGTTTTGTCTTTGGCGCGTTTGATAAATTCGCCGATGCGGCTGACGTCGCCGATTTCTTCCAGCATGTTAAGTGTGGCTTCGTTGGCGCCACCGTGTGAGGGGCCCCATAGCGAGGCGATGCCGGCTGCGATGCAGGCAAACGGGTTGGCGCCGCTGGAGCCGACCAGACGCACGGTAGAGGTAGAAGCGTTTTGCTCGTGATCTGCGTGCAGAATCAGAATCCGCTCAAACGCACGGGCCAGAATCGGGTTGGGCACATAGTCTTCACAGGGCGTGGCGAACATCATGTGCATAAAGTTTTCGGCGTAGCCCAATTTGTTTTTGGGATACATGAATGGCTGGCCGATGTTGTACTTATAGCTCCAGGCGGCAATGGTGGGAACTTTGGCCAGCAGGCGCATGGCAGCCACTTTACGTGATTCCGGGTCGGACACATTGTTGTTGTCTGGATAGAAAGCCGCCATGGCGCCTACGACCGCGATCATGACCGCCATCGGGTGCGCATCGCGGCGGAACCCACGAAATACATTGCTCATCTGGTCGTGCAACATGGTGTGTTCGCTGATGGTGCTCACGAACTCCTCACGTTGATTGTTATCCGGCAGTTCGCCGTGCAGCAACAGGTGCGAGACCTCAAGGAAGTCACAGTTCTCGGCCAGTTGCTCAATCGGATAGCCACGGTAGTAAAGCAGCCCTTTTTCACCATCAATAAAGGTAATGCCAGATGTACACGATGCGGTAGACATGAAGCCAGGATCAAACGTGAAATAACCATGTTTGCCCAAGCTGCGGATATCAATCACATCCGTGCCCAGTGAGCCTTTTAGTACCGGTAGCTCAATTGCGCTACTATCGTTGTCAAATGTAATGGTCGCCTTGGTAGCCATAACGTACTCAGTCTTTAATCAAGTTGGTTAAATTATACGCAATCGTTTTGTTTTATCACCGCTTGTGCGGTGACTGTCGCGGAAAAGTTAAAAAAACAATCAAAAGCCTGCACCAGATGTAATCAAGTCACTGGTGCGTTTGCACTGCTTTTGGGAATCATTGCTACGCGTCGTTGCCGGTGCTTAGTTGGGGTAAACGGCACCCAGAATGCGTGGCCCCGCCGCGCCGGTGACCGCGGCCAAATTGCCTGGCAAATGATCTACACAGCGTTGCGCCAGCCAGGCAAAGGCGACCGCTTCCACCCAGTCCACGCCAACGCCCAATTGATCCGTCAGCTGTATGGACTGGCCAGACAGTGCCTGCAGTCTATTCAGCAAGGCCAGATTATGTGCACCACCCCCACAGACGTAGACTTCCTGAGCCCCTGGGCAGAATCGCGTCAGCGCATCGGTGATGCTCACTGCTGTTAACTCAAGCAAAGTACGCGCCACATTTTGTGCACTGTCGGGGTACTGAGGCAGCAGTTGCATTAACCAGGTGTCGTTAAACAGGTCGCGTCCCGTACTTTTAGGTGTGGCCAGTGCAAAATAAGGATCGGCCAGCATGGCATTGAGCAAGTCTGGATTAATTTTCCCGCCAGCTGCCCAGTGCCCGCCCGCATCATAGGGCTGGCCTGTGTGTTGCTGCGTCCAGGCATCCATGAGCAGGTTGCCGGGTCCCGAGTCAAAGCCTGTGACTTGTCCGTGTGCTGGCAGATCACTCAAGTTGGCAATGCCGCCGATATTAATGATGACGCGATGCCTGTCTGCACTCGTAAACACCGCCTGGTGAAAGGCCGGCACTAACGGTGCACCTTGGCCGCCAGCGGCAATATCGCGACTTCTGAAGTCGCCAATGACCGTGATCCCTGTTAATTCTGCCAAGCGGGCATGGTTGCCCAATTGTATAGTGTATGCCAGTGTCGGACAGTGCCGGATGGTCTGGCCATGGCAACCGATGGCTGTCACGGCCTCGGCACGGATGTCGGCGAGCTTAAGCAGTTGCTTGACGGCTTGCGCGTAGAGTTCTGCGAGCTGGTTAGCAACCACTGCGGCCTCGTGTAACTCGTTATTGGCGGGCGTGTGCAAGGCCAGTAGACGCTGTTTAAGCGCGTCAGGGTAGGGCAGAAAATAGGTGGCCGTTTGTGTCAGTTGCTCGCCCCGTTGCGAGGTGAGCACGGCATCCACCCCGTCCAGGCTGGTACCGGACATCAGTCCAATAAACAAACGTGGCTGGGAGCGATCGGCAGAAACTTGCATGGGTGTCATTTTAACACTGCTCCAGCCGCGCTTACAGAAATGCATGGGATTACGTTAAAATAGCTGTTTTACTTATTTGAGACGGTGCCATCAGTGCGCATCGTTGTATTTGACGGATACCCGCATGACCGATACCAAACAACCCTCATCTGAAGTGCCAGCATTGAGCCCAGAAATTGCCAAGGCGTTGGCCATTATCAAGCGTGGCGCAGATGAGTTACTGATAGAGCAGGAGCTGGTCGAGAAACTGAAAACAGGCAAGCCGTTACGTGTGAAAGCAGGCTTTGACCCTACCGCGCCCGACTTGCACCTGGGTCATACCGTCCTCATTAATAAATTGCGCCAGTTGCAGGACCTGGGCCATCAGATTTTATTCCTGATCGGTGACTTTACCGGCATGATTGGTGACCCGACTGGCAAAAGCGCCACCCGTCCACCCTTAACCGTGGAGCAGGTCAAGGCCAACGCCGATACCTATGCTGCACAAGTCTTCAAAATTCTGGATCCCACCAAAACCGAGATTGTCTTTAACTCCAACTGGTTAAGTGAACTTGGCGCGGCGGGGATGATTAAACTGGCTGCCAGCCATACCGTGGCCCGCATGCTGGAGCGCGATGACTTCTCCAAACGCTTCAAGGGTAATCAACCGATTGCGATTCACGAGTTTCTGTACCCGTTACTGCAAGGATATGATTCGGTCGCCCTGCAAGCGGATCTTGAGCTCGGTGGTACCGACCAGAAGTTTAACCTGCTCATGGGGCGTGAGTTGCAAAAGCAGGCCGGCCAGTCGCAGCAATGTGTGCTGATGATGCCGTTGCTGGAAGGGTTGGATGGCGTCAATAAAATGTCTAAATCACTCGGTAACTACATTGGCATTAGCGAGGCGCCAGAGACTATTTTTGCCAAGATCATGTCGATTTCAGATGAACTGATGTGGCGCTATATTGATTTGCTGTCTTTTGCGACGCTGGAAACCATTGCCGAATGGAAGGCGCAAGTCGCCAGCGGTGAAAATCCCCGCAATATCAAGGTCGGCTTTGCCCAAGAAATTGTGGCGCGTTTCCATGGTCAAGCCGCGGCTGAAAAAGCCTTGCAGGACTTCCAGACCCGTGCCAAAGGCGGCATCCCGGATGACGTGCCCGAAGTTGAAGTGACCATTGAAGGCGAGAGCATCGGCATTAGCCAATTGTTGAAACAGGCGGGCCTGGTCGAAAGCACCAGTGAAGCCATGCGCGCAGTGCAGCAAGGCGGCGTCAAGCTCGACAGCGTCAAGGTGGATGATAAGAATCTGCCTTTGACAAAAGGTGTGACAGTGATCGCACAGGTGGGTAAACGTAAATTTGCCAAGATCACAATCAGGTGATTTGAGCTGAGAAACAAAAAAGGCCGCATCTGCGGCCTTTTTTGTTTAGAGCGTTTTGCGCAAGTTCGCGGGAGGAATATTCAGGGACTCGCGATATTTGGCTATGGTACGGCGGGCAACGACGATACCTTGTTGTGCCAGTGTGTCGGTGATCTGGTTGTCCGACAAAGGCTTTTTCGGGTTTTCTTCGGCCACCATTTGCTTGATCAAGGCGCGGATAGCGGTGGCAGAGCAGGAGCCGCCTGCATCTGTGGCCACCGAGCTGCCAAAGAAGTATTTGAGTTCATAGACGCCACGCGGTGTGAGCATATACTTATGTGTGGTGACGCGGGAAACTGTGCTTTCATGCAAGTCGAGTTCTTCGGCGATTTCACGAAGCACCAGTGGCCGCATGGCAATTTCACCATGTTCAAAGAAGTTGCGCTGGCGATCTACAATGGCTTGTGACACGCGCAAAATGGTCGAGAAGCGCTGCTGGATATTTTTAATCATCCACTTGGCTTCCTGCATCTGGCTTTGCAGGTATTGGCCTGAACTCTCGCGGTTGCGCTTGAGGATGTCCGCATACATCTGGTTGATGCGCAGTTTGGGGATCACGCCATCATTTAAAGAGGCGACCCAAATGCCCTTGATTTTTTTAACCACCACATCGTGCTGGATAAAGTGATCGTGACTAAAGCTGGAAAACTCGCTGCCGGGTCTGGGGTTTTGCTGGCGGATCAGGTGCTGCGCCGCCTTGAGTACCGCTTCATCGCAACCAAGCACCTTGCGCAGTTTGACAAAGTCTTTGTTGGCAAGCAGCGCCAGGTGGTCTTTGGCAATGGCAATGGCGGTTTGCAAGTGTGGCGTTTCTTGCGGCAAACGCGTCAGTTGCAAGAGCAGGCACTCGCGTAAATCGCGCGCACCTACGCCTACAGGGTCCAGATTCTGGATCAGCTTGAGGGCGGTTTCCAGTTCCAGCAGCTCGACCTCAAGTTCGAGTGGCAAGTGCTCCACAATCTCCTGCAGATCTTGCTCCAGATAGCCATCATCAGTGATGCTATCCAGTAGCAGTTTGACCAGGCTCATGTCACGTTGCGATAAATGTGCCAGTTGTATCTGATCAATCAGATGCTCGCGCAAACTGATGCTGGTGGTTTCCTGTCTGGAAAAGTCACTGTCTTCGTCTTCCTGATGATTGCGTCCGGCTTCGTCCCAGTTGCTGGTGCTGCCAAACTCTTCATAATCATCTTCAAACTCTGGCGGCGTGAATTCCTCGTTTAAATTGGGCAGGTCGCTCTCGCTCCCGCCCAGCTCATCGTGCAAGTCTTCACGCAGACTTTCTGCCGGTGCGGTGATCTCTTGCTGCGTTGCCATGTCAAACGAGCTGGCATCTGTCGGCTCAGCTTCTACAGTGGGGGGAGGCGGTGTGTTATCTTCAAACTCGCCTTCTTCACCGTCTGACATTTCCAGTAACGGGTTTTCCTGCAGGATGGTTTCCAGTTCCTGGTTCAGTTCCAGCGTGGAAAGTTGCAGCAAACGGATCGATTGCTGCAGCTGCGGCGTCAGCGCCAGATTTTGCGAAATACGTAATTGCAGGTTCTGTTTCATGACGGATTACAGCCTAAAATTCTTGCCCAGATACACTTCACGCACACCTTCATTCTGAATGATTTCATCGGGCGTGCCTGCTGCAAACACAGCGCCTTCATTGACAATATAAGCGCGGTCACAGATATCCAGCGTTTCGCGCACATTGTGGTCGGTGATTAAAATACCAATATTCTGACTGCTCAGGTAGCGGATGATTTTCTGGATTTCGATCACCGCAATCGGATCAATCCCGGCGAACGGTTCATCCAGCAAAATAAATTTAGGGTCAGTGGCCAGGCAGCGCGCAATTTCAACGCGTCGACGTTCGCCACCAGACAAGCTGACGGCCTGACTGTTGCGGATGTGCTGGATATGCAATTGATCCAGCAAGGATTCAAGCCTCGCCTCACGTTGCTCTTCCGTATAGGGACGGGTTTCAAGAATGGCGAGGATGTTGTCGGTTACGCTGAGCTTGCGGAAAATGGATGCTTCTTGGGGCAGATAAGCCAAGCCCATGCGCGCGCGCTCATGCATGGGCGCGCGGCTCACGTCGGCGCCATTCAGCGTAATGTTGCCTTCATCCAGCGCAACCAACCCGACAATCATGTAAAAGCTGGTGGTTTTGCCTGCCCCGTTGGGACCCAGCAAGCCGATCACTTCGCCACTGCGTAACTCAAGCGTCGTGTTTTTGACGACGGTACGGCCCTGATAGGTTTTTTTCAGGCGGTTAACCTGCAAATGGTTCTGATCTGCTGCCATGGTTTCCATCTTTATGCTTACTCTTTGCCTTGCTCACCAGTGTTTTCGGCAGGGGCAGGTTCGACCTTGAGTTGCAAGGAGCGATTCATCCGTAACCCCTGTTGAGAGGTTGGCTTGTTGTCAATGACAGGCGGTGTGGTTTTATTTTTAGGCTGTATGGTGGCCTTGACGCGGCTGCCAGCCGTCCCGTTCGGGTTGGCTTTGGTGCCGCCAATCACCTCGGCATACTCGGCGTTAGCGTCGTAGCTGATATAGTCCCCGGTCACGATGTCTTCACCACGTTTAACCCAGGCATTGGTATACAGTTGCACTTTATCCATGCGGGCGTTGTATTCGATACGTTGACCACTGCCTTGCATCCACTCGTCTTTACCGGTACGTTTTTGTTTGAACGTGGTGGGGTTGCCGGTACAGGTGCTATGTTGAAAGCCGTCCTGATCCTCGCGTACGATCATTTTGTCCGCCTTGATTTGCAAAGTGCCCTGATTAAGAATCACGTTGCCCGTGTAGATACTGATTTTTTTAGCATCGTTCACGGTCACGGTATCCGCTTCAAGCTCTATCGGTTGATCTCGGTCAGATTCTTCGGCTAGCACACTCAGCGGCATGGACAATAGCGCCCATACGCTCATGCAGATCGCTAAAAATAAGGGCTTGTGCGTGTTCAACTCATTTCTCCATAATCAACGGTCATTGGCGTTCTGTGTTTGACGCCTGGGCCGGGCTTGCCAAATTGCTGGCGACGGGTGGACGCTCATAATGCACATGCACCCGGTTAAACAATTGCATGGTATCAGCCCGGTTATCAAAACGCATGCCCGTGCCTGTAATCACTGTCGCCGGTTTTTGGCGGATGATCACCGGCTGGTCTGTGTGTGCCACCTCGGTATCCGGCTCCAGCCAAAGCCGCTCGGTTTGCATTTGTGTTTCTGGCTTGGTGGCAGAGGCTTGGCGGATCACCTTGACCTGATTGCTAAACTCCACCAGTTTACCATTGGCGGAAACACGTCCTTGCTGACCATAAATTTGCGTGTAAGGCTTGTTCAGGCCAAACTGGGTAAAGCGTGGCCGCTGCAATTCTGCATAGTCATTGGCAGGAAAGTGGCGCATTTTTGCAGCCGCCAGCACATATTTGGTATTGCCGGACGCATCCGTGCGGGTACTCACAAAGTTGTACAACATGTAGTCCGGCGCTTGGCGATTAAGTATGTTCATTTTGAGTGCTTGCTCTTGTACATTCTGGTTAATCCAGAAGGTCAGCAGCGCCAGCAACAGCATTAACGCAATCGGCAACAAAATGGGGTGTTTAAGCATGCCTGAATTCTAATGCCTGTTTAAGCTAAACGACTTTGGCTTTCAATAAGTCATGCATATTGAATGCCCCTACCAACTGCCCTTGGGCATCTACTGCCAAAAAGCCATTTATTTTGTGCTGCTCCATCATGTTAACTGCTTCAACCGCCATCTGATTCGTCTCCAGCAAATACGGCTGTTTGTTCATCACGGTATCAATGGATGCCTGTGGATTGTTCTTGCCCTGCATAAACAAGCGGCGCAAATCGCCATCGGTAAAAATGCCTATTGGGCGTTGCGCGTGGTCCACAATAGCCGTGAAGCCCATGCCCTTGAGTGAAATTTGCGTGATGGCTTCCTGAATGGAGGCGTGTTGATCAATTTGGGGCACGGCCGCGCCGGTACGCATGACATCCTTGATGCGCACCAGTAGCCGTCTGCCCAAGCTGCCACCGGGATGCGAACGGGCGAAGTCTTCGGCAGTGAACTCTCGCAAATCGAGCACGCAGAGTGCTAAGGCATCGCCAAGGGCCAAGGCCGCTGTCGTGCTGGCTGTGGGAGCCAAGCCGAGTGGGCAAGCCTCATGGCTCACGGCAGCACTCAAATGCACTTCCGACTCACGTGACAAGGTGGAGTCTTCGCTGCCCGTGATGCTCAACACCCGAGCACCTATGCGGCGGATCGCCGGCAAAATATTAATAATTTCATCACTCTCGCCAGAGTTGGACAGCGCGATCACCACATCTTCTGCCGTAATCATGCCCAAGTCGCCGTGGCTGGCCTCGGCCGGGTGCATGAAAAACGCCGGTGTGCCGGTACTGGCCAAGGTGGCCGCAATTTTGCCGCCGATATGGCCGGATTTGCCCATGCCCGTGACCACCACCCGGCCCTTGCAGGCCAGAATCATATGGACGGCGGCCTCAAAAGCCGAGCCAATGCGGTCTGCCAGATGCCTGATCTCATCGGCTTCGTGCAACAACACCCCTCGTGCGCGCGACACGATATCGGGTGTTTTAACAAGATGGATGCCGGAATTTGCTGTCATCATGGCGGGTAAGTATAACAAGCGAGTTGCCTGACAATAAAGTAAAACACCCTTTTTTTACGGTTTTTTTATTCTCAGGCACATTTTTTGCATAAAACAAAGTTTTGTGGCACGATGCATCATCCTGAAACAATTGCGTTTCATAATAGACCTTGACCCTTCAGCGCTGGCTGATGGCGATCAAACCCCTGTTTGACCGGCTTGGTATAAATGCGTTAGAGCTTTGCATGTTTGATTCCCTGATACATCTTTTATTACTGCTGACCAGCTCGGTCTTCGCCGTGGGCTTGTTCCGCATCCTCGGCTTGCCTGCCATGCTGGCCTATTTTGTCATCGGCATCGTGCTGGGCCCGCACGCCCTGGGCTTGCTGGAGGACGAAGAGTCCGGTCGCCAGGTGGCCGAGTTTGGTATCGTGTTTTTGATGTTTAGCATCGGTCTCGAGTTTAGTCTGCCTAAGCTGTATGCCATGCGAAAAACGCTGTTCGGGCTAGGGGGCGGACAGGTCGTGCTGACCTTGCTGGCTAGTCTGGTACTGGGCAAAGTGGCCGGGCTCAGCCTGACTTCTGCTTTTATCATTGGTGCGGCCATCACCATGTCCTCGACCGCGATTGTGTCCAAAATTCTGATGGAGCGTGTAGACCTTAACTCCAGACATGGTCGTCTCAGTATCGGCGTGCTGCTTTTCCAGGATCTGGCCGTGATTCCGATTCTGGTGTTGATCCAGACGCTAGGCTCGCATAGCGACAATTGGCTGGATGTGTTGGGGCTGACGCTGTTCAAGTCGTCTGTACTGCTGTTTTTACTGTTCAAGTTCGGGAAAAACATCCTTAACTTCTGGTTTGAGCTGGTGGCCAAACAGCGCTCACGCGAGTTGTTTGTGCTCAATGTGCTGATGGTCACCCTGCTGATGGCGGCAGCCACCAACTATGTCGGCTTGTCCTTTGCGCTGGGGGCCTTTGTCGCCGGGATGCTGATTTCCGAGACCAAATACCGTTATCAGGTTGAATCAGATATTGCGCCTTTCCGCGATATCTTGCTGGGTCTGTTTTTTATCAGCGTCGGCATGCTGCTCGACGTTTCCGTATTGATCAATCATATTGTATTGATTGTTTTCCTGTTAGCCCTGTTCCTGGTGTTCAAGATTGGCCTGATTGCCTTTTTAACCAAGTTGTATGGCTTTGAGATGGGCGTGGGTGTCCGTACCGGCATTATTCTTGGCCAGGCGGGGGAGTTCAGTTTTGTGGTGCTGGCCCTGGGCTTGCAAACGCATTTGATTGACGGCGAGTCCCTACAGCTGGTGCTGTCCGTGGCAGTTCTTTCTATGCTAGTGGCGCCGTTCATTATTCAATATAACGGCAGGATTGCGCGCAAACTGGTCAAGAGTTATACGCGTAATAGCTACAAGGTGGTGGAGACTATTCAGGAGCACAGCCTCGATTTGCGCGATCATGTCATCATCTGCGGCTATGGTCGCAGTGGCCAGTATCTGGGCCGCTTTTTGCGCGAAGAAAATATCCCCTATGTGGCACTGGATATGGATGCCAGCCGCGTTCAGGAAGCCGCCGCCGCCGGTGAAAATGTGATTTACGGCGATGCAGGCCGCCGCTCTGTGCTTGAGGCGGCCGGGCTGGCCAGGGCCAAAGCGGTGATTGTCAGCTATGCCGAAACGCGTGGCACCATGAAGGTGCTGCATGTAATCCAGGAAAAATATCCAACCTTGCCCGTGATTGTGCGCACCCATGATGACAGTGAAATGGATTTGCTGCGAGATGCCGGGGCGGCAGAAGTGGTGCCGGAAATTCTGGAGGGTAGCCTCATGCTGGCCTCGCATGCACTGGTCACGCTGGGGATTCCGCTTAACCGCGTGGTCAAACGTATCCGTCTGTTCCGCGAAGAGCGGTACAAAATGTTCAAAGGTTACTTCCGTGGCGTGAGCGATGCGGATACGACCACCGCCGCCCTGCCACAACTGCATTCGGTCGAGATGTATAAAAACTTTTATGCGCATGGTTTGCGCTTGGACCATATCCCGTTTGAGGATTTTGCGGTCGAGGTCAAACAGCTCCGGCGCACCAATATGCCAGAACCGATTGCACCCAGACCGGATATTATTCTCAACGAAGGCGATATTCTGGTCCTGCTCGGCAGCAATGCCGCCCTCATCGCGATGGAAGTCTATTTGATTTCTGGCCGTAAACCGTAAGACAATAGAGGCCTGAGGCCCTGACTGTTGCAGCTCGGGGCCTCAGGCTTTTTCATTTTAAATACCGGGTCTTATGGCAAACACTTCAGTGGTCGTGGTCGGCGGTGGCATCGTAGGCTGCCTCACTGCCATGCAGTTAAAGAAACAAGGGCACACCGTCACGCTGGTTGAGCGCAATATCGTCGCGGCCCAAACATCAGGCGAATCTTCGTGGGCTGGGGCGGGCATCGCTTTTCCGCTGTTGCCCTGGTTTTATCAGGAGATTGTCAACGAGCTGGCGCTGGCTGGTGCGCGCGCCTATCCAGCCGTCAGTGCGGAGCTCTTTGCCGAAACCGGTATAGACCCCGAATGCACGCGTAGCGGCATGCTGATCCAGCCACCGTTTGACCAGCAAGCAGCCCTGGACTGGTGCCAGCGCTATGGACTGCAAGCAGAGTTGCAAGGAGATAACCTGCTGATTCCAGAAGTGGTGCAAATCCGTAACCCGCGCCTGCTACAATCGCTCAAAGCCTGGTTGATCAAGCATGGCGTCACTCTGCGCGAACAAACACAACTCATGCCCTTGCAAGAGGGCGCCTCCGCCATCCACACCTGGCAAACCACAACAGGCGAAACCTTGTCTGCCGACCATTTTGTCGTCACCTCCGGCGCCTGGAGTTTTGAGCTACTCAAACAAACCGCGCTGAGTCTGGAGATCAAGCCCATGCGCGGGCAAATGCTGTTGTATCAGATGTCCCCTGGCCTGCTACCGCATATTATTTACCGTGAAGGTTTTTACATGCTGCAACGTCGGGATGGTCACTTACTAGCCGGCAGTAGTCTGGAAGATGTCGGTTTTGATACCGGGGTGACTGAAAGCATGCGTCTTGAAATGCTGCAAAAAGCCGAGGCGATTCTGCCAGCCCTGCGAGGGCAATCAGTGATCAAACACTGGAGTGGCTTGCGCCCCGGCACGCCGCACAATATCCCGACGATAGGCCGTCATCCAAACATTGAAAATCTGTATTTGAATACCGGTCATTTTCGCTATGGCGTCACCATGGCGCCAGAATGTGCGCGGCGGATTGCGGCATTGTTGGCTTAAGTAAAGAAGGTAATTCTTTAACTTTTTGGTAACAGTGGGTCTGCTTCGGCATACTAACCAACTTTCCTTTTCGCCTTTAGGCGAGTTACTTTTCTTTGCTTGCACTCAAAGATAAAGTAAGCAGAAAAAAGTGCACCCCAGCTTCCGCTTGTTTGCTGTGCTACTCGGCTTGCCGAGCGGCCATCGAAACTTGCCCTGGCGGCTTGCACAAGACGCAAGCCACTGCGGATCTCGGACAGCCGATGGCCGAGTACTCCCGCCAACCATGCGTTGCTTGGTGCGTCAGATGGGCCCCCCGAAAACCATGCAACTGCAAGCGTCCATGAATTAAAAAAGAATTACTTTTTGAACGGTCCAAATTTCAACAGTGTGACTTTGACGGGATAAATCCCATCGCGCTGAGTAGCGGAAACAAAGTAAGGAAGAAGGGAGCGACTGTCTGAGCTCCGCGGCAAAGATGCTAAGGCGAGGTTCGTGACCGCTTACTTGTTGATCACTAAGACTGCAAAGCAGTCTGTTACGGTGTAGGCTAACTCGCGTAGCGATGTTAAGCATAGCAACCGTAGCCAACAATGCAAGGCAACAGTGAGGCCGTGATGGCTGGGTGCCCTCTTCTTTGGCTTCGGTCGCCACTGCGTGGCTTAACCTAAAGGTTAGCCTTCGCCGCAACACTGCGTTAGTTGTGGTGACTTTCTGTGGGGAAAGCAACAGAAAGTAACTTGACGAGAGGCGAAAGGAAATGTTTAGTGTGGTAACTTGTGTTGCTTAGTCCGCCAGCCAATCCCCACTTTTCCCACCATGCTTCTCGAGCACCCGAACACTTTGTATTGTCATGCCTCTATCAATGGCTTTGCACATATCGTAAATCGTTAACAGGCCAACCTGTACAGCAGTCAAGGCTTCCATTTCCACCCCGGTTTGCCCGGTGGTCTCACATTGCACTCGGCAAGTAATACTGTGTTGCGTTTCATTCGCCATAAAACTGACATCTACGCGGCTTAGGCTAAGCGGGTGGCAGAGCGGTATGAGATCGCTGGTTTTTTTGCTGGCCTGGATCGCGGCAATGCGGGCAATGCCGAGGACGTCGCCTTTTTTGGCGGTGCCTTGCAGGATGGTTTGCAGCGTGGCTGCCTGCATTTGAATCTTGCCTTCAGCGATGGCGATGCGTTTGGTGTGTGCTTTGTCACCGATATCGACCATATGGGCATGGCCTTGGGCGTTAAAGTGGGTGAGTCCGTTGTTGGCAGTTGACATAAGTGGTCTTGAGCTCAGTTCTAGTGAAATCAGTGCGAGTGAAAAAGGATGAACTCGGGCAGTGAAGTCGTTATCATAACAAGTTTGGGTCTTTAGCACAGGGCACATGCGTTTTAAACCACTCCACATGGCATTTCAATCTGGCAATCTGCGTACACGTTGGGCGCGGCTGTTGCGCGGGTTGTGTTTGTGCGCACTGTTCATTGTGCCCGAGGCGTCCTTGTTGGCGAATAACTCGACTGGTATTTTTTCTGGCAAGCCTTATGAGCCTGGTGATCTGGATGTCACCCTGCCTGCCGATTCATCTAACCAGCTGCCTGAGTTGGGTGACGCCTCACAAACCGTATTGTCATTGCGCGATGAAGAAAAAATTGCGCACCAGATTTTAAAGCAAGTCGCTACCGATGAAGATGTGTTCGATGATGCCGAGGTGACTGATTACCTGCAGGCACTGGGCACGCGGCTGGGGGCAAGTAGCCCGGACCGCGCTCAAAAGTTTTATTTTTTTGTGGTACAGGACAAGTCGATTAACGCTTTTGCCATGCCGGGCGGGGTCATTGGCGTCCATACCGGTTTATTCATTGCGGCCAACAGTGAGTCTGAGTTGGCCAGTGTGCTGGGGCACGAAATCGGCCATGTCACGCAGCATCACCTGGCGCGTATGCTTGCCTCTCAAAAGTACGATATGTTCAAAAATATCGCTGCGACGGCCCTGGCATTGCTGGTGGCACGCTCTAACCCGCAAGTGGGCATGGGCGCGATGACTGCGGCCTCTGCTGCCGGGATACAAAAGCAGCTGGATTACACGCGTGAGCACGAGCGCGAAGCAGATCGGGTCGGCTTGACCATTTTGCAGGATGCAGGCTTTGATGTGCGCGCCATGCCGGCCTTTTTTACCACCATGCAGCGGGCGACGCGCTTTTCGGATGGCAATATGCCCAGCTATTTGCGTACCCACCCGCTGACCAGCGAGCGGATTGCCGATATAGGCAACCGTGTACAAAACCTGCCTTATAAGCAGGTGAATGAAAGTCTGCCCTTTTTTATGATGCGGGCAAAAATCCGGGCTTTTCAAGGCGCGCCCCAGCAAATGGTAGAAGAGTTTCAGAACAATATTAACGAGGGCCGCTACCAGAATGAGCTGGCTGAACACTATGGCCTGGCTTACGCCTGGCTGCGTGTCAATCAGCCGCAAAAAGCACAGGCCGAGGTCGACTGGCTGGTTAAGCATGGCCTTTCCAGCCCTTATCTGGTGACCCTGCAAGGCTTGACCCTGGCCAAGTCGGGGCAGGTGGCACAGGCGCAAAACCGTTTTGTTCAGGGCTTGCAGCAATATCCGCAACATCGTGCGCTGGCGCAAGGCGAGGCTGAGTTATTGATCCGCAGCAATCAGTGGGCGCCGGCAGTCAGTTTTATCCAGAAACAGCTTGAGGCCTTCCCTGAGGACCCAAAACTGTATGACTGGCTGGCTGCCGCATATCAGGGCCAGGACAAACAGATGTTGCGGCATCAGGCGCTAGGGGAGTCTTATGTGCGCAAGTATGATTTGCCGCGGGCGATTGAGCAGTTTGAAATTGCCAGCAAGGCCAAGGATGGCGATTTTTACCTGCAATCCAAAGTCGAGGCCAGATTGAAAGCGCTCAGGGTGCAGCTCAAGCTGGAACAAGGGGATGACAAAAATGGATAGGAGGGCAGGATGGACAGACGTCGCTGGTTAAAAAACAGTGTGCTGCTGGCAGCGCTACCATTGTGGATCATCGCCCGCAAAGTGCAAGCGGCCACCTGGTTTGCTTCTGCCTTTGAGGCCAAGCAAACGGCACAAGTGTTGGCTGCGCTCAAAGCCACCGCGGTGCCTGTCGCCAGTGATCTCAGTATTGACGCACCGCAAAAAGCTGAAAACGGCGCCGTGGTGCAAATTGAGCTGAGCAGCACGCAGGCGGCGGGCAAACTGCGTAGTTTGCGCTTGCTGGCAGATGCCAATCCCACTCCCTTGATTGCGAGTTTTGAGTTAGGCAAGCAGGTATTGCCGAGGCTGGTGACACGCGTCAAGCTCGCGCAATCGGGGGAGGTGATCGCGTTGGCAGAACAGGGGAGTGGCCAGTTTGTGCAGCAGCGGCGTCAGGTGATCGTGCTCGAAGATGGTTGTGCCAGCAGCGAACGTGAAGAGCCGTTTGCCAGTAGCATGAAAATGCGAGCCCGCATGCTGGAGAGCAGCCCGCTGGGGAACCATGTCACTGAACTTAAAATCATTATTGTGCATCCCATGCGTACGGGTCGTAGCAAAAATGAAGATGGCCAGTTAATGCCCGCGCACTTTATGCAACTGATGCAAGTGGTGATGAATGGGCAGGTGATTGTAGATGCCCAGACGGGCACCGCGATTGCACGCAATCCCTATTTCACCTTTTATATACAGGATGCCAAGGTCGGCGATGTGATTACGGTAAACTGGCAGGATAACCGTGGCCTTGAAGGGCATGGACAAGTTACGGTGGCTGTATAGTTTGATAAAAATAATTTATTGATAAAATTAAAATAATCAATTTTACATATTGAATGTGTGTGTCTACAATGCACTCATTCGCTGTTGAAATGCAGCAATATTTAATGAAGTCTGTTTAATTAACCCACGTTCTAAATCATAAAGGAGAACTACATGTCATTGATTAACACACAAGTACAACCATTCAAGGCGCAAGCTTTTCACAACGGTAAATTTATCGAAGTGACTGACGAGTCTTTGAAAGGCAAATGGTCTGTGTTGATTTTCATGCCAGCAGCGTTCACTTTCAACTGCCCAACCGAAGTTGAAGATGCAGCTGACAATTATGCGGAATTCCAGAAGGCTGGTGCTGAAGTGTACATCGTGACCACCGATACCCACTTCTCCCACAAGGTTTGGCACGAGACTTCACCAGCCGTAGGCAAGGCGAAATTCCCATTGGTTGGCGATCCAACTCACCAATTAACCCGTGCATTTGACGTGCATATTGATGAAGAAGGTTTGGCATTGCGTGGTACCTTCGTGATCAACCCAGACGGCGTGATCAAGACTGTTGAAGTACACAGCAACGAAATTGCCCGTGATGTGAAAGAAACGCTGCGCAAATTGAAGGCTGCACAATATACGGCTGCTAACCCAGGCCAGGTGTGCCCAGCCAAGTGGAACGAAGGTGCAAAAACCTTGACGCCATCTTTGGACTTGGTAGGCAAGATCTAATCTCGCTGAGATTGGTATGAGCAACGCCCTGCGCAAGCAGGGCGCTCAGGAAAAGTCACTGAGTGGATGTGTTGTCACTGTGGTTTTTCCTGAGCGAGTTTCCCCCAACCATTTTTGATTGCCATGCGTGATGGCCACGGCGTGTTGTTGCCTGAAGAAATGCACCAGCCGTGATTTTGGAGAATGAATATGTTAGATGACACCTTAAAAACCCAACTGCAGACTTACCTTGGCATGTTGCGCCAACCTATCCGTTTGATTGCTTCGCTGGATGGGAGTGAGCGTGCCGCAGAAATGCGTGAACTGTTGCAAGAAATTGCCGCTTTGTCAGACAAGGTTAGCCTGGACGAGACTGGCGATGATGCACGCAAACCGTCATTCGTGATTGCCAAAGAAGGCGAAACCCATGGTGTGCGCTTTGCGGCGATTCCGTTAGGCCATGAATTCACCTCCTTGGTGCTGGCCTTATTGTGGACCGGTGGCCATCCGCCTAAGGTTGAACAGGATGTACTTGACCAGATCAAGGCGCTGGATAGCGATTTGAATTTTGAAGTGTATATGAGCTTGTCTTGCCATAACTGCCCAGACGTCGTGCAGGCAACCACGCTGATGACCGTGTTCAACCCACGCATCAAGACCACCGTGATTGACGGCGCGCTGTTTCAGGACGAAGTCAACGAGCGCAACATCATGGCGGTACCCGCCACTTTCCTCAATGGCGAGATGTTTGCCTCAGGCCGTACGCTGGTCGAAGAAATTCTGGCCAAGGTGGATACGGGCGTTGTTGCCAGAGAGGCCGAAAAGCTCAACGCTAAAGAAGCGTTTGATGTGCTGGTGGTTGGCGGTGGCCCGGCGGGTGCTTCAGCAGCAATTTATGCAGCCCGTAAAGGCATACGCACGGGCATCGTCGCTGAGCGCTTTGGTGGCCAGGTTAACGACACCCTGGCGATTGAAAACTTTATTTCAGTCAAAGAGACAGAGGGCCCTAAACTGGTCGCGGCGCTTGAAGAGCACGTGAAAACCTACGACGTGGATATCATGCCATTGCAACGTGCCGTTGGATTGGCCGAGCCTAGCAAAACCGACAGCAAACATGCTGGCTTGATTGAAGTGAAGCTCGAAAGCGGGGCGATTTTGCGCAGCAAGTCCGTGATTCTGGCCACCGGTGCACGCTGGAGAAATCTGAATGTGCCTGGCGAAGAAGCCTATAAAAACAAAGGCGTGGCCTACTGCCCACACTGCGATGGCCCGTTGTTTAAAGGCAAGCATGTCGCAGTGATTGGTGGTGGTAACTCCGGTGTGGAAGCCGCAATTGACCTTGCTGGTGTGGTTGGTCATGTCACCTTGCTGCAGTTTGATACTGAGCTGAAGGCAGATGCGGTATTGCAACGCAAATTGCGCTCACTTGAAAACGTGACGATTTTAACTAGCGCCCAAACGACCGAAATCACTGGTGACGGTACACGTGTGAATGGCCTTACTTACACCGACCGCGTCTCTGGCGAGAGCAAGCATATCGCACTGGAAGGTGTGTTTATCCAGATTGGCCTGGTCCCTAACAGTGACTGGCTAAAAGGCACCCTGGATCTGAGCAAATATGGTGAAATTGAAATTAACCACCACAATGCCACGTCGTTGCCAGGTGTGTTTGCGGCAGGGGATGTCACAACGATTCCCTACAAGCAAATCATCATTGCCATGGGTGAGGGCTCGAATGCAGCACTGGGGGCGTTTGATTACCTGATTCGTCAGTAATTGTGTTGGCAATAAAAAAAACCTGCCTCGGCAGGTTTTTTTATGTGGTCTATTTTGAAAAACTGATCAGGAAGTCAGCGACAGCGAAACGGCTTCTGCCACCTTAATCCCATCTACCGCGGCTGACAGAATGCCGCCTGCGTAGCCTGCGCCTTCACCACAGGGAAACAAGCCTTTGGTGTTGATGCTTTGCAAGGTATCGTCGGTGCGTTTGATGCGGATCGGGCTGGAGGTGCGGGTTTCCACGCCAGTGAGGACGCCATCGGCCAGGTCAAATCCGGAAACTTGTTTGGCAAAAGCCGGGATCGCTTCACGCATGGCGCTAATCGCGAATTCAGGCAATGCGGTATCCAGGTTGGTCAAGTGCACACCGGGCGTGTAAGACGGCATCACTTCACCAAATTGGGTCGAGGGGCGGTTAGCTAAAAAGTCGCCTATCAGTTGGCCGGGGGCTGAGTAATTACTGCCGCCGAGCACGTATGCCTGGCTTTCCAGCTGGCGCTGGAATTCGACACCCGCAAGTGGGTGGCCTGGGTAATCCACTTCCGGCGTGATGCCAACCACAATGCCAGCATTGGCGTTACGCTCGTTGCGGCTATATTGGCTCATGCCATTGGTCACCACGCGGTTGGGTTCTGAGGTGGCGGCAACGACCGTGCCGCCCGGGCACATGCAAAAACTATACACACTACGGCCATTTTGCGCGTGATGCACCAGCCGGTAATCAGCTGCGCCCAGTTTTTTAAGGATATCGTCGCTATAGCTTTTGCCATAGCGCGCGCGATCTATCAGGCTTTGTGGGTGTTCAATGCGGAAGCCAATCGAGAACGGCTTGGCTTCAACATACACGCCTCTTTCATAGACCATCTCAAACGTGTCACGCGCGCTGTGACCGACGGCGAGCACCAGATGATTGGTCGGGATAAACTCACCGCTATGCAGAGTGACGCCCTGTACCTGCTCGTTCTCAATGGCAATATCGGTTACCCGACTTTCAAAGCGGATCTCGCCCCCCAGGCTGATAATGGTATTGCGCATTTCTTCAACCATGCCGACCAGCCTGAAAGTTCCGATGTGCGGATGGCTGACGTAAAGAATTTCTTCTGGCGCCCCGGCCTTGACGAATTCCTGCAAGACCTTGCGGCCGTAATGTTTGGGATCCTTGATTTGGCTGTAGAGTTTGCCATCCGAGAACGTGCCCGCTCCGCCTTCACCAAACTGCACGTTGGATTCAGGGTTTAATGTGCGTTTGCGCCAGAGTCCCCAGGTGTCTTGGGTCCGTTTGCGCACTTCTTTGCCGCGTTCGAGCACAATCGGATTGAAGCCGGCTTGGGCGAGAATCAGCGCGGCAAAAATCCCGGCTGGACCAAATCCCACCACAACAGGCCGGTGTGTCTTGTTCTGACTGGATTGTGCGACAAAGTGGTAGCTGGTATCCGGTGCCGGTTTGATGTGCGGGTCTTTTTTAAACCGTGCCAGTATTTTGGCTTCGTTTTTGACCTCGACATCCAGGTTGTACACATACAATATGGCATGTGACTTGCGTGCATCCACGCCGCGCTTAAAGATCTCAAAGCGGATCAGTTCGCTTTCGGGGATTTCAAGGCGTCTGATCAGCGCCGCCTTGATTTGGTCATCCTGGTGTTTGAGCGTATCTGCAAGCTCAATCGGTAGTTTGATTTCTGTGATTCTGAGCATAATGGGATAGTGGTTATCTATCAAAAGGCTATTTTATTCTATTCGGTAAGGCTTTATCATCAATTAGTTGGAAATTTTCCCTAAAAAATATGTGAGATTGTGACGATATAAAGTCTGTATGTTTAATTACAAGCGACGAATACTTATCCCACTAATCATTGCGGCTGCATTATTGTGCATCTCAATGGCGGGGTTGTTTGTTGCCATGTATCAGCTCGTTGATTACTCAGAGCAAAAAGATCTGGTAGACAGGCAGCGCTACCAGGTGGTGACCTTGGGTAAGGCGATCACCAATGCCGAAAGTGGGCAGCGCGGTTATTTGCTCACTGGGCACACCTTGTTTTTGGATGCGCTGGAACAAGGACGTGATGAAGCCTCTAAAGTCATCGCACAGCTAGAAAATAGTTTGGCAATAGACTGTGCTGCGCGTCCCTTGTTAAATAAAATCAAACAGTTGGTGCAACAAAAATTTAATGTCATGGATAAAAGCGTGCAGGTACAGATGCATGCGGGTGAATATGCGCCACATCTTTCATTAAGCAGAGATCGCGGGCGTGAATTGATGAAGTTGATTGATGGGCATATGGCGCAGATTGACGAGCAACTGGTATTACAGCGTCAAGGCTTTGAGCAAGCGATCCGCAATCGTATCCTGGCTTCAGTCACGGTGGCGATTCTATTGAGTATTGTCATTATCAGCGTCTTGGTCTTTTCTTACCGCAGTACCACCCTTTTGCTGGAACAGGTCATGGAAAATCAGGCCGTAGCTAAACAGCTTAGCCATCAGGCGGATCACGATTTGCTCACCAGCCTGCCAAACCGCCGCAGTGTGAATGTCTATCTGGAAAGCACTTACGAAATGGCCAGGATAGGCTCCAAGCAGTTTGCTGTCTTTTTTATGGATCTGGACGGGTTTAAACGGGTGAACGATGCCTATGGACATGATGTGGGCGATGCCTTGCTAATTGAAGTGGCAAATATGTTTAAGAAAGTGCTGAGACAGTCTGACTTTCTGGCCCGTCAGGGCGGAGACGAGTTTGTATTGGTGGTGAGCAACTACTTACATCGGCTGGAATTGACGCAGCTCGCGCAGCGCTTGATCCACTTGTTTGCGCAACCCGTGGTTGTGCGCGGGATTCCATTGGAAATCGGGGTGAGTATCGGCATTGCCGAATACCCGCATCATGGCAAAAACGTGAAACAGTTGTTGCATGTGGCAGATAAAGCCATGTACGACTCCAAGAAAAATGGCAAGAATCGTTTCAGCTTTGGCGAGTAGGTCGATAGCTGAGTGTGGTGCCCGTCTTGTGTTTGATTACCGCGTTGTCTGCAACTGACGCATTTTTTTGAGCATGGCGACGGTGACGGGCTTTTTGGTGGTCAATGACCATTTATCCAGCGCGTCCAGCACGGCCATCAGTGTCGGCAAATCCCGGCGCAAATAGCGCAAGCAGTAAGCAATCACCTCTTCGGGTAATTTCATGCCACGCTCATGCGCATGAGCACGCAAGGCCTCCGCTTTTTCACTGTCACTCAGCGGATGTAGTTGATAAACCAAGCCCCAGGCCAGCCTGGTCGCGAGGTCATCACGCAAGCCCATCTGGGTGGGCGCATGGCTGCCAGCGGTCACCAGCATGCCGCCTTCCGCCTTGATCTGGTTAAAAGTATCAAACAAAATGATTTGCGACTCTTCATCCAGCAGGTGCACATCATCGGCAATATGCGCCCCCAGGGTCTGTGCAGCCAGCAATAAATGGCTTTTGCCACTGCCAGACTCACCCCAGAGGTAAAGAAAACGGGTGGGGGCTTGTGCGGCCAGCACGGCATGTAAGCTGGCCAGCGCCTCTTGGTTTTGGCCCACAATAAAGTTGTCAAAACCGGGCGCGGCCGGCGGCTGAATATTCAGTAGCAGTTGTTTCACGGCAGTCTTATCGCGAGGGATCACTCATCCAGGGTTTGGATCAGATTCGGCTCGCTATTCAAATAGGTTTCGCTACGCAAATAACTTTGTTTGGTATGGCGCAAGCCTACGGCAATTGCGGCACTCACCGGCAACGCCAGCAATACGCCGGCAAACCCAAATAATTGCCCACCAGCCATTAATGCGAGAATCACGATGACCGGGTGCAATCCAATGCGGTCGCCCACCAAAATAGGCGTGAGCAGAAAGCTTTCTACAAACTGGCCGACGCCAAATACCAGCAGGACCGGGACAACTTCTGGTAGCGAGGCAAACTGTAACAAGGCGAGCAAGACTGCCATCACAAAGGCCAAGGCAAAGCCCAGGTAGGGGACAAAGCTTAACAAGCCGGCAATCATGCCGATGGAGAGCGCCATATCCAGCCCCACCAGCCACAGGCCGACGCTGTAAAACACGCATAGCGACAGCATGACGGAAAGCTGGCCACGCAAGAACTCTGCGACCACGCTGTCTACGTCTTTACAGATATGCTTTACCCGCGCGATCCAGTTGCGCGGGATCAGGTTGCCGGTTTCAGCCATCATATGATCCCAGTCGCGCAGAAAATAAAACAACACCACGGGCAACAGGCAAATGTTGGCAAACATGCCAATCAGGTTAAGGCCTTTTTGCCCGGCGCTGAGCAAAAAACTCCCCAGCATACTGCCTGCGGTTTGCCAGTGCTCGCTGATCAGTTTTTGGACAACGTTGCTGTCAATATCAAGGTGGATGCCGAATTTGTCGCGTAACCAGGGCTCTACCTGCTGATGGAAGTGATCGACCACGACCGGTAAGCGTTGCGCGATTAACTGCGACTGCTGTTGCAAGAGCGGAATCAAGATCAGCAACAGACCAATCAACGCCAAAATGACGCCAGTCATCACCAGCAAAGTGGCGACGGTACGGCCAAACTGCCAGCGACCCAGGCCGGCTTCGCTCAGTTTGTCCACCATGGGGTCCAGCATATAGGCAATCACGGCAGCGGCCAGAAAAGGCGTGAGGATGGGCTCGAGCAGGTAAAAAAGGTAAATGAAAATGCCGATCAGAATCCACCAGCGATGATCACTGACAAACTGGGTAGCAATGGACTTGTGATGGTCTTGGTCTGACATGGGTAGGGCGCATGCGCGAATCCGGCGTAGGTCGAACTGGCAAGATGCGTTAAAATAATGATTATTTTAAAATTATACTGAATTTCGACGCGGTCTTACGCTTTGTTGCAAACATCTGCACATTGCCGGTAGTGCGTCACACAATTAATCGCATTGAAAGAAACGAGAGTATCTTGACGACTTCTTCTGATAAAACTTCCATTACCTACCGCGATGCCGGTGTAGACATTGAGGCGGGCGATGCCCTGGTCGAACAAATCAAGCCCTTTGCCAAGCGCACGCTGCGTCCTGAAGTCATGGGCGGGATTGGTGGCTTTGGGTCATTGTTTGCCATGCCAAAAAAATTCAAGGAGCCTGTGCTGGTTTCGGGCACCGACGGCGTGGGGACCAAGCTTAAATTGGCATTTCAGTTGAACAAGCATGACACTGTGGGTATAGACCTGGTGGCCATGAGTGTAAACGATATTCTGGTGCAAGGCGCCGAGCCGCTGTTTTTCCTCGATTACTTTGCCTGTGGCAAACTCGAAGTCGGCACTGCTGCCGCCGTGATTAAAGGCATTGCGCAAGGCTGTGAAGAGTCCGGTTGTGCGCTGGTGGGCGGTGAAACCGCTGAAATGCCTGGCATGTATCCTGCCGGTGAATATGATTTGGCTGGCTTTGCTGTTGGCTGTGTCGATAAAGCCAATATTATTGACGGTTCTACCATTCGTGCCGCTGATGTGGTGCTGGGCCTGGCTTCCAGTGGTGCGCACTCTAATGGCTACTCCTTGATCCGCAAACTGATCGAAACATCCGGGATTGATATGGAATCAGATTTCCATGGCCGCAAGTTCAAAGATGTGGTGATGGCACCGACCAAGCTGTATGTGAAGTCTATTCTCCAGTTGCTGGAAACTTTGCCAGTCAAAGGCATGGCGCATATTACGGGTGGCGGTATCACCGAAAATATCCCGCGCGTGTTGCCTGAAGGCCTGACTGCAGAAATCCAGAAAGCCAGCTGGACGTTGCCACCCTTGTTCCAATGGTTGCAGGCACAAGGCAATATCGAACCGATTGAAATGTACCGCACGTTTAACTGCGGTATTGGCATGGCCGTGATCGTGGCGGCAGAGCACGCAGACCAGGCGCAAGCTGTGCTGGCCTCCGCAGGAGAGACGGTTTACCGGATTGGTCAGATTCGCGCACAGCAAGCGGGCGAAGCCCCAACCGTGGTGGTGTAATGGCTGGCATGCAGCGCTTTTGCCGCCATCTAGCGTTCTGTCTGGCGATTGCAGGCTTCTTGGCCGCACCGTGCTTGTCGGCTGCGCCCAAGCAACTGACCGTCACCTATGATTTGTTGCAGCAAGGCGTCAGTATTGGCACCATCAAAGATCAGCTCAATGTCTCCTCAGGGCGTTACGAGATCAATTCCCTGGCGGAAGGTAAAGGCATTTACAAGCTGATGGGTGAGCGCACACTCTCCAGTCAAGGCCAGGTTATCTCGAATGCTTTACGTCCGGCACATTTTGAGTCACGCCAGTCCAAACATCCGAATAAAGCCTTGATCAGTGAGTTTGACTGGGCGAAAAAAATCCTCAATATGCAAATCAAAGACGAGCAGGAAACCGTGCCGTTGACCAAAAACGTACAGGATTTGCTAAGTGTGATGTATTGCTGGATGTGGCAGCCCCCTAAAGGTAAACAAATCAGCCTGGACGTGGCAACTGGTAAAAAACTCTCGCCCCACGCCTTTGTGATCACCGAAGAAAAAACACCGCTTGTCACCGAGGCAGGGACGTTTAATGTGATCAAACTGGCGGATACCGAGGGTGAGAAAACGTTATACCTGGCCAAAGAAAAAGGCTATCTGCCAGTCAAGCTGATTGTGCAAGATGATGGCAAACAGATGGAGCAGGTGATCACCAGCATCACCGGCCAGTGATGCCGTCAATGCTGGGAACTTAAACATGCCAGCGTCAGGGTTACGAGAAAAGATCACGCAGCATTTTTCGTGGCCGTTGTTTCTCGCTTTCTGTGTTTCTTTGTTGTTGCATGTGCTGGTGTTGAGTGAGGTCAATTGGCGGAGCTGGTTACCGGCAGAAGCGGAACAGCCAGCGCGATTGCAAGCACGTCTTGTGTTGCCAACCAAGTCCGCGCCAGTCGCTTCCAAGGTTGAGGCGCCGGCCTCTCGCCCTGCGCCTGCGGCGAAAAAGCGCTCTTCCGCGCAGCCACTTTCAGAACCGGCGACTGATCAGGGTGATCGTGTCGCGCCGGATGCTTTAAGCGAGTCATCGTCAGCAGATGTGAGCCAGTCAGGTCAGGATGCGCCTGCTGTGCCTGAGGCTGAGGCGGTGGCAGAACAAATTGCCGAGTGGCATGCCAGTGATCATCCAGAGGCAACGGACGATGAGCGGCCTGCCCCGCCATATCGGCATGTGCTGACCGAGTATGCGGTGTATGTGAATGGCGAGTCGCGCCCGGCCGGCAGTGCCAGCATTGAATATGTGCGCGAGACTGCAGAAAGTTATTCCTTACGCTGGCTGGTTGAGGGCAAGGGGCTGCTAAAATTGTTGTACCCCTCGCTTGAACAGCAAAGTCGCGGTGAAGTGGGGCCCGCTGGGCTCAGGCCTAGCTATTACCGTTATGCGTTTGGTAGCCGTGAAAGCAAAACCTATGAGGCGACCTTTAACTGGGCGATCGGTGAATTGACCCTCAAAACCAGCAAGGGTGAGCAAAAGCGCGAGTTGCCCGCCAATACGCAAGACATCCTGAGTTTTATGTATCAGTTTATGTTTGTACCGCCGCTGCAAGAAATGCGCGTGACATTAACCAATGGCCGCCGGCTGGGCGAATATGAGTATGTGTTTGAAGGTGAGGAGACGTTAGAGATTGCCGAGCAGTCTGTGTCTACCCTGCATATTGCGCACACCCGTGGTGACACAGATGAAAAAGTGGAATTATGGCTGGCCAGCGGCTATCGCTATGTGCCGGTTAAAATCAAAAAGCTCGAGAAAAACGGCATGGTGATTGAGCAAGTGGCCACGCGCTTGATCGCCGAATAACGCAAATATTGCAACTATCGTAAGTATTGAAAGAACCTGATGAACCAATCCCTGATGCGCCAGACGGCGATGCTGTTAAACGACCTGCTGAAATTTGAAAGTCCGGCCGATGCCAAGCTCGGCGAATTTTTCCGTCAGCATCGCGAGCTGGGCACCAAAGACCGTGCTTGGGTGGCTGAAACCGCCTACGGCGTCTTACGCCGCTATCGTTATTTGCGTGAAGTGAGTGTCAGCGAGCCAGATGAACAAGAAGATACACGCAAGCTCATTATCGCCTTGCTGCTTAAAATAGAGGGCAAAAGCATCCGTGACTTGGATGAGATGCTCGACGAGCGTCAAAAAGAATGGGCCGTCACCATCAAAGCGAAAAACAGTGAAGGCTTTGCGCCAGCAGTGCTGGCCGATGTGCGCGACTGGTTCTGGCAAAAACTGGTTGAACAATATGGCGAGACAGAAGCCATGACCATCTGCCGCAGCATGTTTGAGCAAGCCAGTCTGGATTTGCGCGTCAACACCATCAAGGCCAGCCGCGAAGAAGTGCTGGCCCGTATGCTGGCTGAAAACACGGTTAAAGATAATGTGATCACGCCTACGCCGTACTCCCCCGTCGGCATCCGCATGGGCTCGCGCCTCAATATCGGCAAACACATCCTGTTTACCGAAGGCAAAATCGAGGTGCAAGATGAAGGTAGCCAGTTGCTCAGCTATCTGGTTGCCCCCAAACGCGGCCAGATGGTCGCCGACTTGTGCGCAGGGGCGGGCGGCAAAACGCTGGCGCTGGGCGCATTGATGAAAAATACCGGGCGTTTATATGCCTTTGATGTCTCCGAAAAACGTCTCAACAACCTTGGCCAACGCTTAAAACGCAGCGGCCTCTCCAACCTGCAAGCGCAACTGATTAACAACGAAAACGACCTCAAACTCAAACGCCTCAACGGCAAGTTTGACCGCGTGCTGGTCGACGCCCCTTGTAGCGGTCTCGGCACCCTGCGCCGCAACCCGGATTTAAAATGGCGCCAAGCTGAAGAAGATGTGGTTGAACTGAATGTCAAACAAACCAACATCCTCGCCCGCGCCGCCAAGCTCTGCAAAGCCGGTGGCCGCGTGGTGTATGCGACCTGTAGCTTGTTACGTGAAGAGAATGAGGCCATCGCCGAAGCCTTTCTTGCCGCACACCCTGACTTCAAACTCATCCCTGCCAATGAAGTTTTAGCCCAGCAAAATATTGCGATGGATACAGGAGGCTATCTGAAATTATTGCCTCATCTGCATGGCACGGATGGTTTTTTTGCGGCGGTGTTTGAAAAGAGCTAAAAAGAAAATTGTTTCTCAAGAAGATGACTGATTGATTTGCTTAAATTTTTATTTGATGCACAAAAATGGTAAAATGGTAGATTACATTTTTTAACTTCAAAATGTTAATAGGTTTGTAACTTATTGTATGCCAGTAAGAGTGGTTTTATATGGCCTCACGTTTTGAAAATTTAACATCAGAAAATTATATATGTCCTCAAATAATCATTCTATTTTTGCAAATAAACGCATTTGGATTACTGGGCACAGGGGAATGCTAGGCTCTGCCCTTATGCGAGCTATGGCGAATGAAAACGCTATACTAATTACTGCATCAAGTGCTGATCTAGATTTACGCTGTCAAGCTGAGGTTAATGATTGGGTGCATGAGCACAAGCCGGAATTGGTTTTTCATGCAGGCGCAAAAGTTGGTGGAATTCACGCAAATGCTACATATCGTGCAGACTTTTTGAGAGACAATATTCTGATTCAAACAAATGTTATAGATGCAGCATACCGAGTAGGCGTGAAAAAACTAGTCTTTGTAGCATCAAATTGCACCTACCCCACAAAAGCACTGCAACCCATTTCAGAGGATGCTTTATTAACTGGGCCGCTTGAAGAAAACATTAGATCTTATGCAATCGCTAAGATTGCAGGTATTGAAATGTGTCGCGCATACAAAACTCAGTTCGGATGTGATTTTGTGTCTGTAATCCCCCCCAATCTTTATGGCCCAGGTGACAACTATCACCCAGAACATAATCACGTTATTGCTGGAATTATTAGGCGTGCTCATGAGGCTAAAGTGTCCGGCGATAAAGAGTTTTTGGTTTGGGGGGACGGGACCGCAAGAAGAGAAATTCTCTATATTGATGATTTGGCTAGTGCAATGAAGGTGTTGATGTCTCAAAAATCTGAACACGATATCTACAATGTCGGCTTAGGATATGATTTTTCAATTTCTGAACTGGCTCATCTTATTGTTAAGACGGTGGGTTTTGAAGGAAAAATTGTGTTTGATACATCAAAACCTAACGGGACCATGAAAAAGCTTTTAAACAGTGCAAGAATTAATAATCTGGGATGGAAGCCGGTAATTGATCCCTGTAAAGGTCTAGAACTGTCCTATTCGGATTTCAAGAGTCAGTTAGCAAGTGGTAATGGCAGACTATAATTTTTGTCCTCAAACACTCAATGTATAAATAATTCAAGGTTAAAATAATGAAGAAAAAAATGGCAATCGTGTCAAGCTACTCGGAAAGCTGTGGAAATGCAGCATTTACTAAAGTTATTCATGATAGCATCGAAAAATTTTTTCCTGAATTTGATGTGGAGGTTTTGGAGCTAGATCTAAGTCTATTGCAGTCTGTCGATTTTGGCGTGAGGCCAAAAGGTGACGAGCATATTAAATGTCTTGCTTCAAAGTTGACGGGCTTTGATATTGTGAATATTCAACTGGAGGCAGGTCTTTATGGGTCTCTTCCTAGAGATATCATTAAGAGGTTTGGCTGGTTAGTAAAGGCGAATCCTAATACATCAGTTACATTTCACTCCCCTCGATTAATCAGCACAACTCCCTCTGGTGCAAGATTGGCATTTAAGAAAATCTTAATGCTAAAAATTAAGTCTGGTTTGAAAGATTTGTTCTCAAACTTGTACTTAAATACACACCTTAAAATTAATAAGGGTCTTTTAAGAAAAGCTGTTAATGCTAATGCCAGAGTTATTGTTCATACTACCCGCGCAAAAAAACAAATTGGACATTTTTTTGATTATAAAAATATTACTCTGCATCCTCTGAAGTTGGTGCCATATGACTTCGTTCCTAACAAATCCGTTTTAAGTAATATCCGTACCAGAGCAAACTTATCAAAAGATGATGTCTTAATTGGTATGTTTGGCTACATCAGTGGCTACAAAGGGCATATGGATGCATTGGAGGCTTTAAAATTATTACCTGAAAATTACAAATTAGTGATTTTTGGTAGACAACACCCACAAACTTTGAAGTCAAACGGAAAGGTTGATGAATATCTATCAAAATTAATCAAAAATGTCCTTTCATCGAAAGAACTAAAATCTAGAGTTTTCTTTCTGGGCGAGCTAAATGATGAGGACTTTTTGAGCGTCGCATCACAAGTTGATATTTCATGGCTGCCCTATTATGAGAATGGGCAGGATGGATCCGGAATTGCTTCGATTTGTTTAGATCTGTGTCCAAGGGTGCTGTGCTCTACATCATTTGCATTTGATGAGCTGTTTAAACAAGTTCGCTATACAAATGTATCTCGATTTGACATTGGTAACATTCTGGAAATGGCTCTAAAAACTAATATGATATTAGCGGCTCCAATACCGCAAATGCCTTATGGTGATGAAGCTACATATAACATAAAGACTCAAGCTGAGGCCTACGTAAATGGTTGAGTATTCAGGCATTGCATGCTTTGGTCAGAGGTTGAAGAGCACATTAGCAATTGGTTTTAATGATATCAAGAGGGCGATTTCAAAATTAGACTTAGTTTTGTTTTTTGCATGGGGTGATACCAAAGCCAGATATAGACGAAGTGCTTTAGGTCCAATATGGATGATAATAAGTACTTCAGTTAGTGTCGCAGGTTTGGGCTTTTTATGGAGTATGCTGTTAAAGCAAGATTCCGCAACTTTTATTCCATCTCTGACTATCGGATTAGTATCTTGGCAGTTCATATCTGGCTGCATTCTTGAATCATGCTCTATCTTTGTAAGAAATTCCCACTTCATAAGAAATATTGAGAACCCATACACGCTTTTCCCATTGCAGCTTGTAGCCAAGCATCTTATAAATCTAACTCATAGTTTTATCGTGATAGTGGTCGTTCTATTTATTTTCCACCAACACATCAGTATTGGACAATTATTGTTTATTCCAGGACTAATGCTCGTTATTGCGAATTTATTATGGATAAGTATATTGTTAGGTATTTGGGGTGCTCGTTTTCGAGATATAGAACAGATTGTTTCTGCAATGATGCCAATAATTTTCTTCATAAGCCCGGTTATATACAGACCAAATTTACTGGAGGTGTCGCAACAAGCTATTGTTTGGTTGAATCCTTTTAGCTACCTATTAGCATTAATCAGAGACCCTTTAATTGGTGCATCAATCAATCCTTTTGTTTATGAGGTTGGCTGTGTTGCAGCATTAGTAGGCTGGTCGTTTGTAATTTACTCTCTGGGGAAAAATAAAGGAAGCATTTCTTTTTGGGTATAGTATGGCAAAAATAATATTTCATAACGTGTCACTTAGCTATCCAATTTATCATGCAGGTGCGATGTCTTTAAAAAGTAAACTTGTTGAGGTCAGTACAGGTGGGCGCTTATCAAAAACCAAAAAGAATTTAGTATCGGTTTCAGCGTTAGAAAATGTTAACTTTGCTCTTAACGATGGGGACTCTGTTGGTTTGATTGGGCATAATGGCGCGGGAAAAACAACGTTATTAAGAACCATGGCGGGTATTTATACGCCAACAAAAGGAAACATTATTAGAGAGGGTAAGGTATCAACAATAATAGAGCTTGGAGCAGGCTTGGACTCAGAGCTAACAGGTTATGAAAATATTTATCGTTTGGGCTTGCTACTAGGAATGTCTTTAAAAGAAATTAATGAGATATTGCCGTCCATAGAGAGTTTTACCGATCTTGGAGATTTTCTAAGTGCTCCAGTTAGAACATACTCATCGGGAATGTTAATGCGGCTTATGTTCGCGGTTACAACATCAAATCAACCTGAAATTCTTTTGGTCGATGAGATGTTCGGTACAGGTGATAAATCATTTCAGATAAAAGCAAGAGAGCGTATGGAAAGTATTGTTTCTTCTGCAAAAATTTTTGTATTTGCTTCGCATTCAGAATCATTGATTTCTCAATTTTGCAACAGAGTTTTTGAATTAAGTCACGGTCAATTGAAAGAAGTAACCTAATTCACCATATCCATGGTTGGAGATGTTTGCTCTCTCATCAGAGAAGTTTTCTTTATAAGCTCTAATGACATAGGCGCAATCGGGTTTTCAAAAGACCGTGTTGGACATCACGTTAGTCGTAAAATTTTTTATTTGCATTTTTAATGGTTTTTTGTTTATTTTAAAGTGATATAAATTTCAAGGATGGTATGAAAAAGGCTTTAATAACTGGAGTAACAGGTCAAGATGGGTCATATTTAGCTGAGTTTTTACTAGCTAAAGGTTACGAAGTACATGGTATCAAGCGACGCTCATCCCTATTCAATACTAATCGTATTGACCACATCTATGAAGATCCACATGTGTTAAATCCAAAATTGATTTTGCACTACGGAGATTTATCTGACACGTCCAATCTAATAAGAATACTCAAGCAGGTTGAACCTGATGAAGTCTATAACCTTGGGGCTCAATCGCATGTTGCCGTAAGCTTTGAGTCTCCAGAATATACTGTAGATATTGATGCAACGGGTACTTTACGATTATTGGAAGGTATAAGGTTTCTCGGGTTGGAGAAAAAGACACGCTTCTACCAAGCAAGCACATCAGAGTTGTATGGTCTTGTACAAGAAATACCACAAAAGGAAACTACTCCTTTTTATCCTCGATCACCTTACGCAGTCGCAAAGCTTTATGCTTACTGGATAACGGTGAATTATCGCGAGGCTTATGGTATTTACGCTTGTAATGGGATTTTGTTCAACCACGAGTCCCCACGCCGTGGGGAAACTTTCGTTACTAGAAAAATTACAAGAGGTTTGGCCAATATAGCTCAAGGTATTGATAATTGCTTATATATGGGAAATATTGACGCTCTTCGTGATTGGGGGCATGCTAAAGATTACGTTGAAATGCAATGGCTAATGTTACAACAGGAGGAGCCTGATGACTTTGTTATTGCCACGGGGGTGCAGTATAGTGTTCGTTCATTTATTGAGAAGTCAGCAGCTCAATTAGGCATTGAAATTCAATGGCAAGGTACTGGTGTAAATGAAGTTGGCCGAGTTGCAAAAACTGTAGGAGATAAGTCGCCCTCTGTCAAAGTGGGTGATGAAATTGTAAGGATTGATCCTAGATATTACCGCCCCAGTGAGGTTGAAACTCTACTTGGCGATCCTAGTAAAGCGAAAACAAAACTCGGGTGGGTGCCAAAGATTACTCTAGATGAAATGATTGCTGAAATGGTTGCCTTTGATTTGGATAAGGCTAAACAACATGCTTTACTCAAAAATCAGGGCTTTAAAGTTAGTGTCGGTAGAGAGTAGTTATTGCTAAACAAGTTGCTGAAGTAATCTGTGATCAGGTTACTTCTAGAAAAGGCTCTTAATTTCTCCAAATATAGACAAAGTAATTTATCAGTCATGAAACGACTTAAAAGCTTGTGTAAATAATCTTACTAAAATGAGCTACTAGAATATATTTTGTTTGGTGTAAATTACTTTAGTTAAAGCGGCTGACTTTATTAAATTGAATACTATATTGTGAGAGTACTGCATTTTTATAAGACAGCCTTCCCTGACTCAATGGGCGGGGTTGAGCAAGTTATTAACCAAATTGCAATAGGATCACAAAAACTTGGGGTTGAAACAGATGTTTTATCCCTAACTACCGAACAGTTGCCTCGAACTATCGAGCTTGACGGTTATAGGATACATCGCGCTAGACTAGATTTACAGATTGCTTCAACTGGATTTTCAGTGTCAGCGTTTTTGCGTTTTGCGCAACTAGCCAAAAAGGCTGACGTGATTCATTACCATTTTCCTTGGCCGTTCATGGATGTTGTTCACTTTGCGACCATGGTGAAAAAGCCGACAGTATTAACCTATCATTCGGATATTATTCGCCAGAAGCATCTCCTCAAGTTTTATCGGCCTTTGAAGAGGAAGTTTCTTGGCGCGGTCAACAGTATTGTCGCAACGTCCCCTAATTATTTGGCGACCAGTGATGTACTCACAAAGTACAAGAATAAAGTCAGCGTTATTCCGATTGGATTAGATAAGGCAACTTATCCAGTGCCATCAGCCGAAAGGCTGAACTACTGGCATGGTAGGGTTGGCCGGAAGTTTTTCTTGTTTGTAGGCGTTATCCGTTATTACAAAGGCCTGCACATTTTGTTAGAGGCCGCAAAAGGGCTGGATTATCCGATTGTAATTGTCGGTGCAGGTCCCATTGAGGGGGAGCTGAAGCAGCAAGCACTCAAGCTGGGGCTACGCAATATTCACTTTCTGGGACAATTGCCGGACGAGGATAAAGTTGCGTTGCTAACTTTGTGTTATGGCGTTCTTTTTCCTTCTCACTTAAGGTCGGAGGCATTTGGCATCTCATTGCTGGAGGGGGCCATGTATGGCAAACCGATGATCTCTAGTGAGATCGGCACCGGCACCACTTTTATTAATATTGCAAATGAAACGGGTTTGGTTGTGCCCCCAAGTGATCCTGCGGCTTTACGTCAAGCGATGCAGTATTTATGGGAGCATCCTGATCAGGCGGCTGAAATGGGAAGGCGGGCTGAAGAAAGATATTGGGAGCATTTTACAGCGGACCAAATGGTTAAATCTTACGTTGATTTATATCGAAGTTTGGTAAAGTAGAGATCAAAACATCGGCGCTTACTGAAGTGTAACGTTATGGCGGTAGATTGAGTTAGGCTCCTCGCTGTCACTGCGGCCATCCATCTTTGCAATATACGAGACAAGTTCATTTTTAGGTATTCACTGTAACGAGTTTGCTTAATGCCATTGATGAGGCAGCTTTGGCTGCCTCTTTGTTTATTGCAACCTCAGCCGACAATTTTAGGGTACGCACATGAGTAAGCTTGGACTGAACGGACAAATTCTACTGGCTGTTGTAGTGGCTGTAACGCTGGGGTTATTTGCGCAGGGAAAAGCGCCAGAGGGTGTGTTATATGCGGCGAACTTAGTGGGTACTTTGTTCATTGATTTGTTGAAAATGGTGATGATCCCATTGGTGTTTTGCGCGATTGTGACTGGCATCGCCAATCTGCGCCAGCATCGTCAGATTGATGTGGTGTGGAAAACAACCTTGCTGTTTTTTGCTACCACGACCATCATCGCGGTGGTAATTGGGTTGACTGCAAGTCATCTTTTTAAACCGGGGGCAGGGCTGCATCTGGAAATGTTTTCGCATGCCATGCAGCAGTTTGAATCCAGGCAGATGAGCCTGCCCGAGTTTTTCACACAGTTTTTGCACGGCATATTCATGAATCCCTTCAAGGCGCTGGCCGAGGGTAATATTCTGGCGATTGTTGCTTATGCCATGTGTTTGGGCATTGCGCTGGTGATGGCGTCCGAGCGCTATCCGCAATGGCTGGCGTTGTTTGAAGAGGGCATGGGTCTAAGCATGCAGATGATTGGTTGGATCATGCGGCTGGCACCATGGGGGATTGCTGCACTGTTATTCAAGCTGGTCGCAACGCAGGATGTGAGCCTGTTTGCCTCTTTGACCAAGTTTATGCTGGTGGTGACCGGGACGACCTTGTTTCATGGCGTGATTGTTTTACCGGTCTTGTTGTTTCTGTTTACAGGCAAACATCCCGTGTGGTTTTTGCGGCAAGCCAGGGAGGCATTGGTGACGGCCTTTGCCACCAGTTCTAGCAATGCGACCATGCCGGTGACGATGCGTTGTGCGACGCAAAACATGCATGTGAAGCCTGAGATTGCCGGGTTTGTGGTGCCGCTAGGGGCAACCATGAATATGGATGGCACGGCCCTGTATGAGGCGGCAGCGGCCTTGTTTGTGGCACAACTGGCCGGGATTGATTTGTCGCTGGGGCAGCAGTTGGTGGTGTGTTTAACCACCATGATCGCGGCCATGGGGGCCCCGGGGATTCCCAGTGCGGGCATGGTGACCATGGTGATGGTGTTACAAAGCGTGGGATTGCCGGCTGAAGCCATTGCCATTTTGTTGCCTATAGACCGCTTGCTCGATACCGTCCGTACTGCCGTGAATGTCGAGGGCGATATGATAGGCAGTTTGGTGGTACAACATCGCATTGAAAAATTAGCACAATAAGGTCATGACTGAGTTAGTGATTAGACCTGCGCAAGCGCAGGAGGCCGACATCATCGCGGCACTGGTGAATCGTGCATATCGCGGCGAGAGCAGCCGGGCAGGATGGACCACGGAGGCTGATTTGCTCGATGGCAAGCGTACCACGCCAGAGGAGGTGCTGAGTTTTCTCGCTCGGGATGATATTCAGATACTCACAGGCTGGCTGGCATCACAATTGACGGTGACGCTGTGTGCCGAATGGCATGCTGTACAGCAGACCGTGCACCTGGGCATGATAGCCGTAGAGCCGACTGCGCAGAACCGCGGGTATGGCAAAACAGTGATTCTGGCGGCTGAGCAATGGGCGGTGGAGCATTGGCAGGTGCGGGCCAGCCAAATGGCGGTTGTCAGTCTGCGGCAGGCATTAATCGCGTTTTATCAGCGGCTGGGTTATCAGCCGACCGGGGAGGTCAGGCCGTTTCCCTACCAGCCAGAGATGTGGCAGGCCAAGGTCGAAAACATGCAGCTGATCACCCTGCAAAAGCCGCTTGGCTTAAGTTGAGGCTATCGTGGCAATCATCCAACATCAGGCAATTGTCGTCGGTGTATCACAAGACGCTTGACCATTTTTGCCAATCCACGTAAATTGCCCAACATTATGAACAAGCAATTTTTCTCAACTATTGTGTTGGCAATGCACCGAAAGGCATTGTGGCTGGTCGCCACAGCGTGCCGCGGTTGCTGCTTGTCGTAAATCTCATGCAACCGCGGGCTCTCCGCGGTTGATCTGTTGTCCCTCCCTCCCGGCGAGCCCTTTTATTTAGGGCACATATGAAAGACGCGACACACCCCTATTACGGTGCCATGTTGGTACTGTTATCCTCCGTGGCCTTTTCGTCAAAAGCGATTATGGTCAAGCTGGCCTATGCCTATCATGTAGATGCAGCGACCTTGATCTCCTTGCGGATGGCGTTTGCTATTCCTTTCTTCGCTGCACTTGGCTGGTGGGCTATGCGCCAAGGCACGCCTGTGCGTATGGCGCGCCACGACTGGTGGAAGCTGGCATTGTTAGCGATGGCTGGCGGGTATGGGTCGATGTGGCTTAATTTTGAAGGCTTGCGTTATGTCTCTGCCGGGCTGGAACGAGTCATTTTATTCCTATACCCAACCTTGGTCGTTGTCATGAGTGCGATTTTTCTTAAACACCAGATTACCCGGCGTGAGTGGTTTGCCATGGTGACCAGCTATGCAGGTGTCGTGCTGGTGGTCTGGCATGATGTGGTGCTGGCGGGATTCGATTCTGCAGACACCTTGTATGGCGCTGGGCTGGTGTTACTAAGTGCGATTGTCTATGCCAGTTATTTACTGGTGAGCGGGCAACTGATTCCCAAGTTGGGGGCCAGCCGCTTTACCGCGTTGACCATGGGCTTGGCTGCGCTTGCGAGCGCTACGCATTTTGCTTGCAATGGCTCGTACGAAAAGGTGGCCTCATTCCCGCAGGCGGTATACATGCTGGCTTTGCTGATGGCGCTGGTGGCGACTGTACTGCCTTCGGTGTTGATGAATCTCGGCATCCAACAATTGGGGAGCCGCAAAGTCTCGCTGATCAGTGCGATAGGCCCGGTTTCGACCATTATGCTTGCCTACCTGTTTCTGGGCGAGCATCTCTCCTGGATACAGGGGCTGGGCACCCTGCTGGTGCTGGCCGGGGTGATGGCAGTGAGCCTGGATAAGGCTACGAAGGCTTAAGCATTCGTAGAGAGGCGCTGCCAGTCAAAAAACGGGCCGGGGTCGGTTTTGCGCCCCGGCGCAATGTCTGCGTGGCCGACAATATGCTGGATAGGATAGCGTTGCTGTAGCGCCTTGACCAAGGCTTGCAAGGTGACATATTGCGCATCTTCAAACGCCTCAATATCACAGCCTTCCAGTTCAATGCCAACTGAAAAGTCGTTGCATCGTTCGCGGCCTTGCCATTGTGAAGCGCCGGCATGCCAGGCACGTTGTGCGCAACTCACATACTGCAATAGCTCACCGGTACGGCGGATCAGAAAATGTGAAGATACTCTGAGTTGCGCAATTTCTGCGTAGTAAGGGTGTTCGTCCGCATTCAGCCGGTTGGTGAATAACTGTGTAATGCCCTCGCCGCCATATTGTTGCGGTGGCAGGCTGATGTTGTGGATCACGATCATGTCGATGGCTGCATGCTCAGGCCGGTCGTCCTGATTGGGCGAAGTGATGATGCGCGCATGACTGGCAAAGCCAGCATGATCAATTTCTATCATGGGTGACAAATGACGTGACATACGAACATTGTAGGTGAATTTGACCGAATTGCGTTATGATTTCGCCCGCGTGCACACCTTTGGCATGCACATGCGAATCGGGCGGTGGACGCATGCAGGATTGATGACCGCCAGACAGGGACAGGTATGGTTTTTTTACAATTATTGCTGATGCTGGTGCTGATTTTAGTGGCCGCAGAGGTGTTTACCAACGCGCTGGAACATTTGGGGGAGCGCCTGGGGATTTCTGAAGGCGTGACTGGCTCAATTTTTGCGGCGGTGGGGACTGCGTTGCCCGAGACGCTGGTGCCATTGCTGGCGATTTTTTCCTATACGTCCTCCACGGGCGATAGCCATGCCGGCAATGACATAGGGGTGGGTGCGATTTTGGGCGCGCCCTTGATGCTGGCAACCTTATCCATCAGTTTGATGGCCTTTTCAGTTTTAAAACGTCGTGGCGCACAGGGTCATATCCGTCCCGAGCGCACTGGCCTGATCCGTGATCTGAATTTCTTTATTCTGGCATTTGTCTTTGCCACAGTAGCCATGTTTATTCCGCACACCGTCCCCATGGTGCGCTACGCGATCAGTATCCTCATGATTCTGATCTACTTTGTGTATGTGCTGATGACCATCAAGGCGTCTAAAGGCCTGGTGGAGGAGGGGCATGCGACCGAGGCCGAGGATGTCATGATGTTATCCCGGTTGGGCTTGCCCACCAACATGGTCACCATTCTGCTGCAATTGTTGCTTGGCTTGGGCTTGCTTATCGTCGGTGCCAAAGGCTTTATCAACGAGGTGGAAACTGCGGCCGCCATTTTGGGCGTGTCAGCCTTGTTGCTGTCTTTGCTGATTATCCCGATTGCTACAGAATTGCCCGAAAAGGTGAACAGCATTTTGTGGATACGCAAAGGCAAAGACACGCTGGCGTTTGGCAATATTACCGGTGCCATGGTGTTTCAAGGCACTTTGTTGCCGGCAATCGGCATTATGTTGACTGACTGGTCTCCGCGACAAGAGGTCGCGCTGGGCATCCTGATCACCTTGCTGGCGGCCATCTGGGTGCGTTACCGCATTGCCAAAGGTGGTTTGCTGGTATGGCACCTGCTTGTCAACGGCCTGTTCTACCTGGCCTATCTGGCGATTGTATTAAGCTAACCCTGACTGGATGAAAAAAGGCGACCTTCTGGTCGCCTTTTTGTTTTACTCTTCGTCGCCGTCTGCGTCGTCCAGGTCCGCGTCTTGCTCTTTCGATAATCCTAGCTTGGATAAACGGTAGCGCAAAGTGCGGAAACTGATGCCCAGTAATTTGGCCGCCGCAGTTTTATTATTGTTAGTTTTCTCCAGGGCTTGCAGAATCGTGCGCTTTTCAATGTCTTCCAGATAATCAGACAAGCTCACATCCATCGGCAACATGGTTCCAGGGACCGTTGCGGGTGCGGTGCTGGCTGGCGGGACCACGTCAGCCGCTTTCGCCACGGGTTCGTTGGCGCGCTCCAATACAGGGGCCTTCCAGGGCAACACCGGGCGATCACTCAGTTGCGCAGGCATGTCCTCCAGCGACAAGTCCTCTACCGTAATGGTCTGGCCATCGCATAGCGCCAGTGCGCGTTCCAGCATGTTTTCGAGTTCACGGACATTGCCATGAAAGGGCAGTTGCTGAATAAACACTTTGGCATCATCGGCAATCACCGGGATGTCTATGCCTTGTGTCTGGCACAACTTGGTCAGCAAACGTTCTGTCAGCTCCGGAATGTCTTCGGGGCGCTCACGCAAGGCCGGCATTTTGAGCTGAATCACATTGAGCCGGTAATACAAATCCTGCCGGAATTCGCCTTTTTCCATCATGGCATTAAGGTTTTTGTGCGTGGCAGAAATGATGCGTACATCTACGGCCTCTTCAATGGTGCTCCCCACCACGCGGACTTTTTTCTCCTGAATCGCGCGCAGCAGTTTGACTTGCATGGCCAGTGGCAAGTCGGCTACTTCATCCAGAAACAAGGTGCCCCCACTGGCGGCTTGAAACAGGCCTTGCGTATCCTGAACGGCGCCGGTAAAAGCCCCTTTTTTATAGCCAAAGAATTCGCTTTCCATCAGGTTCTCGGGGATGGCGCCACAGTTAACTGCGACAAAAGACTGGTCCTTGCGGGCGCTGTTCTGGTGGATGAGGCGTGCGGCCAGCTCCTTACCACTGCCAGACTCCCCGCTGATGTAAACAGGGGCCTGGCTACGTGCCAGCTTGGCAATCATGGTCCTGACATAGCCCATGGCCGGAGACGCCCCAATCAAATCGACGGTGTTGGCTCCTTGAGATTCTTTTTGCGAGGAAAGCTTGAGCGCAGACTCGACCAATGGCCGCAACTGTTTGAGTGAAATCGGTTTGGTGATGTAGTCGTAGGCCCCGGCCTTGAGCGCAGAAACCGCATTTTCTGCACTGCCATAAGCCGTAATTACCGCGACGGGCAGCCCCGGAAATTGTGCATTGATGTGCTGTACCAGTTCCAGGCCCAAGCCATCCGGCAGGCGCATATCGGTTAGGCACAAGTCATAGCTGAAAGACTGCAGCATATGTTTTGCATCTGTGACGGTACTGGCGCTCTCGGCCTGTATGCCCATACGTTCCAGTGTCAGGACGACCAGTTCGCGAATATCGGTTTCGTCATCAACTACCAGACAACGATAAGTGTTTGCCATTTAAACAATTGCCTTTTTAACTGTCAGTGAAAATTGGGTGCCACCGGCTCCCGTGGTATAACTTAATTTTGCGCCATTGGCCTCAGCCAGCTCTCTTGCGATAAACAAGCCCAGCCCGGTCCCGGTTTTCTCCGTGGTCATGAACGGTTCGAACAAGTGGGGTTGAATTTTCGGGTCCACGCCTTGACCATCGTCTTTGACCAGCAGGTGAATAAACTGTCCGCTTTTATCGCTCACGACGTTCAGTTGCAGGCTTTGTACCTGTTGCTGACTGTGCCGCCATCCATTTTTACACAGATTCCATAAAATCTGGTTGATGTGTCGACGATCAAAAATAATGCCGGTTTCTGCTGCAGGCAAACTAAGTGTGAAATCACTCAGGGCAATCTTTTCTACCGCACAAAACTGCTGATAAAACTCCAGCACAAAGCTGTTGATATTTAATTTTTCCTGATTGGTGCGGTCGCGCCGATTCAACTCCAGCACATCCTTGATAATCTGGTCCAGCCGCTGCACGTTGTCAGAAATAATTTGCAGCATGCGCTGCGTGCCAGGCTGCTGCGAGTCTTCTTGCATGAGTTGTGTCGCATGGCTAATCGCACTCAGCGGATTGCGGATCTCGTGCGCGATATTCGCTGTCAGCCTGCCCAGTGCTGCCAGTTTTACCTGGTGGGCCTGGGTTTGTATTTGTGACCAGTCCTCAATAAAAATCACCACACCATTGTCTGCATTTTCTGAGATGGCGTGAAAGCGGATACCGAGGTCGCGATTGTTGATACTGAGTTTGGTGGCATCTGGCGAGGCCAGTTTGGCCGAGGGCGTCGTACGCAATAATTGCATGATTGCCGGAATCAGTTGCTCCACCGGGGTGGAGAGTTCCAGCGCTGCCAGCATTTGTGATTCTTCCAACCCCAGCAGCTTGCAGGCTTGCAGGTTGTAGTGTTTGAGCTGTTGGTGCTGGTCTATCACCAGCACCCCGTTAGGCATTTCTTGCGTGATCAGGGCGTTAGTTTTGGCTAAATGTTCAATATCACGCCCACGCTGGCTGGCCAGCTTTTCACTGCTTTGCATGCGTGCAGTCAGCGTTTGTGCCAGCCAGGCCGTGGCAAAGCAACTCAATGACAATAGCACTGCATTGCTGTAATCGTTCATGGGCACGTTGCGGTTTAACAGCTGAAAAGTGTTCTCGAGCAGAATGCCTATGGTGGCAATGGCGGCATAAAACATGGCAAAGCGGCCATCGCTGATCAGCCCGGCAAAGATGATATTGATGATGAGCAGCAACCCAATCGCACTCTGGTTGCCAGGTAAAAAATGCAGCATGAGCACGATAAAAACAATGTCGAGGCTGGTCTGGATCTTGACGGCTAGCCCTTGCTTGCATTGCAGGGACTCAAAGCTGACACTGACGGCAATCGCGTACAAAAAGAATAACAGCAATGCCCAAAAGGTGAGTGAGGGTTCTGCCGGGGCGTTGCGAAAAAATGGCCACAACTGGCTACCAAACAGCATGCCCGAGGCCCCGAGCCTGAAGAGCGTGTACAGGCGCAAGTGCTGGATATCAGGGGTTCTTTCAATCGTGCTGATCATCATAAGGCGCACGCAGAAAAAACGGAGGTTTGCCGAGCGGCGGCTTGCACTACTTGGCAATTTACTGGAGAAGGCATAAACATTATTTTTTAATTGTGAGCATAAATAGTGTGCTTTTGCTATTGAGCTTGTGGCCGTTATCACGTGGCAATTCGCAGGCTTATTCTAACAGTAATTAAATTTAAAACTGATATACTCCCTGCCAGAGGGAGATAAAACCGTGCATATTTGTTTTAGACGGATAAACACTCACAACAATGTCGCAAAAATGGCACCTTTGTCAGCATGAGAAACTGACGATCGCGGGAATGGGAATTTGTAGTGGCGAGTGCGCAAGAACTATCGGATTTTTTACGCCAGGTTGAAAAACGGGCCTTCAGGCAAACGGCGTATGCGGTGCGTGACGATCATGCCGCACTGGATATTGTGCAGGATGCCATGATGAAGCTGGCTGAAAAATACGCCAGCAAGCCGATTGAAGAATATCCATTGTTGTTTCAGCGCATTTTGCAAAATACCATGCGCGACTACTGGCGGCGGCAGAAAGTGCGCAACTTGTGGACCAGTCTGTTTTCGTCACTCGGTTCGCAAGAGGATGAAGACTATGACCCACTTGAAACGATAGAGGTGGAAACCCAGGAAGGGGATCCTGCCGAGCAACTCGAGCGGTCACAAGTGATGCGCCTGATTGAAAAAGCCCTGGCAAAATTACCGGCACGTCAACGGGAAGCCTTCGTCCTGCGTTATTGGGAGGAATTAGACGTTGCTGAAACAGCGTCGGTGATGGGATGTTCAGAAGGAAGTGTTAAAACGCACTGCTCCAGAGCAGTCAGTGCGTTATCAACGTTAATGGAGCAGGCCGGCATTGGTCGCCGGAAACTGCCAAACAAGGAGTAAGGCATGAGGATACAACGTCACGTGGATGATGACTTGCCCACCCCTCTGCGCGAAGGGGTGCAGGCACTCAAGCAGGATGATCGGCCGCTGTCTGCCGCAGTGCAAGACCGGTTGGCGAAGGCCCGTCAGGCTGCTTTGGCGCAACATGCAGCTGCGCATCAGGCCCGTTCCGGTTGGTCGGATGTGTTGTCATCGGCTTCATGGGGGCATCCCCGTGTCGCCGGGATGGCCGTGTTCTCTATCTTTTTTGCGGTGGGCTTGATGTTTATCTCTAACAGCCAGAATGATGATGCGCTGTTGCTCAGCGATGATATGCCTGTCGAGGCATTTGTCGATAACGGGTTTGCTGCCTGGCAGTATTCAGAAGATATTTGATGGCGCTTTGGGTAGGGTTGTGCGCCGGGCGATACAAAATGCTTTCATGGAATAATGAGAAATGATACGAAATCATTCTTTGTGGATAGGGTGGATATTCTGTTTCGGCACTTCGTTGCCGAGTTTTGTGGCTGCAGAAGCGTTCCCGGGCGAGGCCGCTGCCTCGCGCGTGATGGCGATGGCCGATATCGGGGCGATCAAGAATGACCTGGCCCCGGCCGATCCTGCGGCCAATGTGACTTGGGCACAGTTGACGGAACAGCAGAAAACCGTGTTGGCGCCTTTGGCCAGTGAGTGGGATAGCTTGCGGCCATGGCAGCGTGAAAAAATGCTCGATATTGCCAAGGAGTATCCAAAAATGGATGCGCAGAAGCAGCAGCGCATCCAGCATCAACTGGTGAAATGGAGCCGCATGACGCCCTACGAGCGCGAGAATGCGCGCAAACGTTACCAGCAGTTTCAAAGCTTGAGTCCCGAGAAAAAAGAAGCTTTGCGCAAACAGTGGCAGCAGCACAAGCAAAAATCGGCGATCAGTGAAGGTTATGATCCTGAGTTTGATGGCGCAGAGCATTAAACTTTCTCTCATAAAAAAGGCCCGCTGGATGCGGGCCTTTTTTATGAGAGTTCAGGATTAGTTGGCTTCTTCATTCAGAGACTTGCTCATCGACAGGCCGGTCAGCACAATGCCGGAGCCTGCACTCTGGGAGGTCAGGGTGCTGTAGTTGTGTTCCATCCATTTTTTGATGCGTTTGGCATCGCCAATTCGGGTCAATTTACCAACGGAGTCCAGCAACACCATGATGAGCGGTTCACCCGCAATGGTTGCCTGCATTACCAGGCAGCGGCCTGCTTCACTGATATACCCTGTTTTGGAGAGGCCAATTTCCCAGCTGCTGTTGGAGCTGTCACGCACCAAGGCATTGGTATTGTGAAAGTGTATCGGCTGGCGTCTGCTATTCACATATAAGTCGTAGTCAGACGTCGTCGTAATCTGGCGTATTAATGGGTACTGATACGCGGCGTGAACCATTTTGGCCAAGTCCATGGCGGTTGAGACATTGTTGCTGGTCAGGCCGGTGGAGTCTTCAAAATGCGTATTCATCATGCCCAGGCTGGCTGCTTTGGCGTTCATTTCCTGGATAAAACGGGCCTTACCACCTGGATAGTGCGTTGCCAGCGCAGAAGCTGCACGGTTTTCGGAGGCAATCAAAGCCAGGTTCAACAGGTCGGCACGTGTCATGGTGGTGCCGACTGGCAGGCGTGAAGAAGTGCCTTTCAGGTAGTCAACGTCCATTTCAGTAATGGACACTTCTTCATTCAGGTTAAGTTTTGCGTCCAGCACGACCATGGCAGTCATGAGTTTGGTGACGGAGGCAATCGGTGTCGGCGTATCGAGGTTTTTGGAGTAAATGATCTCGTGCGTGTTCTGGTTCATCACCAGCGCCTTGGTTGAGGCGATGGACAAATTGCCATTGTTGAGCGATTTGCCTTGGAACGAATCAAACATCTCGGCATCGACTGTCGGTCGCGCCGCTTTTCTGGCATGCGAGTGTAATTTCACCGGGCGCATCCCTTTGGTTTTTTCAGGGTTAACGCGGTACTGCGAAGAAACGCGCGCGCTGTATTTTTTACTTTTGCTCGCAGAAACGGTTTGTTTCTTGGAGGATGATTTGGCAATGGCTTGACCCGCAGGTGCAAAAGCAATTGAACACATTAGTAAAACTTTAAAACAGTGCTTGTAAAAACTCATAATCAACCTTCCTGAAACCCGCCTCATTATTGCCCAGTAATTATTCAGCGTCAATCACTTATCGCAATTTTTTCGTGTGAAAAGTTAAGCAATTTGCTTGCCTGTCTGAATAAGTTTTGGCGCGTTGTGCAGACTATGGCACAATAATTATCTACTAAACTTTTGATTTTTAAATTCTATGTCAGCAGGCTTGAAATACTTCTTTTCCAAAGACCACACCTGGGCAGCGCAAGGCGAAGATGGATTATGGCTGGTTGGGATTACTGACTACGCCCAAAATATGCTGGGGGATGTGGTGTTTGTCGACCCGCCCAAAGTGGGGCAGTCTGTTGAACAAGGAACGGTGTGCGGCCTGATTGAGTCAGTCAAGACCGGTTCTGACCTCTATGCGCCCTTGACCGGGGTCGTGGACGCCGTCAATGAACAGGCTTTATCTTCACCTGAGCGCATTAATGATCATCCTTATGACACGTGGTTGTTCAAGCTGGCAGCGACTGCCAGTGGTGCAGAAGGGCTGCTTGACCAATCAGCTTATGAATCACAGCTTTAGTGGCTGATGGTTTAGCTGGGGGTTGCTTAGTCCGCCTGTTTAATCCTGAGCGGGCGCTTGGTGGCTGCCAATTCGGCTGACGTGAGGGAGGCTACTTTCACTGTGTCGGCTTTTTGATCTAGCGATAACATGGTGTGATGGATGTTCAAATCGCGGCTGGCTAAGCTCAGAAAAAATAGTGCGATCAGGCTAAGGGGTATTTTAAGTGACAGTGATTGCATGGCGGGTTCCTTAAAGTCTTTTTAATTCAAATACATCGCGCTGCTTTTTATGATTTGTAACGCGAATCGGGTATAATTTGTCTTTGTTCAGTTTTTAAGCAAGTTATCTTTCGGTTGACGTTCAAAATGCCTATCTACGATTTTCATTGTACCGCCTGTGGTTACCAGCAAGAGTTGATGCGTAAGGTCTCTGCGCCCGCAGTGGAGGCTTGTCCGCAATGCCAGCAGCAAACCTTTAGCAAGCAAGTGTCGGCGCCCAATTTTCAGCTGACCGGCAGTGGCTGGTATGCCACCGATTTCAAAAATAACCAGTCAGCCAAGAGCAGCTCTTCATCTGAATCTGCCAGTGCCGGAGACGCTGCCAAGTGCTCACCGGGTTGCGCCTGCCACTAAAAAGACAAGCATGAAAAAATACTTTATTACAGGGTTGTTGGTACTGGTTCCACTGTTCATTACGGTGTGGGTGCTAAAAACTTTAGTGCAAACGCTGGACCAGAGTCTGCTGCTGTTGCCCGCCGCCTGGCGGCCAGAAGCTTGGCTGGGTGTGGATATTCCAGGCTTTGGCGTGATTCTGACCGTGGGCATTATTTTGGCGACCGGTCTGGTAGCGACCAACATTTTTGGCCAGCAACTGATTGTGTTATGGGAAGGCTTGCTGGTCCGCGTGCCTGTGGTCAAGTCTATTTATTCCAGCGTCAAGCAAGTATCAGACACTTTGTTTTCTGACTCCGGTAACGCATTCCGCCAGGCGTTGTTGATTCAGTACCCACGGCAGGGCGTCTGGACCATCGCTTTTTTAACCGGCACGCCGGGTGGCGATGTGAGCAAGCACTTGCAGGGAGAATATGTCAGTGTGTATGTGCCGACCACGCCTAATCCGACCTCAGGATTCTTTTTGATGCTGCCCAAGGCGGATGTGATTGAGCTGGATATGAGTGTAGATCAGGCCTTGAAATACATCATCAGCATGGGTACAGTGGCGCCCTTGCCTAAACAACATTAACCGCAACACCACTTTAAACTTTATAAAATTATTATGATGCGTACACATTACTGCGGTCACTTGAACCGCGAACATATTGGACAAACCGTGACCCTGTGTGGCTGGGCTCACCGTCGTCGCGACCACGGGGGGGTGATTTTTATTGATTTGCGAGACCGCGAAGGTCTGGCGCAAATCGTGATTGACCCGGATACCAAAGACGCATTTGCCATCGCAGAAACCGTACGTAATGAATTTGTGTTGCGAGTGGTCTGTAAAGTGCGTGCCCGTCCTGAAGGCACCGTGAATCCCAACCTGCCAACCGGCGAAGTGGAGATGCTGGCGACAGAGATCGAAGTACTGAATGCTTCACTGACACCGCCGTTCATGCTGGATGACGACAACCTGACCGAGACCGTTCGTTTGGAGCATCGCTATATCGATCTGCGCCGCCCGGCCATGCAGAAAAACCTCATGTTGCGTTACAAAGTGGCGAAAAACCTGCGTGACTACCTCGATGAAAATGGCTTTATCGAAGTTGAAACGCCGATGCTGACCCGTTCGACGCCAGAAGGCGCACGTGATTACCTGGTGCCTTCACGCGTACACCACGGCATGTTTTTTGCACTGCCACAATCGCCGCAGCTATTCAAACAATTGCTGATGGTATCCGGTTTTGACCGTTACTTCCAGATCACCAAATGTTTCCGTGACGAAGACCTGCGCGCAGACCGTCAGCCAGAATTTACCCAGGTGGATATTGAAACTTCTTTCCTGGAAGAAAACGACATCATGGACATCGTCGAAGAGATGATTCGTCGTATGATGAAAAAGGTGCAGGACATCGACCTGCCCGCCGAATTCCCGCGCATGCCCTTCTCTGAGGCCATGAACAAATACGGTTCTGACAAGCCTGATATGCGCGTGACACTGGAAATCACTGAGCTCACCGATGTGATGAAGGATGTGGATTTTAAAGTGTTTGCCGGTGCTGCCAATATGGCCGGTGGCCGCGTGGCTGCCATTCGCGTGCCTAACGGTGCGGCCATCAGCCGCTCTGAGATTGATGCCTATACCGAATTCGTCAAAATTTATGGCGCCAAAGGTCTGGCTTACATCAAGATCAACGACATCACCAAACTGAACGAAGAAGGTCTGCAAAGCCCGATTGTGAAGAACATTCACGTCAATGCCTTGCAAGCCGTGATTGAGCGCACGGGTGCTCAAAACGGGGACATCGTATTCTTTGGCGCGGATAAAGCCAAGATCGTAAATGAAGCCCTGGGCGCGCTACGCACCAAGGTTGGCCATGAAAAAGGCCATGTCGATGGTCGTCAGTGGGCGCCATTGTGGGTGGTGGATTTCCCGATGTTTGAGCACGACGAAGATGCGGATCGTTGGGTCGCCTTGCATCACCCGTTTACTGCACCGAAAGATGGTCATGAAGACCTGTTGGTCAGCAATCCAGGCGCTTGCTTGTCTAAAGCGTATGACATGGTGCTCAACGGTTGGGAAGTGGGTGGTGGTTCCGTGCGTATCCACAAGCAAGAGGTGCAGTCCAAGGTGTTTGATGCATTGAAGATCAGCAAGGAAGAGGCGCAAGAGAAATTTGGCTTCTTGCTGGATGCACTGCAATACGGTGCGCCACCGCATGGCGGCTTGGCATTTGGTCTGGATCGTTTGGTTACCCTGATGGCTGGCGCTGAATCTATCCGTGATGTGATTGCCTTCCCGAAAACCCAGCGTGCACAATGTCTGATGACCAATGCGCCTAACGAGGTAGACGAGAAGCAACTGCGTGAATTGCATATTCGCGTACGTCAGCAAAACGCTGCTGGCAGCTAACATGCGAGCGACTTGCCACATGATTGTTGCAGGTCTCTGTTTTGTCATCAACGCGCCCAGACGGGCGCGTTTTTTATTGGATGTTTAGAGAATGTTGTCACTGATACGCACGATTCCCGATTACCCAAAACCCGGCATTCAGTTTCGGGATATCACGCCTTTGTTGCAGGATAAGCACGGGTTTGCAGCGGTGCTGGATGCGCTGGCAGCACATTGTTCCCAGATGACTGTAGATAAGGTGGTCGCCGTGGAGGCGCGGGGGTTTATTATTGGCGCAGCATTAGCTGCACGCCTGGGAGCAGGCTTTGTGCCGGTGCGAAAACCGGGCAAATTGCCAGCGCAGACCATCAAGCAGTCTTACAGTCTCGAATATGGCACCGATACACTGGAGCTTCATGCCGATGCGATTCAGGCAAATGAGCGCATTTTGCTGGTGGATGATCTGATCGCTACCGGTGGCACCGCACTGGCCGCGGTCGCGTTGATTCGGCAGCTGGGCGGGCTGGTAACGCAGGCTGCTTTTATCATTGATCTGCCCGATTTGGGCGGGATGCAACATTTAGCCAATGCTGGCGTCCAAGGCTTTGCCTTGTATCAATTTGAGGGCGATTAAGTTTTGTACTATAGTGGCCGACTTGCATGCCACTTAACACACGGGACCTCACAGGATTACTATGCCACTGACCGAAATCAATCATGTCAATTTTCGCTCTGACCGCGAAACCATGCACAAACTGCGCGATTTTTATTGCGAGGTGCTTGGGCTGACGGTGGGCAAGCGGGTGGCGAGTACCACCTATGGCTATTGGCTGTATATCGGTGATAACGATGTGATTCATCTGGCCGAGTACAAAACGGCAGAAGCGCCGCAGTTGCATGTGCATGGCACCTATGACCATGTTTCATTCACCTGCACAGACATGCCTGCCATGGAGGCGCACTTGCAGGCGCACGGCATCACTTACACCACGCGCATCCTGGCCAATGGGGTTCGTCAGATCAACTTGCGGGATCCGGCCGGTAATGGCGTGGAGCTGAATTTTGAAGAGTACCGTGACCCGGCGTATGTGATGCGGCCATCTGGCGACCCGAGCAAAATGTGAGGGTCAATGTGATGCGTATCACATATTGTATTTGTCAAAGCATAAGAAAATCCTTTTCATGCAATCTAAGATAAAAATGGAAGATGGGGAATCGTATGAAAAAAACATGGATGATGGTCGTAGGCTTGTTGGCTTTCTGTGCGGCAAGTGTGGTGCATGCAGAGGCGGATCCCAAGTTATGGACAGTAGTGAAAGAGGCTTTTTTCCCCAAACGGGAGATTCAGGAAGTTGACTTCCTGAAAGTGGAGGGGCCACGCCGCGCCGAGAGCGGCGCACAGGTGCCCGTCACTTTCATTTACGACAAGGCGGCGGCCAACGGCATCCAGTTAAAGAAACTGTATGTGATCGTCGATGCTAACCCGATACAATTGGCGTCCACTTATCATTTAACCGACGGCTTGAACGGCTTTCAGATGGCGACCCGTATTCGTCAGGAAACCGATTCTTATGTGCGCCTGATTGGCGAAACTGCAGATGGCAAGCTGTATATGGGTAAGCGCGAGATTCGTGCGGCGGGCGGCTGTGGCGGTACCGTCGATAATAATGAATCCGAAGTGCGGGCGGCGGCGGGCAAGATCAAAATGAGTGTGGATGCGCCAAAATTTGGTGAGTCTGCCACGGCCACGTTCAACATTAAACATGTGATGCGGACCGGCTTGCAGCGCGACCTGGTTTCACAAGGCTATGTGCCTGCGTTTTATATCAACAAAACCACCTTTACCTACAACGGCAAGGAGTTGATGACGGTCGATGTCGGTGTGGGCACCAGTGAAGATCCTTACATGAAATTTAGTTTTATCCCCGATGCGCCGGGCAAGCTCGAAGTGGTCGCCACGGATAATGAAGGCAAAACGTTTAGCCAAAGCCTGGATGTCCATAGTTAGTCGTGATGCATGCATAAAAAGGTCTCTCAGGAGGCCTTTTTTATTTGCGCTGCGTGGGCGCGTTTGGCCTGCTCACCGTCAATGTTAAAATAACATTATTTGGGGAAAGGGAAAGCATGAAAAGTTTTCGTAAAGAGCTGTGGTTTAACATTCCGGCACGCATGGATTTCAAGAATATCACCAGTGACGTGGTTGCGTGTGTGCGTGAAAGTGGCGTGCAAGAAGGCCTGGTGCTGATTAACGCCATGCATATTTCTGCCAGCGTGTTTATCAACGACGATGAGCGCGGCCTGCACCATGATTACAAAATATGGCTGGAAAAGTTGGCGCCGCACGAGCCGGTGAGTGGCTACCGCCATAACGATACTGGTGAGGATAATGCAGATGCGCATATCAAGCGCCAGATCATGGGCCGCGAAGTGGTGGTGGCGATTACTGAAGGCAAGCTGGATTTCGGCCCATGGGAACAGATTTTTTACGGTGAGTTTGATGGCCGCCGTAACAAGCGTGTACTGGTGAAAATTATCGGCGAATAAATGGCATTCGCTGCAAGTGATTGAGCTATAAGCTTTTTTAATGGACTAAATTGAAATGAAATCCCCTGAATTGTTAGCGCCCGCCGGTGATCTTGATCGCATGCGTACGGCGTTTGATTACGGCGCAGACGCGGTCTACGCCGGACAGCCGCGCTACAGCTTGCGCGTGCGTGAAAATGATTTTTCAATGCAAAACTTGGCAATTGGCATTCAGGAGGCGCATGCACGCGGCAAAAAGTTTTTTGTCGCCAGCAATATTTCACCGCATAACGCCAAAGTCAAAACCTATATGCGCGATATGGCGCCGGTGATTGAAATGCAGCCCGACGCATTGATTATGGCCGACCCTGGCCTGATCATGATGGTACGCGAGCAATGGCCGGACATGCCTGTCCATCTGTCGGTGCAGGCCAATGCGGTCAATTACGCTTCGGTTAAGTTCTGGCAGCGCATGGGCCTGACACGGGTGATTTTGTCACGTGAGTTATCGCTGGACGAGATTGCCGAAATCCGCCAGGAGTGTCCGGATATGGAGCTTGAGGTGTTTATTCACGGTGCCTTGTGTATCGCTTATTCCGGCCGTTGCCTGCTGTCAGGCTATTTCAATTCGCGCGATCCTAATCAGGGGACCTGTACTAACAGTTGCCGCTGGGATTACAAGGTGCATGATGCCCAGCCCGATGCCGCAGGCGTGATCCGTTTAAAAGAGTTTGATTTTCAGGCCGAGCTGGAACAATCCAATCTGTCTTCCTGTGGCTCATTACCGCGCCATCCGGCGGCAGACCAGGTTTACCTGATCGAGGAAAAAGGCCGTCCTGGCGAGCTTTTGCCTATCATGGAAGACGAACACGGCACCTATATCATGAATAGCAAGGACTTGCGGGCGATTGAGCACGTGGAGAAGCTAATTGCCATTGGCGTCGATTCGCTCAAGATTGAAGGACGTACCAAGTCGCGCTACTACGTGGCGCGTACCAGCCAGAATTACCGCCAGGCGATTGATGATGCCGTAGCCGGGCGTCCGTTTGACTGGCGTTTGTTGGGCGAGTTGGAGAACCTGGCCAACCGGGGCTACACCGATGGTTTTTACCAGCGTCACCATACCGCCGAGCACCAAAATTACGTCCAGGGGCACTCGAGTGCCAATCGCAGCCAGTATGTCGGCGATGTGGTGGCCTATGATGCAGAGCAGGGGCTGGCTTCCATTCAGGCGCGTAACAAATTTGCTGTAGGTGACAAATTGCAACTGATACACCCCAGTGGTAACCGCGACATTGTGGTGGAGCAGCTTTTTGATAAGCGGGGCGAAGCCGTGCAGCAGGCCGCTGGCAGCGGGCATTTTGTCAAACTGCCGATTGCCGCATCTGCCCTGGATAATGCCATGGTTGCCAAATATCTGTAAGTGCGAATCAATCTGGGCAATCAAAAAAGGGGAGTGAGCTCCCCTTTTTTGTTGTCTGCTGAAATGCATCAGCTATGAATATAGCTTTCCAGTTGCTTGATCAGTGATTGCTGATAGTCGATCGTCTCTTTGAGAATATCCCCGATCGAAAGCATACCTAGCAGTTTGCCATGATCGACCACGGGCAAGTGGCGGATACGTTTTTCCAGCATGGTGTTCATGGCCGACTCAACCAGGTCACCCGGTTTGCCTGTGATGACTTTTTCCGTCATCACTTCACTGACTTGCGTGGTTTTGGATGAGCGGCCTTTCAGGATAATCTCGCGCGCATAATCGCGTTCCGAGAAGATTCCCACCAGTTCGCCGTCTTTGATCACAGCCAGTGCACCAATCTGGTATTCCGCCAGAATCACCAGTGCGTCAAACACCGGTCGGTTGGGCGCAATACTAATGATGCCTTGATGTGTTTTATGAGTGAGTACTTGCTGAAGCGTCTTCATGACTTCCTCCTTTCATAGGGCACGAGCGTCTAAATATACACCGATGTGTCGTGGAGTAAAACCTCAGATTTTTATTGACATAATTAGCCGGCTAACTATAATGTGGCTAATTATGTTACAACTTAGAGATCTTCCTACCCCAGAAGTCCTGCAACGGTTTGCCCAGCGCTATCCGGAAGCCGATGTCACGGCCATTGCGAGCTTCTTGATGTTGCTGCGTGTGGCCACCGATTTGTCAGTGGCGCTGGATGCCTGCCTGAGTAAACACGATTTGTTGCAGGGGCGCTGGTGGGTGTTGATTTTGTTGATGCGCGAAGTTGACCTGACTTCTACGCCCTCGGTGTTGGCAGAAAAGCTGGGGGTGACGCGCGCCACCATGACTGGGTTGTTGGATGGCCTGGAGCAAGGTGGCCTGGTCCAGCGTATCTTGGTGCCAGAAGACAGGCGCAGTGTCAAAGTGCGTCTGACTGAAGCCGGGCAAGCCCGGCTGGATGCCGTGATGCCGGATTATTACACGCGGCTGCGCCAGTCTATGCAAGGGTTAAACGAGCAGCAGCGCCAGGATTTGCAAGCGCTGTTAGGGGTGATAGACCAGGGCATCTCAGCCTGGGATTTTAAATAGTAATGTGTCTTTTATTCAGGAGTTTTGTATGACTAATGTTGATCACTTCATAGCGTTAAACCAGCAGTTTGATGCTGCCTTTAACAGCAAAAATCCACAGGCGATTGCGGCCTTATATGCAGAGCAGGCGATCGTGATGCCTGCGCCCGCTGGCCAGGTCGTGAAGGGCCGTCAGGCGGTTGCAGATTTTTTTGCTGGCCTGATTCAGGCTGGGGTCATTGAACATGCGCTGACGATGAACGAGGCGGTGGTCAGCGCAACGCTGGTCACTCAAACCGGACATTGGGCAGCAGCCATGATGGCTGAGGATGGCGTCAAGCAGCAGTTTGGCGGCAATGTACAAGTGGTGTTTCAAAAGCAGCCTGATGGGCAGTGGTTGGCAGTGACCCATATCTGGAACTAAATCAGCGGATAAAGTCATGGATCAATTGCTTAAACAGCGTTCACAGGCACTGACAGCACTGCTGGTGCTGACGCTGATCTGGGGCTATAACTGGGTGGTGATGAAAAGCGCGTTGCAATATGCGGGGCCGTTCCAGTTTGCCGCCATGCGTACCTTTTTTGGCGCGCTGGTGTTGTTTTTGGTGCTGTATGTGACGCGGCGGCCAATGGGCTTGACCGAGTTTCCAACCATGCTGCTGCTCGGCATCTTGCAGAATGTAGGGTTCACCGGCGTGCTCATGTGGGCGCTGGTGCAGGGGGGCGCGGGCAAGACGGCGGTGCTGACTTACACCATGCCTTTCTGGACCTTGTTATTTGCCTGGCCCATGCTCGGTGAGCGTATCCACGGCTGGCAATGGCTGGCGGTGATTTCGGCTGTGTTGGGCATGCTGTTTATTTTTGATCCTTTGCATTTGCGCGCAGACAGCTTCAGCATGCTGTTGGCAGTGCTGTCTGGCGTGTCGTGGGCGGTGTCTGCGATTATGACCAAGCAATTGCATAGACGTCATCCAACGCTAGACCTGATCAATCTGACGGCCTGGCCTATGTTGCTGGGTTCGCTGCCTATGGTGCTGATTGCCTTTCTGGTCCCTGCGCCGACTATGCAATGGTCTGGTTATCTGATCGGCGCGGTATTGTTTAATGTGGTGTTATGTGGTGCGTTGGCCTGGTTACTCTGGCTGTTTGCCTTGCAACGGTTGCCCGCCGGGGTGGCCAGTATGGCCTCCATGCTGGCGCCCGTGATTGGGGTGATTGCGGCCTGGATACAGTTACATGAAGTGCCGGATGGCATGGAGATGATCGGCATGGCACTGATTCTGTTTTCCCTCAGCCTGATTTCCATTCTGATGATGCGGCCTGCCTATCACGGTATCCCGCCGGCGAGTGCCAACGTTTAGCGCCATTTTTCGCTGATCCCCCGGTTTTTTCATTGCGCAGGGCTTGCGTAAATCAGGCCCTGTTCTTATTGGTCTTGCCTATCTGCCCTCAATCAAGCCGCCGCCAAGCCTGCTTGCGCCTGTGGTAAAATCCGCCAGTTAAAACATTTCATCCCGTTGTTAAAAAATACAAGGAAGTCATATGGCTGGACATAGTAAATGGGCCAATATCCAACATCGTAAAGGTCGTCAGGATGCCAAGCGCGGCAAAATCTTCACCAAGCTGATTAAAGAGATCACGGTCTCTGCGCGCATGGGTGGCGGTGATACAGCCATGAACCCGCGTCTGCGTGCGGCCGTGGCAGCGGCCAAAGAAGAGAATATGCCTTCAGACAATATCACGCGTGCGATCAAAAAAGGCACGGGTGAGCTCGAGGGTGTTAACTACGAAGAAATTCGTTATGAAGGCTATGGCATTAATGGTGCAGCCATCATTATTGATTGTCTGACCGATAACCGTCAGCGTGCGGTGATGGATGTGCGCCATGCCTTAACCAAGCATGGCGGCAACCTCGGGACCGATGGTAGCGTGGCCTTTATGTTCAAGCACTGCGGTCAGTTGGTGTTTGAGCCTGGCGTGTCAGAAGATGCCGTCATGGAAGCGGCACTGGAAGCTGGCGCGGAAGATGTGATTGCTGATGAAGATGGCAGCATAGAAGTGATCACGGCCCCTAGCGATTTTGTCACGGTGAAAGAAGCGCTTGAGGCTGCGGGCCTGAAGGCGGTGATGGCGCAAGTGACCATGAAGCCGCTGAATGAAGTGGTGTTCACTGGCGAGGATGCGGTCAAAATGCAAAAAATTCTCGACATGCTCGAAGACCTTGATGACGTGCAAGAGGTCTACACTTCTGCCGTGATTGAAGAAGATTAAATGGCGCGATTGGCGGTGCACGCCTTTCTGGCCAACCGGCTTGAACTGGGGGTCTTGACGTGAGTCGTCAGCGTATTTTGGGCATAGACCCCGGCCTGAGAATTACGGGTTTTGGCGTCATCGAGGCCATAGATGGCAAATTGTCCTACGTGACCAGTGGCGTGATTAAAACCGCATCAGCCAAAAAAACCGCAGAGGGCGAGTCAGAAAAAGAGGCCTTGCCCGAGCGCCTGAAGGTCATTCTGGATGGCTTGTTTGAGGTGATTTCAACCTATCAGCCCACGCAAGTGGCGATTGAAAAAGTGTTTGTTAATGTCAACCCTCAGTCCACGCTATTGTTGGGTCAGGCGCGCGGCGCTGCCATTTCTGCGGCGGTGATCCGTCAACTGCCGGTGGCCGAATATACGGCGCTGCAAGTGAAACAATCGGTCGTGGGTAACGGCCATGCGCAAAAAGAGCAGGTGCAAGAGATGGTCAAGCGCCTGCTTAAATTACCAGCTACGCCTAGCCCGGACTCTGCGGATGCCTTGGCTTGCGCGATTTGTCATGCGCATGGCGGTCAGGGCCTGGGGGCTTTGGCGACGACCGGCTTCAGAGTTAGAAATGGAAGATTGATATGATCGCACGCCTGAATGGCCGCTTGCTGGAAAAGTCCCCACCCTTGATTGTGGTGGATTGCAATGGCGTGGGCTATGAAGTAGAGGTGCCGATGAGCACTTTTTATAATTTGCCCGATCTGGGGCAACCTGTGCAGATTTTGACGCATATGGTGGTGCGCGAGGATGCGCAACTGCTGTATGGCTTTGGCAGTGAGCAAGAGAAAAACACCTTCAAGCAATTGTTGAAGGTGAATGGCATTGGTGCCAAGTCTGCGCTGGCGATTTTGAGTGGTGTCAGCGTGAATGATTTGATGCTCGCTGTCAGCCAGCAAGAAGTCGGCTTGCTGACGCGTATTCCCGGCATCGGCAAAAAAACGGCCGAGCGTTTGTTACTCGAGCTCAAAGACAAATTTGTGGTGACGGGGTCCACCTCGGCGCAACCGGCCGTCAAAGCGGCGACAGATGATATCCTCAATGCACTGGTGGCGCTTGGTTACCATGAGCGTGAGGCGGCTGCGACCCTGAAGTTGCTGGAACCTGGCATTAGTGTGAGCGATGGTATCCGGCAGGCGCTCAAGTATCTGGCCAAGTAGTCCGGCCAGGCCGAGCGCGAGTCTGTAATAGTCATACGCTGCATGGTATGATGACAAAAATAACTGATTCAATCGCGGCATGAGGCCTTCATTGTTGAGTATTGCATTGCACTTCATCGCCCATCACCCATGATAGAAACCGATAGACTCGTCGCTCCCGCTACTGCCAGCACTCAAGAAGAGGCGCTTGAGCGTGCCTTGCGCCCCAAGCATCTGGATGAGTATGTGGGGCAGGAGAAGGCGCGCGGTCAACTCGAAATCTTTATTAATGCGGCCCGTGGCCGGCAAGAGGCGCTTGATCACGTGCTGCTGTTCGGCCCGCCTGGTCTGGGTAAAACCACCCTTGCTCACATTGTGGCTAAAGAGATGGGCGTGAACCTGCGCATGACCTCGGGCCCGGTGTTGGAGCGGGCCGGCGATCTGGCTGCATTGCTGACCAATCTTGAACCCAACGACGTCTTATTTATTGACGAGATTCATCGCCTGAGCCCGGTGGTTGAGGAGATATTGTATCCGGCCATGGAAGATTACCGACTCGATATCATGATCGGTGAAGGACCTGCAGCACGCAGTGTGCGACTGGATTTGCCGCCTTTTACGCTGGTGGGGGCGACCACGCGCGCGGGCATGTTGACCAACCCCTTGCGTGACCGCTTTGGCATTGTGGCGCGGCTGGAGTTTTACAGTCACGCCGAGCTCTCCAAGATTGTCATGCGGTCGGCCAACTTGCTCGAGGTTGAAATGCAAGCGGCCGGGGCACTGGAGATTGCCAGACGTTCACGCGGCACACCGCGGATTGCCAACCGCCTGCTACGTCGGGTCAGGGATTATGCGCAAGTCAAATCGGATGGCATTGTGACCGATACGATTGCCGATGCCGCCTTGAAAATGCTGGATGTCGATCAGCAAGGGCTGGATGTGATGGATCGCAAGTTATTGCAGGCGGTGGTTGAAAAGTTTGGTGGCGGGCCAGTGGGACTGGACAATCTTGCCGCGGCCATTGGTGAAGAGCGTGACACCATAGAAGATGTGCTGGAGCCCTATCTGATTCAGCAAGGCTATCTGATGCGCACGCCGCGCGGACGCGTGGCCACGCAGTTGACTTACCAGCATTTTGGCTTGAAAGCGCCTGTCAGCATGGTGTCAGTCGATTTATGGCAAGATGCCGGGCAATAACATGGTTGAGTTTCCTGTACGTGTGTATTACGAGGATACCGATGCCGGTGGTGTGGTCTATCACAGCCGCTACCTGAATTTTATGGAGCGTGCGCGCACCGAGTGGTTGCGGACTGCGGGCTTTGACCAAAGCGCGCTCAAGCAGCAAGAACAAGTGTTGTTTGTCGTCCACAGCATGCAGCTACAATTTAAAAAACCGGCCCGGCTGGATGACCAGTTGCGGGTGGTTTCGCAGTTGCTGGAGATGGGGCGTGGCAGTTTTAGCTGCCAGCAGCAGGTCATGCGTGATGAAACGATTTTAATTGAGGCACAGGTGAAAGTCGCCTGTGTCGATGCGGATTCATTTAAACCCACGGGTATTCCGGCCCGTATCAAAATTGCACTGGAGTCTTCATGAATGTAGCGAACGATATGTCGATTTTTACCCTGGTGAGCGGGGCCAGTTTGCCAGTTCAGCTGGTGATGCTGATTCTGCTGCTGACCTCACTAGCGTCCTGGTGGTATATCTTCATTAAGGTTTTTTCACTCAAGGCTGCCAACGAAAATGTGGATCAGTTTGAAGCGCAATTCTGGTCCGGCGGTGATTTGAACGAGCTGTATGAGCGCATCACGACTGGTCGCAAAACACCTCAAGGCATGGCCAGCATTTTTCAGGCCGGGTTAAAAGAATTTATCCGTTACAAGCAGCAAAAAGATACCGAAGTCAGTGATGTGATGGAGGCGACGCGTCGTGCCATGCGTGCAGCGTATAACCGCGAACTGGATTATCTGGATGCGCACCTGCCATTCTTGGCTTCCGTAGGTTCGGTCAGTCCTTACATCGGCCTGTTCGGCACAGTATGGGGCATCATGAACGCCTTCCGTGGCTTGTCTAACGTTGCGCAGGCGACATTGAGCCAGGTTGCCCCTGGCATTGCCGAGGCGCTGGTGGCGACTGCGATCGGGTTGTTTGCCGCGATCCCAGCCGTGATCGCCTATAACCGCTTTGCCGCGGGCGTAGACCGCCTCTCTGTCCGTTACGAGAGCTTTATCGAAGAATTTACCAACATTTTGCAACGTAGAGCCTGATAGGAGCCGCGATGAGCAGAACGCGTAAACGTCGCATGATGAACCAGATTAACGTCGTCCCCTATATCGACGTCACGCTGGTGTTGCTGGTGATTTTTATGGTGACCGCGCCCATGACCAATCCCGGTATGGTGGAGTTGCCCAAAGTCGGGCAGGCGCTCAAGCAGAGTGGTGACCCGATTGTGATCACCGTGCAAAAAGAAGGCACAGTGATGATGGAAGGCAAAGAGATGCAGCGTGACGATATGCTGGCTTTGATCCGTCAGCGCCTGTCTGAGACACAAAAGCCGGTGGTGGTGTCTGCAGATAAAAACACGCCTTATGGTGAGGTGGTGTCCGTCATGGATTTGCTCAAACAGGCGCAGGTGAATCAAGTTGGTTTGCTGTTTCAGAATGAGAAATAACGGGCAGGTTGCTTAAAGCGCATGAAAGTTACTTACTCCCCACAAGATCAGGCGATACGCAAACGGGCAGCCATCTTATCCGTGCTCATGCACGTGTTGCTGTGCTTGGGCATGATCTTTATGGTTGACTGGAAAGCGGTCCACGTGACCCCCAGTGTGATGGAGGCGACCTTGTGGGATAGCTTGCCCAGTAAACAGCCTGCCAAGCCAGTGGAAAAGCCGGTAGAACCGCCACCACCACCGCCTGAACCCAAACCAGAACCGACACCGCCGCCCAAGCCGCCTGAGCCAGAACCTAAACCGCAACCCAAGCCTGAGCCTGCGCCTCAAGTCAAGCAAGCGGAACAAGAGGCGGAAATTGCACTCAAAAAGCAGGAGGAAGAGAAGAAGCGCCTGCTAGATGAAGAGAAAAAGAAGGAACTTGAGCAGAAAAAGCAGGAAGAAAAACTGAAAAAAATTCAGGAAGCCTTGCGTAAACAAGAGGAGGAAGAAAAGCTGAAAAAAATTCAGGATGCGATGCGCCAACAAGAGTTGGACGCACAGCAGTCGGCGGCGGCTGCAGCGGTTGATCCGTCTGTGCTCAGTTATTACATGGGCTTGATGAGCCGCAAAATCCGTAGCAATGTGAACCCCGGCTTGTGCCCCGTCTCTAACCCCGAGTTGCTGGTGGATATCCAGATGATGAATTCGGGAGATATTTCCGGCATGCCCAAGCTGGTGCGAGGGTCGGGCGATGCCATTTGTGATGATGCAGTGATCCGTGCCATTTTGGCGGCCAAGCCCTTCGATTTGCCGGATGATCCTGCTGCACGTAGAAAAATGGTAGATCAGATTCGCTTGAAGTTGAAGCCACGTGGCTAAGCAAGCAATGACGATGAAGCGGCTTTTCGTTATAATTCAGATATATAAGCAAACCAGATGAATAATATTGTCACCATGAAAACACACACACGAGGTTTGATGCACGCATTTGCTACGGCTATTTTTGCCGGATTCGTTGCGCTGCTGTCGGTTATCCCTGCCCATGCGGCACTAGAGCTTGAGATCAGTGGCGGTAGTGCCATTCAGATTCCAGTCGCGATTCTGCCGATGGCCGAGACAGACAATCCGCAAGCACAAAGCCGTTTGCATGAGATCATCAGTAACGACCTGCGTAGCAGTGGCATGTTCCGTATTATCAATACCAGTGGTATGCCGGCATTGCCGACCAATGCTTCTCAAATCAAATATACCGACTGGACTGCGCTCAAGGCACAAGGTTTGAGCCTGGGTGAAGTGCAGTCAACAGGCAACGGCAATCTCAAGATCTCGGTGCAGGTGATGGATGTATTGCGGCAAACGGCGTTGCTGCAACTGACCTATACCGTCTCTGCTAGTCAGTATCGCCATGTCGCGCACATGATTGCCGACCAGATTTATGAAAAGTTTACCGGTCAGCCTGGCGCCTTTGCCACGCGCATTGCTTACGTTACCAAAACAGGTAAGCGCTTTACGCTGCAAATTGCGGATTACGATGGCTACAATGCACAAACGCTGGTTTCGTCGAATGAGCCGATTATTTCACCGGCCTGGTCGCCAGATGGCACCAAGATGGCTTACGTGTCTTTTGAGAAAAAGAAACCGATTGTGTTTGTGCAGTCCTTATACACGGGTGAGCGCAAAGTGGTGGCTAACTTCAAGGGGAATAACAGTGCCCCGGCCTGGTCGCCAGACGGTAGCAAATTGGCGGTGGTGTTGACCTATGGCGCCAACTCGCAGATTTATACTATTGCTGCGGATGGTTCCAACTTGCAGCAAATCACCAAAAGCAGTGCGATTGATACCGAGCCAGCGTTCTCGCCTGATGGCCAGTTTATTTACTTCAGCTCAGACCGTGGCGGACGTCCTCAGATTTACAAGGTGCCTGCTTCTGGTGGCTCCCCTTCGCGCGTGACTTTTGAGGGTGGCTATAACGTGAGCCCGCGCTTTTCACCCGATGGCAAGTATTTAACCTATATTCGCAATGACGGCGGTTCTTTTAAAGTAGCCGTTCAGGAGTTGGCGTCTGGAAATGTCAAACTGCTGAGCAATGGCGCGCAAGATGAGTCGCCGAGCTTTGCCCCGAACGCACGCACCATCATGTATGCCACCCGGGTGGGCGGCAAAGGGACCTTGGCGACAGTGACCGTGGATGGTCTGGTCAGACAGCGTCTGTCTGAGGCCGGCGGTGATATTCGTGAGCCCGCCTGGGGTCCTGCACAAGCTTCAGCCAAGTAGTCGTAACAATTATCGTCTTTTTGGTTAATTTTATTCAGTCAATCATTTTTAAGGAGAAAGTATGAACAAGAGTATTTGGACAATTGCAGCACTGGCATTAGTGCTGACCGCTTGTAAAAGCACCCCGATGAACCCAGCCAAGGTTGAAGATTCCAGCGTGACTCGCCCAATGGCAAAACAAAACGGCAATGGTAATGATGGCTCTGCAAACACAGACAAAATCAATATCAAAACCGTTGATGTGGATACCAGCAAAGACGAGTTGAGTGCCGCTGAATTGGCCAAGCGTCAGGTATTCTTTGACTACGACAGCGACGCGATTCGTGAAGAGTACAAGAGCCTGATCGCTAACCACGCCAAATACCTGATCGCCCACCCACAAACTAAAGTGGTACTGCAGGGTAACACCGACGAGCGTGGCACACACGAGTACAACCTGGCATTGGGTCAGCGTCGTTCCGTGGCTGTGAAAAATGCCCTCAACGTATTGGGCGTGAGCGATAGCCAGATCGAAACTGTGAGCTACGGTGAAGAGCGTGCGAAACAAAACTGCGCGGATGACGGTTGCTTCCAGCAAGACCGCCGCGTAGACATCGTTTATGCAGGTCAGTAATTTGCGATACGCTGCGGTATTGATGGCCCTTGGCTTGACGGTGTCTACCGTCAGCCAGGCGGCTTTATTCGATGATACTGAAGCCAGAAAGCGTATTCTTGAGCTCGAAACCAAGCAGGGTGCAGATTATGATGCACAGCAAAAAGCCATCACAGACCTGACGCGCACCCAGCAATCGCTGGACAGACGCGTGCAAAGTCTGGAAATGCTGATCAACGGCAAGGGTTTGCTGGACATGCAGAATCAGCTGGAGCAGCTCCGTCAGGATGTGGCGCAACTGAAGGGTGATCTTGAAGTGGTGACACATCAGCTTGAGGATATGCGTACCAAGCAGAATGCGGCTTATACCGATCTGGATACGCGTGTGCGCAAGCTGGAAACCTTGGCACAATCAGTGACAAATGGTCAAGGCTTACCTGTCGCAGGCGCGAGTGGCACGACTGGCGATGTAAAAGCTGATGTTTCCCAGCAGGAAACCAGCGCGTTTGCCGAGGCAGAGTCGCTCAACCAGGCAGGCAAGTACAAAGAGGCCTTTAATGCCTATGATGCGTTCCTGAAGACTTACTCTAATAGCAAGCTGGTGCCAGATGCCATGTACGGCATGGGATATACCCAGTTTGCACTCAAGAGTTACAAATCCTCTGCTGCCACACAGCAGAAGTTTCTGGAGAGTTATGCGACGCATCCCTTGGCACCGAATGCCATGCTCAATCTGGCGAATAGTCAGATTCAGTTGGGGCAGATTCCGGCCGCCAAAAAGACCTTGAAGGATCTCATTGCGGCCTATCCATCGGCTGAAGTGACACCTAGCGCGCAAAAACGCTTGAAAGTGCTCGAAACGATCAAATAGCAGATTTTCGTTATTGAAATGACCTTATTTCAGCGATAATAGCGGGCAGATAGCAATATCTGCCCGTTTACTTTTAGTTTCCCCATGACCACACTCAAAATTTTCGAGATTTTTTACTCCCTGCAGGGCGAGAGCTCACGTGTCGGGCTACCTACAATTTTTATCCGCCTGACCGGCTGCCCATTGCGTTGTGGTTATTGTGATACGGAGTATGCGTTTAAAGGCGGCAGCAATATGACGCTGGATGACATCATGCAGCAGATTGCAGCCTACGATACCCGTTACGTCTGCGTGACCGGCGGCGAGCCGCTGGCGCAAAAGGGCTGTATCGAATTGCTGACCAGGCTGGGCGATGCTGGCTATCAGGTGTCTTTGGAGACGAGTGGTGCCATGGATATCGCCGAGGTCGATTCACGCGTGAAAGTCATTATGGACATCAAAACGCCTGGGTCGGGTGAAGTAGAAAAAAACCGCTGGGAAAACTTGCCTTTGCTGAAAGCCGGTGATGAAGTGAAATGGGTGATTTGCAGCCGGGAAGATTATGACTGGGCCAAATTGATGTTGCAGACCCGGGCATTCCCGGTCGATTGCGATCAGTTATTTTCGCCCAGCTTTCATGAGGTCAGTGGCGAAACTTTGGCCAGCTGGATTTTGCAAGATCACCTCAAGGTGCGTATGCAGCTTCAATTACATAAAATTCTCTGGGGCGAGAAACAAGGAGTATAAGCGTGACAGCAGCAAACCCTAAGGCGGTGATTTTATTATCGGGCGGCCTGGACTCAAGTACGGTATTGGCAATTGCCAAATCGCAAGGCTACGACTGTTATTGCCTGAGTCTGGATTATCATCAGCGCCATAATGTTGAGCTGCAGGCCGCCCAACGCGTTGCGGCAGCCTTGGGGGCAGCCGAGCATAAAACCGTACAGCTGGATTTGTCCTTGTTTGGTGGTTCGGCACTGACTGACAATGCGATCGCAGTCCCTGAGCAAGAGACGCAGGGCATTCCTGTCACTTACGTGCCGGCACGCAATACGATTATGCTATCCTTGTCCCTGGCCTGGGCCGAGGTGTTACAGGCGCGGGATATTTTTATCGGCGTCAATGCGCTGGATTATTCCGGCTACCCTGATTGCCGTGGTGAATATGTCAAAGCCTTCCAGCAAATGGCCAATCTGGCCACTAAAGCTGCGGTGGAGGGACAAACCATTACCGTGCATGCACCGTTGATCGATATGACCAAGGCTGACATCATCCGCACCGGCCATGCGCTGGGCGTGGATTATGGCTTAACTGTTTCTTGTTATCAGGCCGATGGTCAAGGCGCCGCGTGTGGTGTGTGTGACTCCTGCCGCTTCCGCAAAGCAGGATTTATACAAGCAGGCGTGGCTGATCCGACGCTGTACAGGAATGCATCGTCAGGTGAGTGAAAAAGACTTGCCACTGTTTTAAAAAATCAAGTATAATCCGCGCCTTTCTGCAAAGAAATTCATTTTTAAGAGAACAAGATTATGGTCGTTATTCGTTTATCACGTGGTGGCTCCAAAAAGAACCCGTTTTACAGCGTTGTTGTGGCAGATTCCCGCAACCGTCGTGACGGTCGTTTTATCGAGCGCGTTGGTTTCTACAATCCATCTGCACGCGCTGGCGCTGAAGGCCTGCGTATCGATGAAGCACGTACACAATACTGGGTTGAGAACGGTGCACAACTGTCCGACACCGTAGCACGTCTGGTTAAATTCCACGCTAAAGGCGTTGAAGGCATGGCTGCTGCGAAAGCGAAAGAAGTTGCTAAAGCTGAAGCTGCCAAAGAGAAAGCCATTGCTGCTGCCGCTGCAGAAGCCGCTGCCAAGGTTAAAGCAGAAGCCGACGCTGCTGCTGCAGAAGCTGCCGCCGCACAAGCAGCTGCCGCTGAAGCGCCAGCTGCTGAGTAATTGTTTCAACGCCTGAATACAGATGGCGTTTGAGAACATGGTTGTGATGGGGCGCATTGTCGCCCCATATGGCGTTTATGGCTGGGTAAAAGTCGTGCCTGATACTGAGTATCTGGATGGCCTGCTGGACTACGAAGCCTGGTGGATCGGTAAAGCGCCGAATTGGCGTGAAACGACGGTAGAGCAAGCCAAAATCCATAACGATGTGTTGCTGATCAAGTTGTCAGGGGTGGGCGATAGAGATGCCGCCTTTGCGCTCAAAGGTCAGCAAATTGCTGTACCGCGTGAGGCCTTGCCCGAGACAGAAGAGGGCGAGTATTACTGGTCTGATCTGATTGGTTTGCAAGTCAGCAATACTGAAGGCGTGGATTTCGGCAAGATTACGCAAGTGCTGGAAACCGGCGCGAACGATGTGCTGGTCGTGCGTGAAAAGCAGCCGACACAGGTCAAAGGCAAGGATGGCAAACTGCGCGAAGAGTATCGCGAGCGTTTGATCCCGTTTACCAGTGACGCTGTGCCAGAGGTGGATATCCAGGCGGGGACCGTGCTTGTGGAGTGGGATGCCGATTTTTAAAAGAAAGCGCAGCTCATGATGCAGATTGAAGTGATCAGTTTGTTTCCTGAGATGTTTGCAGCACTGACGGAATACGGGATTACTAGTCGTGCCAGACAGCGTGGCTTGTATCAGTTAACCCTGACCAATCCGCGCCAATATACGCAGGATGTGCATCACACCGTTGATGACCGGCCATATGGTGGTGGACCAGGCATGGTGATGCTGGCGGAGCCGCTGGCGCATGCCATTGGCGAAGCCAAAGCGCGCTTAAGTGCGAAAGAAATAACGCCCAGGGTGATCCACTTATCGCCACGGGGCAAACCGCTGACACACGAAAAAGTGATGCAGCTCAAAGCATTACCGGGGCTGGTGCTGTTAGCCAGCCGCTATGAAGGCGTAGACCAGCGCGTGCTGGATACCTTGGTGGATGAAGAACTCTCCATCGGCGATTATGTGTTAAGTGGCGGTGAGTTGCCTGCCATGGTGTTGCTGGATGCTATCATCCGCCAATTGCCTGGGGCACTTGGCGATGCTGATTCGGCGCAGGAAGATTCATTTGTGAATGGCCTGCTCGACTATCCGCACTACACGCGCCCAGAAGAGTTTGCAGGATTAAAGGTGCCCGACGTATTGTTGTCCGGGCACCATGAAAAGATTAGACAATGGCGATTACAACAATCGCTGCTGCTAACAAGGGCTAAACGCCCGGATTTATTGGCTGAAAGGCCGTTGACGAAAGAAGAGGCTAGGCTACTTAAAGACGTTGCATCAAAAGGCGTCGAGTAGGAACGAGTCACTTTACAATTAAAAGGAACTGACATGGCAGACATTATCAAAATGTTAGAGCAAGAAGAAATTGCTCGTTTAAACAAAGCTATCCCTGACTTCGCGCCAGGTGACACCGTAGTTGTAGGTGTAAACGTGGTTGAAGGTAACCGTAAACGGGTGCAGGCTTACGAAGGCGTTGTAATCGCCAAGCGTAACAGAGGTCTGAACTCCTCTTTCATCGTGCGTAAAATCTCTTCAGGTGAAGGCGTTGAGCGTACATTCCAGACTTACTCCCCACTGATCGCTTCTATCGAAGTGAAACGTCGTGGTGACGTGCGTCGCGCTAAACTGTACTACTTGCGTGAGCGTTCAGGTAAATCTGCACGTATTAAAGAGAAACTGGTTGCGCGCGAAAAAGACATCGCAGCAGACAACTCTTAATTCAAGCGTTGCAGCAAAAAGCCCTTCAGTTGAAGGGCTTTTTTATTGCCATATTCTAATGATAGTTGGTTGCACCCGGGCCAAGATTACAGTTAAATAGGCGCATGAACCGTCTTGATGATGAACTCGATGCATTAGTGCCTGCGCCCTTTGGCTTTGTTGGTGTGCGTAGCGATGAGGCCGGTGAGCGGCTGCAATTCTTGCTACATGCATTGCCCGTCAAAGCCAGCCCCCATCCGCGTGCGCAAGCCGTGGCCGATCAAGTCGCCACTTATCTTAAAAATCCGCATATGGTCTGGCAACCTATTCACTCCACTCTCGGCACGGCTTTTCAGCAACGTGTCTGGCAGGCCATGCGTGCGATCCCTGTCGGTGAAACCTGGACTTACAGCCAGTTGGCGGCAGCGGTGGACTCTGGCCCACGTGCCGTGGCCAATGCATGTGGCGCCAATCCCTTGCCCTTGTTTAATCCCTGTCACCGGGTGGTTGCCAGCCATGGGCTGGGCGGATTTATGCAAGGCATAGACGGTGGTTTGGAGATTAAACGCTGGCTGCTCACCCATGAGCAAGGCCGCAAATAAACGCCGATGCAGCAAAAAGCGCATTCTTTGACCGAGGCGGCAGCATTTCCTGAAATCGATACCTTTATCGATCAGCTCTGGCTGGAAGATGGCTTGTCGCCCAATACCTTATCCAGCTACCGCAATGATTTAAAAGGTTTTGCCGAGTGGTGCAGGCAGCACACCCATACTTTGTGGGAGGTGCAGTCGCATGATGTGCAAGCATATCTTGCCCATCGTTTCCCGCAAGTGAAGGTGCGGAGTATTAACCGCCTGATAGCCACCTTGCGCCGTTTTTACCGGTACGCGCTGGCCGCCAATCTGATTCAGCAAGACCCTACCTTGCATATCGAAGCGCCCAAAATGCCTAGGTCACTGCCAAAAACGCTGAGTGAGTCGCAGGTGGAAGATTTGCTCAATGCCCCGGATGTGAATGTGCCGCTTGGTATGCGAGACCGTGCCATGCTGGAACTGCTCTATGCCAGCGGATTGCGTGTCTCAGAGCTGGTGAATATCAAAATCAGCGAAGTGAGTACGCAAGATGGCGTGGTGCGCGTCACCGGTAAAGGCAGCAAAACGCGCCTGGTGCCCATGGGCCAGGAAGCGGCCGAGTGGATAGACCGTTACTTGGCAAGCGCCCGCGCAGAAATTTTAAAAGGCAGTCTGAGTGACGCGGTATTTGTCACCACACGTGGCGATGCCATGACGCGGCATGCGTTCTGGCACATTATCCAGCGTTATGCCTTGCAGGCGGGGATTTCACAGCATATCAGCCCGCATGTGTTGCGCCATGCGTTTGCCACGCATTTGCTCAATCATGGCGCGGATTTACGCGTGGTGCAGATGTTGCTTGGGCATGCGGATATTTCGACGACGCAGATTTATACGCATGTGGCGAGGGAGAGGTTGCAGCAGCTGCATAAGGTGCATCATCCTAGAGGTTGATTGTTTTTACTTCTCATTTAATACACCATTTTTTTGTAAAGCTCTTAAGAGAGTTTTAACCTCACTTTTTAATTGGGCGTGGGACTTCTTCAAACTGTCTGCATAAATGATTAAGCCATGTTGATGTGCAATCATTTGTTCTTTATGCGAATCTAGCTTGGTTTCTAAGAAGAGTTTATTTGCGAACTCAAGTTTGTTAACTAAGTCGTTATTTAATCTAAATGAGTCAGTCATCCCTTTCGCTAAGGTGTATGTTCTAATAATTTGCCGGCGAAGGTCATTGTCTTTGATTTTTCCAATCAGGAAAGTATTGCCGTTATATACAGTGAAAAAATCACTGACTACAGGATAGTAATAGTTTAGTGGTTGACCATCATGTAATGACTCAAGCCTCGCACCCATTGTTTCTTGATATCGTTCAAAAACGGTTTCAATTTCGTCGTGAATGGCTTGCAATAAGGATGATATTAGCTCCTCATTGCTTTTCTCTAGCAGTAGATTTTGATGAATATGCGTTTTATTTACGGCTAAGATGCTGAAAAACCCCGCAACCACCCCCCCAATAACAGAGCCAATTAAAGCGGATATAAATTCTGTTGATTGAATAATTTCGTTGAGCAATTTGCTATCTCCCTAAGTATTTTTGCGTTTATAACGTTCTGTTTATTATCACGCCTAGGGCTCTAAGTCCCGGCAATATACCCGGCTTGCTCACCTTCAACTTCACACTCTGCGCTTTAAATTCCTGCAAAATCAGCTGGCATATATGTTCACCCAAGGACTCAACCAGTTTGAAACTGTGCTCGGCTAATGTTTCGCGAATGCGGGCGACTACCTGACCATAATCAATCGTGTCTTCAATCGCGTCACTGAGGCAGGCTTTACTAAAGTCGTAGCCGATTTCAATATCCAGAATCACAGTTTGCGGCACTGTACGCTCCCATTCTGGCACGCCCAGTTTGGTTTGCACTTTGACTTGTTCGAGAAAAATTGTGTCCATGAATCTGTGTCCTTTTATTTCCGCGCAGGCTGGAATCCAGTATTATTCGGCATCATACAACATCGTGCAGTGGCTGGCTAAGCGGCTGCATTTCAGTGGAATTAAGCGCATGAACGAAATTGGTTTTGATATTGAAGCATTGGTGTGGATCGCTGCGGCTTACCTGATAGGCTCGATTGCTTTTGGCATTATTATCAGCAAGCTGTACCGCCTGCCAGATCCACGCACCGTAGGCAGTGGCAATATCGGCGCGACCAATGTGGCGCGTAGCGGTAAAAAATCCGCTGCGATTTTGACCTTGCTGGGCGATGCGTTCAAAGGGTGGTTGCCGACATGGTTGGCACTGCAGGCGGGTATGTTGATGGATGTGGTGGCATTGGTAGGGTTGGCTGTGTTTATTGGTCACTTGTATCCGATTTATCATAAATTCAAAGGTGGCAAAGGCGTGGCGACGGCATTGGGCGTGATGATTGCCTTTTCAGGCTGGCTGGCGTTAAGTGTGGTGGCTGTCTGGCTGGCGGTGTTTTTAATCAGCCGCATTTCTTCGTTGTCTGCGCTTGTCGCTGCCGTATTGGCACCGTTGATTGCCTGGCAGTTCCTGTCACCTTACCCGGTGTATGTGGCGGTGGTCGTGGTGATGTCCGCGTTTTTGATTATTCGCCATCAATCGAATATTGAAAAACTGTTGGCTGGGACTGAAAGCCGTTTTGGAAAGAAATAATTAACTGCCGATAAGCCCAGATGTGAAAACTGGGGAGATCGTTTTGAGAATCTTTTTTAGATTTTATCGGCGGTAGAAATACCGCTCAGCAACGCCTTTTAGCAGGCAATCACTGAGGGGTTTTGAGCTCAGCCAAATCCCAGCGCGGCCGGATGCTAAAGCTGTAATCCTGCTTGCCTGGCTGCATGGCGTGCAGGCGCATCGCACCGGCAAAGGCAATCATGGCGCCGTTATCGGTGCAGAACTCCAGGCGTGGATAATTGACGCTGATACCACGTTTGGCAGCGGTTTCATTGAGCCGGGTACGCAGGCGTTTGTTGGCGCCTACGCCGCCAGACACCACCAGTCGTTTGAGCTTTGTCTGTTTGAGTGCCTTCAGGCATTTGTGCACCAGAATCTCGGTGACGGATTCTTGAAATTCCCAGGCAATATCTTTAATTGTTTCTTCATTCAATTCTGGCTGGTTGTTCACCAGCGTCAACACGGCCGTTTTCAGGCCGCTAAAGCTGAAGTTTAAATCCGGGCTGTTGAGCATGGGGCGCGGCAGTTGAAACTGTGACTTGCCCTGATCGGCCAGTTTAGACACCGCCGGGCCACCGGGATAGCCCAGGCCCAAGAGTTTCGCTGTTTTATCAAAGGCTTCGCCAGCCGCATCGTCCAGCGTGTCGCCTAATAGTTCATATTGGCCAATGCCATCGACGCGCATGAGTTGGCTATGTCCGCCTGAGACCAGTAAGGCGACAAACGGGAAGGCGGGTGGGTTTTCTTCGAGCATGGGTGCCAGTAGATGGCCTTCCAGGTGATGCACTCCCACAGACGGGACATTCAGGGCCATGGCCAGCGATTGTGCAATGCTGGTGCCCACCAGCAAGGCGCCCGCCAGGCCTGGACCCTGCGTGTAAGCGATGCCTTCGAGGTCTTGCAGGGTTTTATCGGCTTGCGCCAGGACTTGCTGCGTGAGTGGGAGTGCACGGCGGATATGGTCACGGGAGGCCAGTTCCGGCACGACGCCGCCATAGGCTGCATGCATGTCGATTTGCGAGTGCAAGGCGTGCGCCAGCAACCCACGGCGCGTGTCATATAATGCCACTCCGGTTTCGTCACAAGAAGACTCGATACCCAATACCAACATCTAAGATAAGTCTCGCATACGTTTTTTTGCAGAAAGGATTGATAAATCCAAATAAGCGCGATAGAATACGCGGTTTTCAGTGCTGCATCAATCCGCAAGCACCATTGTCTAACCAAATATTTGAAGGATAGGGAATTACATGACCGCTATTCGTGTGAAAGAGAACGAACCGTTTGACGTTGCAATGCGCCGTTTCAAGCGTTTGATTGAGAAAACCGGTTTGTTGAACGACTTGCGTGCTCGCGAGTTCTACGAGAAGCCAACTTGGGAGCGTAAGCGTAAAGCAGCTGCCGCGGTGAAGCGTCAGTACCGTCGTCTGCGCAACCAACAGTTGCCTACCAAACTCTACTAATTTTTTAAGTAGATGTGCAAATCGGGTAAGTCATCCCTTGGCTACCCGGTTTGAAAAAAAATATGCGAAGGTTGTGGATTTCCGCAACCTTTAGCTGTTTTTAAAGCATACGCTTTAACGTCCTTCTTTAATTGAGAATAATCCCCGCTATGAGCCTGAAAGCACAAATCTCTGAAGATATGAAAACCGCGATGCGGGCGAAAGACATGCCCAAGCTGGGCGTGATTCGTTTGTTGCAAGCCGCCATCAAGCAGCGCGAGGTGGATGAGCGTATTGAGTTGGACGATGATGCCGTGATTGCCGCCATTGAGAAAATGCTCAAGCAGCGTCGTGATTCGATTGCTGCATTTGAAGGCGCTAACCGCATGGATTTGGCTGATCAGGAAAAATTTGAAGTCACCGTGTTGCAGGCTTATTTGCCTGCCCAGTTGAGCGAAGAAGAAATCAATGCGGTGATCGCCAAAGTGATTGCTGAAACGGGTGCAGCGGGTGCCAAGGATATGGGTAAAGTGGTGGGTGCAGTGAAACCATTGGTTGCCGGTAAGGCAGATATGGCGAAAGTGTCTGGCTTGATCAAGGTTGCCTTGGGATAGTGTGTTTTTGCAGGCATTGAGTCAGGGGCGCATTTGCGCCCTTTGTTTTTTTGACCCGCATCAGCGATACTTGCATTTATGATCCCGGAAAGTTTTATTCAAGAACTGCTTAATCGCGTAGATATTGTCGATGTCATCGACAAGTCTGTTCCGCTGAAAAAAGCCGGGGCCAATTATTCAGCCTGTTGTCCGTTTCATAACGAAAAATCCCCCAGTTTTACCGTGAGTCCGACCAAGCAGTTTTACCATTGCTTTGGCTGTGGCGCGCATGGTTCGGCCTTGAGTTTTTTAATGGAATATAACGGCTTGAGCTTTGTCGAGGCCGTGCATGACCTCGCCAAGCAAGTCGGCATGATCGTTCCACAGGAGCAGCGTGATCCCAACCAGCCTGCACCAACGTCTAAAGCCGTGCTACTCAGTTTGCAAGAGACCTTGCAGCAGGCCGCCAATTATTACAAAGCCGAGTTAAAAAAATCACCGCGGGCGATTGATTACCTGAAAGCACGCGGCTTAAGCGGGCAGGTCGCGGCAAAATTCCAGATTGGCTATGCGCCAGCCGGGTGGCAAAATTTGCAAACCGTTTTTCCGCAATATGATGCCGAGCCGCTGGAAACTGCCGGGCTGGTGGTGCAAAACGAGCAGGGTCGTCGCTACGATCGTTTCCGTGACCGCATCATGTTCCCTATCCATAACCAAAAAGGGGAAGTCATCGGCTTTGGGGGGCGTGTAATTAACCCTGAAGACAGTCCCAAATATTACAACTCGCCGGAAACGCCCGTGTTTCAAAAAGGGCACGAATTGTATGGCTTGTTTATGGCGCGCCGCGCCATCCGTGATGCGGGGCGGGTGTTGGTGGTGGAGGGATATATGGATGTGGTGGCGCTGGCGCAGTATGGCATTGAATATGCCGTCGCGGCGTTGGGCACGGCGACTACGCCTTTTCATATTGCCAAGCTGATGCGGCAAACCGATGAAATCGTTTTCAGTTTTGATGGCGATAAAGCCGGGCGGACTGCGGCCTGGCGCGCGGTGATGAATGCCTTGCCTGCCATCAAAGATGGCCTCAAGTTGCGGTTTTTATTCTTGCCTGCCGAGCATGACCCCGACAGCTTTGTGCGCGAGTTTGGCAAAGAAGCCTTTGAGGCCAAGATGAATCAGGCCATGCCCTTGTCGCAATATATCATTCAGCATTTAAGTGAGCATAACCCGCTGGCCTCGCAAGAGGATAAAGTGCAATTCTTGAATGACGCCGAGCCCATTCTTAAGCAAATTCAGGCGCCGCGTTATGCCATGCTGTTGCGTAAAAAGGTCGCCGAGATGACCGGTCTGGCGCAAGGCGAAATGCAGCGCATGCTGAAATTGCCGAATACCGCCAAAGCCAAGGAAAAAGCCGTGCGTCAACGCTCGCGTACGCCGTTATCTTTGCATCTGCGTTTGGCGTTGATGTTGCTCATGCGGCCACAATGGGCGCAGGCCGCGCTACTCGAGCAGGTGGCGGGTGAGAGTGATGAGGCGCAGATGTTGCGCGTGGTGTTGAAGGCAGCGATTGCCAAGCCTGAGTCTCGTCCTGTGGTGCTGTTGCAGATGATTGCGCCCTATATTTCTGAGTCGCTACGACACCAATTGCAGCGCGAGTTGTCTTTGTTGGATGAAAGCCTGGACTTTACGCTTGAATTTGAGGGGGCATGTACCCAATTATCAGACATGGCGGTCACTGCACGTGAAAATTCCCTGTTGGGGCAGTTAACTGAAAAGCCATTTTCAATGTTGTCTGAAGCAGATCGTGAAGCCTTGCGGCAATTAACCAGCAAGCGCTAGTCGGTAATTCCCTAAAAACCGTGAGGGCATGCTTAAAAAACGTGCAAAAATCTGGTAAAATAGAGGGTTTCCCGTAATGTTAAATCGAGTGATGTGCCTGCAGCGTTTGCCAGCACTCGGCATCAATCATTTTAGAGGTGGAATCGGCCATGGCCAGACCCAAAGCAGATAAAAGTTTAGACAAAGAACTCGGAATCAACGAAGTCGAAACACACAAAGACCCCGCCACCCAGGCAATGGATGCCGAGGCACGTCGTACACGCCTCAAAACCCTGATTGTATTAGGTAAAGAGCGCGGTTACCTGACCTACGCCGAAATTAATGATCACCTGCCGGATGATGTACAAGACTCCGAGCAGATCGAGAGCATTATCGGCATGATCAACGACATGGGTATCCAGGTGTATGAAGAAGCCCCGGACGCCGAAGTGTTGCTGATGTCTGATGCACCCCCTGCCGTGACAGATGAAGATGCCGCTGAAGAAGCAGAGCAGGCATTGGCTACGGTTGATTCAGAGTTTGGGCGTACAACTGACCCCGTGCGTATGTACATGCGCGAAATGGGTACCGTTGATCTGTTGACCCGTGAAGGCGAGATTGAGATCGCCAAGCGTATTGAGGACGGCCTCAAGCATATGGTGCAGGCGATTGCCGCCTGTCCAACCACCATCGCCCAACTGCTGGAGATGGTGGACAAAGTCGAAAAAGACGAAATGAGCGTGGATGAGCTGGTCGATGGTTTGATCGACAGCGACCTCGGTCTGGATGACGCCTTGGCCGTGGCGGATGCTGAAGAAGAGGAAGCCGCCGACGAAGAAGACGAAGACGAGGACGAAGACAGCGATGCCAAAGCATCTGCGCTTTCGGCAGAGGCCTTGGCAAAACTCAAAGAAGAGGTCCTGTCACGCTTTGCCGTGATTCGTGCCGCCAATACCAAAATGAACAATATCCGCGAGGCTAAAGGTACCAACGATGCCGAGTACAAGACTTTGCATCAGCAAGTGCTCGACGAGCTGACCGCTTTCCGCTTCTCTGCCAAACAGGTTGAAGCTTTGTGCGACCAAGTGCGTAACATGGTCGAAGAAGTGCGTACGCACGAACGCAAAATCATGGATTTCTGCGTAGAAAAAGCCAATATGCCACGCCAGCAATTCATCAAGAGCTTTGTTGGCAACGAAATCAACCTCAACTGGCTGGATGATGAGCTGGCAGGTAAACCTGCCTACGGTGAGCGTTTAGAGCGTTTTAGACACTCTATTCTGGACCAGCAAGAGCGGTTGCAAAACCTGCAAATCCGCGTCGGCTTGCCAATTAAAGAGTTGCGTGAAATCAACAAGCAAATGACCACCGGCGAAGCACGTGCCCGTCGCGCCAAACGCGAAATGATCGAGGCCAACCTGCGTCTGGTGATCTCTATTGCTAAAAAATACACCAACCGTGGCTTGCAATTCCTCGACTTGATTCAAGAAGGCAATATCGGCCTGATGAAAGCCGTGGACAAGTTTGAATACCGCCGTGGTTACAAATTCTCTACCTATGCCACTTGGTGGATTCGCCAGGCGATTACGCGTTCTATCGCTGACCAGGCACGTACTATCCGTATCCCAGTGCACATGATCGAAACCATCAACAAGATGAACCGTATCAGCCGCCAGATCCTGCAAGAAACTGGTCTTGAGCCTGATCCTGCCACCTTGGCTGAAAAAATGGATATGCCGGAAGAAAAAATCCGCAAAATCCTCAAAATCAGCAAAGAGCCGATCTCCATGGAAACGCCGATTGGTGACGACGAAGACAGCCACTTGGGCGACTTTATCGAAGACAACACCACACTGGCCCCAATGGACGCAGCGGTTTACGCCAGCCTGCGTGACGCCACCAGCGAAGTGCTGGAGTCACTCACTCCACGCGAAGCCAAAGTGCTGCGTATGCGCTTTGGTATTGAAATGAACACCGACCACACGCTGGAAGAAGTCGGCAAACAGTTTGACGTCACCCGCGAACGTATCCGCCAGATCGAAGCCAAGGCCCTGCGTAAACTGCGTCACCCGACCCGCTCGGAGCGTCTGCGCAGCTTCTTAGAAAACGGTCAGGATTAGTTTATAATCCCACGCTTTCCGGCCCCTTAGCTCATGCTTGGTTAGAGCAGCGGACTCATAATCCGTTGGTGCTGTGTTCGACTCACAGAGGGGCCACCATTTAAAATCAACGGCTTAGGTGAATTTCACTTAAGCCGTTTTTCTTTCAACGTGACCAGAACGTGACAACGGTATAACGTTGCTGCCATCGCGCTGTTCTATCCTTGAGGCGGCAAACCTCAAATTCTCTGTGGCAAACTTTGCATAGCGATCCACCATACTGCGTGTTTTCCATCCGCCCAAGTCCTTCAATTCATCGGTGCTGGTGCCAGCCTGACGATGCCAAGAAGCCCAAGTGTGGCGCAAATCATGGAAGCGGAAGTCCTCAATGTTGGCTTTTGCTAAGGCATTGTGCCAAGCATCATTGGATAACTCCCAGCGAATCGGTTTACCTTGGTAGGTAAAGCAATAGCGGGCATGTTTACCCAATTGTGCTTCCAGAACTGCAATCGCGTCTGCATTTAATGGAACACCTCGCGGCGTGCCATTTTTGGTTTGGTTAAGCCATGCCGTCTGCCTTTCCAGATCGACACGATTCCATTCCAAACCTTTAATCTCACTGGCTCGGCAGCCTGTTGCTAAAGCAAAACGCACCATCGCGGCTAAATGCTCAGGACAACAAGCGATTAATGTTTCCGCTTCCTGTCTTGTTAGCCAACGATCACGTTCCACCTCGCCGCCGAGCAATCTCACCTTAGGAAAGTTATCGATCCATTGCCACTCGTCACGTGCCATTCTCAGCAGTGAACGAATGGTTGCCAGGTATCGATTCACAGTCGCAGGCTTATTGCCCTTGTTCAATTCACCTTGGATGATCGACCAAATAACGTCGCCGTTAATTTCATGCAGCATCAAATGGCCGACATAAGGATCAAGATTCCGAACAATACGCCTTACGTCTGCAAAACTTCTCAAGGACGATTTGACAGAGAGATAACGAAGAACTGCTTCTTTCCAACTCCGCTTTGGCTTTACACCTAAAAATGTTTCCAAATAGGCTTCATGCTTGAGCTTGGCAAGGTACGCTAACGCCTCGGTTTTGTTTTCAGTCCGAGCACTCTCGCGTATTCTTTGTCCGTTTGGTAAGGTGGCGTTGATCCACCAATACCGGGAGTCGGGGCGTCTGAAAACGCCGTCTTTGGGTTGGTCCATAATAAATCCTTTCCAACCCGTCTCTGCTCGCCGCGTTTATATTCCTCTAACCATAAATCCAAGTCAACTTTGTCATAGACCAGACGGCGACCAAGTTTAACGGCAGGAATACGCAATTCAGCCAGCAAGGTGATGCCTATCCCCAAATAGGAGGCCGCTTCTTTTTTGGATAAACAACGCTTATCGGGCAGAGGCAGGTCGGTTGTTTTCATGTGTTATTCCCCATCTGCTGCGCGACGATAAGCCTCTGCGAGATAGTCCAAGTCTTCTTCGATCAGGTTGTTATTCATCGTATTGAATAGCCGAGCCTTGAATGCGACCTTGCCGACAATGAAGTCATCGACAGGAATACCCATACGATTAGCTATTGCATAGATATGCTTACTCACTGCCGATGTGTATTTGAGTAAAGCTTCTTGATGGTCATCAATGCCATGAATTGCCATCCAGGTGGTGAGTCCACTAAAGCCACGATCTAAACAGGCTTCCTCAGATGGCGCTCTATCATTCTTAAAACGGCTTTTTAACGGTGAATCGTTGGTTTCCCAATCCACACTCGATAAAGCCGCCCAAAGGGGATGCACAGGCCAACGCGAGCGTGTTTGGTCTGCTTCATTCGGGATAGTCAGTTTTAACCATTCAGTGGTGGCATACGACCACAACCCGCCTAGATTGGCTAAACACAAATCCAGTGATTGAATTTCTTTTTGTTTGAGAAAGTCACGCTTAAACTGAAACTCCAATCGCCACACAGGATCACCCATCTGATGCCCCGCTTGTTGCCATAAAGGGATTAAGTAATTCTTTTGGCTTTTGATAATCTCAGTCACTTTGTCGTATAAACGCATGGCAATCACCCCACCAAGGCCAATCGCCCAGCCGGTGAAGTGTCGGTCTATCGAATAACGATTAATCGCCCCTGCATGCGTGACCCATGCATTCTCATCCCATTCATTCATAGCCTGATGGCTCACAAAATCTAAATAGAGATCAATGCGACTGACATTGGCAATAGACTGCACAGCGCCCCAATGGCTTAGTAATTCACGCAAATGCGCTTCTGCCTGCGCTGGTGTGCGATAGGTGAGATATTCGCTTGAAATCTTCACATAAGCCATTGGAACGGCTTTTTTAGGACGTGATAACTGGATTCTGAATGCGTTATCTTCCAAGACATACGCAAACATCGAAGAACCCTTGAGCGTTCAATAATTTAGCGATTTATGGCGAGCGTTGGCGGTTGAATGTTAATTAAAATCAATAAGTTAACGCAACTTGTAATCTGTTTGTCTTGGGTGTAGATATTGGCACACCCTACCAAATACATTAAAGGCTTATGTGAAGTCATAGGCTTTATTCATTTTGTAACGTGACATTTTTAGCGGTTTTTGACGAGCATTGACGGGTTAATTTATATATAAAACAATGTGTTAGTAAAAACTCATAATCCGTTGGTGCTCTGTTCGACTCATAGAGGGGCCATCAATAGAATCAAGGGCTTAGGTTGAATCCTAAGCCCTTTTCTTATTGTGCTATGCGTAGAGGATGCGCATTCGGTACAGCTGAGAGTCATTATGTTTTTTCATCTACATTAGCACCTGTATTTTCAATGATGACTTCAACGCGACGGTTTAACTGGCGCCCAGATGCACTATCATTGCCCGAGACTGGTGAGGTTTCACCCTTGCCAGCAGTCACGAGGCGATCTGAATGGATGCCCTGTTTCATTAGCCAGCCCTTAACCGAGTCTGGGCATTGTTGACCGCTTCTGGTTGTATTTGTCTGGCTGTACATGCCACCAACAAGACGGATGCCACAGCGGTGGATATGAGTGTTCTAGCGTTAAAAATTTGTGTGTTCATTATTGATCTCCTGTCTTACGCTTCATTTCCATTTTTAATGTGTCAGTCCCTTTTTGCATCTGCTCGTTAACCACACGGGCTTTTGCCACTTCGGCTAGGGCGGAGGCCAACTCAGCGTCAGCGCGTGCCTGTTGGGCAAGGCGTTGTGCCAGAATCATTTTTTGTTCTTGTACTGCGCTGTGCGCTGCAGAGAGTTTGTCGCGTGCGGTACTCAGTTCGACTGCAGCATAATCCGCAACACTTGCTCTTTCTGCACTCGCGATGGCTTGCTCCGCGGCTTGCAAAGCAGAAGTTGGCGGTTTGGGTGTTGAGGCGCAACCACTTAGCAGCAACAATGCTGTAAATGCGGGGGCCAAGCCCCAGGACAACAGGCGATGACTCTTTGCCTGTGGTAAATGTAATGTGTGTGCCATGTGTTTCTCCTTGTATGAATCGAGGCACTTAGTACCTAGTGCATACAAGTATTCCAGACGACAGTTGAATGCTCCGTGCACTGGCGTACATAAGCCATCGGGCTTAGTTGCTTAACTTGCATCGATCCGATAATCCTCTAACTGAATCTTCATTACCGCTGCAACACGGATTAATCCATGAAGTATTTGATTAAAAATCACGCGCTTACTAGAATGAAAGTCCGATTTTTTGAAAGGTAAACGATGGGTAATCCTAAACAAGTCATTGCGGCTTTAGTGCTGGGTTTTTTCTATTTGACAGCTACAACGAATGTGATTGCTGCGGATAAATGGAGCGATGGGCACGTGGACGAGCATGAGCACCACCATGGTAAAGACGGACACGCGGATGAGCATGAGCATCACCACGGTAAGGACGGCCATGCGGATGAGCACGAGCATCACCATGGCAAAGATGGTCATGCGGATGAACATGAGCACCATCATGGGAGTGACGGCCATGCAAATGAACATGAGCATCATCACGAAGACGGTAGCAAAGAAAACAAGCATGAGCATCATCACTAACTGGCGCTGCCTGGCAACGAAAGATGCTAGCGGTATGGTTTTAGCCATCACCAAATAGGGAGGGTTGTTTGTTGATGAATGAATTCGGGAAAAACTCCTATAGGCAACTTGGTGCTATCCCGGCATGATGCGACTGAGGGCTTGATTTACCACTAGGACCACTGAACGTAACCTCGGTTATGTGCAGCGGGGTAAACCAAACCCTGCATTCGATTAAACGCATATTGATCTCAATGCAAAAAAAGCATCTCTTCGGAGGTGCTTTTTTACTTTGTATGGCTGAAATCTTCTCATTTTAAATCAAGGTCACCACTGATCCTGGTTTTGTCCTGTCTTGTACGAAAATTCCTACAAGAGGTTCAGCCTGATGTGTATTCGTTCAGGTGGTTGATTATTGGATCATAGAGGCTGTGTGAAAACAGTCATCAGTGATTGGGGAGGTTAATATGCCAAAAACAACATCACCACGAACATTTACAAGCGCACTCTCTTTACTTGCCATTACAATGGGCGCGGTCTCTGCGGCCTTAATTGTGATGTGCATTGGAATGTACTTCACGATTCTGTCGGTAGATGATTCAACGTCAGTCAAAGTGCATGCAAAGGCGGTGGAAGCGACAGCGATCGTGCCTGCTGATACTCAAGTACTCGTTGGATTCAATGGCAAGTTGACTTACACGAATGCGCCCATGATCAATGAGGATGGTGCGGATACGCATTTGAGAGATGCCTTGTTTCGTGAGGAAGCCGAGGAAGAGATGGCGTCGTCTGCAGAGCCGCGCTTGCAGCAAGAGGTACCCCTTGCCCGCACTTATCTTGCAACGGCTCATTTGCCTGTGCAGCCGGTTCATTTTCGTGCAGTCAAACGTGTGATGGCTTAAATGCGCTGCCTTGATTGGCTACGCATTTGTGAGAATGTATGAAAAAGGGTGTAAACATAATGGCAATGATTGAAATTTATTTCTTTTTAAGGCATTGTTAGAGATTGCATATCCTATTGGCGTAAAACTATACCTGACCGAATTTGTGGAAATATGCATTGTCTTCAACATCAAACACAACCCTTGGGGATAAGGGTTTGCCTACCATGATCTACTGCTCATATCATTTTGCGCCTACTCAGCGTGGCGAAATCCAGATTGGTAAAATCAATGTGCTATTGATAGGTGTGCTGATCGTCATCTTGCTTGGCCTGATTATCAAGGGAGAGGAGCGCGAAGAGGGCAGTGCAGCAACCCTGCGTATTCAAAATCAGGTCTCTGCCGTGGCTGCCCCCGAGGTGAGCGCACAAGTAACCAGCGAGCTGACACAGGCTGTGTCTGAGACGACGCCAGCCCCTGAGCCAGAGGGGATGCCTGTGAAAAAAGCGGGCAAAAAAACGAATACCCTTGCTCACAAAAAAAATGCATCACCTGAGCCAGCCACCGAGCAGCCAGCCTCAACGACAGTTGTAGCACCCCATGCACATGTGGCAGCGAATCCGGTGCCTGCAGCAACAAGTGAAGAGAGTTTACAAAAAGACAACTCCAAAAAGATGATTGTTTTTAATATCTGGAGTGTATCCGAACTCAGGCTCAGAAGTGCCTATGCGGCCTATATGAACGATAGCGCGGTACCTGCCGTTCAGCTTGAGGGCAGAAAAAAAGAGTATTTGAATTTTGCTAGCCATCGTACAAAAAAATGTGGCGAACTGGATGGCAAGTTTGCCAGCAATATCAATACGGTAGAGAAGCTGACGCTGGTGAAGGGCGATGCTGAAGTGTTGCAATGTCATACCATAGAAAACAACCTCGAGATTGATCGGCTCAGTGCCCTTCAGTAAGGGTGGTCTAACGATCTGATGCGATTCAATCCTGCTGAATGAGCGATTCTTTTTCAGCAATCAGTGGATGCGGTTTTGCTCTTAAGTAACCTTGTGAGTAGTGACAGCCCATCTGCTTGAGCAGGGTTTCTTGATCCTGTGTTTCTACGCCCTCGGCAATCAGTTTGATATTGAGCTGATTGCCCATATAAATCATCGTTTTGCATAAGGCCTGATTTTTTTCATTTTCTGTCAGGCTGCTGATGAAGGATTTGTCAATTTTGACATAATCAATCATGAATTTATGCAGATAGGCGAGCGAGGAATAGCCCGTCCCAAAGTCGTCAATCGCCAGTTTAATCCCTGCATGGTGCAGATTGCTGAGCATCGCCATTGTATTGACTGAGGAGTCCAGCAATAGCCGTTCGGTGATTTCAAAACAGAACTGTTCTCCGGGAATATGTTGTGCTTTGAGGGTGACGAGAAATTGCTCCAGGCTGGCAGGGTGTGCAAATTGCAGGGACGAAATATTAATGCAGATTTCTACCTTGCCAAACTGTTGCTGGATCTGTTGCAGGTCTTGAATGATTTGTGCAAACACCCATTCGCCAAGCGCAATAATAAAATTATGTTCTTCTGCAATGGGGATAAACACGTCTGGCGGGATCATGCCCAGTTGCGGGTGTTGCCAGCGTAACAAGGCCTCCAGTTTTTCACAGTGCAGATTACTCAAGCGAAAGATGGGCTGATAATGCAGTGACAGTTGCTGTTGGGGAATTGCCTCTTTAAGCGCCTCGATCAGTTGCATTTTGCGTGCAAACTCTTCATAAATGGCCTGATTGAACAGCACACATTGATGTTTTCCTGACTTCTTGGCCTGATACAGCGCCTGGTCGGCAAACATAATCAGCTCGTCGGCATCTTGACCATGGTCGGGAAAAAGCGCCGCCCCTATACTCATAGACACGCTTACTGTTTTGGACTGAACCTCGAAGAGTGGCGACATTACTTGCAATAGTTTTTCACACAGAGCCTGTAGACCTGCTTGATCAATGCCTGGCAGCATCATCAAAAACTCATCTCCGCCAAAGCGGGCGGTGAGGCTGGGCGGTTGTATCATGCATTGTATGCGTGCGGCGACCTGGATCAGCACTTCGTCGCCAAAAGCATGCCCAGCCGTATCGTTAATCTGCTTAAAGTTATCGAGATCAATAATGATGACCCCTAGGGACTGCTTGGATTCGCGGGCCTGTTGCATGGCCTGCTCAATTTCATTTTTTAACTGAAAGCGGTTAGGGAGCTTGGTGAGAAAGTCGTGATTAGCCTGGAACCAAATCTCCTGCTGTGCGGCCACCGCCTGTTTTTTGCTGCTGCGGTAGACTTTTAGCAGTTGCAGAAACAAAAGCAAGGCAAGCACTCCCGGGACCGCAATCAGGTATTGTGTCCGCTCTGGCGCAGGCGAGGCTTTCCAGGTATTCATAATCTCGGGCGGATTGGTGCCAATCTGTTGTATCGCTTTATTGAGTATGCTGACCAACGTTGGCAGATTTGCGTCTACCCCCATCCAGACGTCACTGGTGATAGCGGTGATGCCTACTTTCTTGATGTTCTGGATTTTATGCAAGTCGATGTGGTAGTCCAGGACCAGCTCATTGCCAACGTAGGCATCGACATAGCCCGACTCCAAATCATCAAACGCCTCATCCGCGATATCAATCAGTTTGATTTTGATCGTGGGGAATTCATTTTTAAGTTTTTGTGCGACGGGGCCGCCCTTGAATACGGCAACCGTTTTGTCTGTGAGATCACGCAGGCTGATTTCATGATGTGCCAGAGGGTGATTAGCGGCCATATAAATGGCATTGACTGTGACCAGATAGGGTTGTTTGAGCAATTGAAAGCCGGCTGGCGGATTTTGACCACGTATCCCTGTCATGAGCGGCGCGTCAGCCGGGGTGAGGTTGTCATGATCGTTGACAATAACAAATGTTAAACCGGTGAGCTGGCTGATCTGCTCCAGATACTGGATGGAGACACCGGCATGGTTGTGATTTTCCAGCTGAAACTCTACGGGCATCCAGCCACTTTTCACTGCGACCTTGAGGCGTGGGTGCTGCTGCAGCCAATCACGCTCTTGTGTGGTGAGTGCCAATGCATTTGATGGTGGGAACTCGCCTGGCAAAATTTCTTCTGCCTGTAGCATTGCTCCGCTAAAACCTATGCCTAGCATCAGACACAGGCGACCAAGAATATGGACGACCGAACATAGCCCTTTCACTCTGCGGCAAGCCATGATTCAACCCCCAATGGTTTTTGGATAATTTATCTGTAAATTGTATGTGACTATAACGGCGTGAAATGCAAAATATAAAGGCTTTTATACAGTTTTTTATATAACACTGTGAGTATGCGTTAAGTTAGACTATGATGGATAATGCGTGTTCGCGGAGGCGTCAAACTTATGCCTACAACGGAAAGCACCTGTCATCAAAAATAAGTGAAGGACTGTTAGACTAATCATAACGGTGTTAACCGGTAAGGCTGCGCATGAGGGTGTGCATTGAATAAATAACTGGCTAAGGGAGTCCGGTGAATGAAAAAAATGGGTGTATTGCTGACAGCGATATTGCTGTTGGCGGGCTGTTCTGTAAACATGGTAAAGCTGGGCGTCTATAAAAATAAAGCGCAATTGATCGGTACGGATGGGGCGGTCTATACGGGAAGTATCATGATTAATGATATTAGTAACGATGGCGATATCGACTTCGACGACTCACCTTATGGCAAGCTTGCTGGCAAGTGGACCGCCACCAGTACGGTGGCCCCGGTGATCCGTACGGTGGATGCACAAAGTGCCTCTGATGCGGTGGTTCGTCGTGCCTATTCAGGCAAAAGCTTTTTAATTGCTAACCAAAAAGCCGTGCTTAATTGTGACTTTAAAATCAATATTGAGGGCGATGGCTTGCTGGGTAGCGTCTACGTGATTGGTGATGGAATCTGTGTGGATGATCAGAAGCGCAGTTTTCCTATCCAGTTTTTCAAGTCCTAACATCATCAAAAACGCATCAAAAAGCCCCTCAATCACTGGGGCTTTTTGATGTTTGTGGCTCTGCGGTGAAACAGCATTCGGCATCACCAGATTGAGCGCGCCTGTCTTTTCCCATCTGCGATGCTTGCCGGTTTGGTGCCTGTAGACATCGTTCCCCTTTCGTTGAAACCACTGTTCAGACCATACATAGTGCCGTTTAAATCAAGTATGATGCGCCAAACAAGCTAAGATAGCTGCAGTCAATGGATTGATTGCTGCAAACCTACGTTTAACCAATTGGGGGAGTTATGAGTCGCTTATTCGGAGAGATACATCGACAGGTGCAAGATGCGCAGGGCACCAGAAAACTGGCTGACCGTATTGAGGAAATTGCCTGTAAAACGGAAATTGATGAGGATGCCAAGGGCTTTATTGAGTCACTGGATATGTTTTTCCTGTCTACGGTGGACCATAATGGCAGACCTACGGTGTCTTACAAAGGTGGTTTTCCTGGATTTGTCCGCGTGCTGGACAGCCAGACGCTGATGTTCCCGATCTACAATGGCAACGGTATGCAGCTGTCGGTAGGCAATATGGTGGGTAACGGCGAGGTAGGGCTGCTGTTTATTTCATTTGAGCGCCCGCATCGTATCCGCTTGCAGGGCGTCAGTGAGGTCTCAACCGATCCAGCTTTGTTGGCGCATTACAAAGAGGCTGAGTTTGTTGTCAAGGTAAGTTTGTCTGAGCTCTGGCAAAACTGTCCACGCTATATTCACCGCTATCAGCGGGAGAGTGCCTCGCGCTACGTCCCCTCTGCACAATGCGAAACCCCGTTGGCTGAATGGAAACGGTTGGAGTTTGTGCAAGACGTGATCTCTGAAGCCGATGCACAAAAAGCACAACAAGCAGGCTTCATTCAGGTGGAAGACTGGATCGCCAAGATCAAGGCTGGCGCACCAGATGCTTAGTTTACACCAGACCTCATAAGTCGCTCATAGACTCTGCGAAAGCAGTATTCACTGGCCTCTCTCAGCAGAACGCAAATAGATTTGCGTTTTCTGATAGAGGCCTTTGCTATTTTCATGTATCTTTATCAATGTGCGATATGCATCATATTTCTCAAGATAAATAATTGTTCGACATAGAATTGTTATCAATCTATAAGGTGACCATCTCTATGGTGCCGCGGGGGTGGCGTCAACGTGATTCATCAGGGTGCAAAGAGATCTCTACGGTATTTCGCCATGCGAAAGGTATCGATACTTGCTGGTTGCATGCTGTGCTTCATGGGCTTGATGCAGCCCGGTATCGGATGTGCAGAACAGACCATTACTGTTACCAGTGATGATAATTACCCGCCCTATTTGTTTAAGGACGCAAATGGCAATACGGTGGGCATTGTGGTGGATACCTGGAAGTTGTGGGAGCAAAAAACCGGGGTTAAGGTGACCCTGCTTGCCATGGTCTGGGAGCAGGCGCTACAGCAATTGTTGAGCGGGCATGCTGATGTGATCGAGATGATTTATCAGGATCCAGAACGTGAACAGCGCTTCAGTTTCAGTACCCCTTATGCCACGCTCCCGGTGGGCATTTATGCGCATAAAAGCATAGGTGGCCTGGCATCTTCCAACCATCTGAGTGGCTTTACCGTCGGTGTGCAAAAAGGCGATGGCTGTATTTTTCACCTGAAGCAAGCCGGGGTTCAATCGTTTCGGCTATATAACAATTATGAAGAGATGATCACCGCCACGCTCAAGGGCGAAATCAAGATCCTGTGTATGGATGATTATCCGGCTAGCTATTATCTGTATCGCGCAAAGGCGGATCAAAAAGTACTGCGTGCTTTTACCCTTTATCACGGCGAGTTTCACCGGGCGGTGAAAAAGGGCAATGAGCCCATTCTGGCCTTGATTGAAAAAGGCATGGCGGCCATCACCCCGGCTGAAATGGCTGCGATTGAGGCACGATGGAAGGGCCGTCCCTTGCAGCAAGACCTCTATGAAGGGCAAGCGTTATGGATGTTGGCTGTGGCATTCATCGTTGCCGTGAGTTTGGTATTGCTGGTGTTTATGCTAAGACTCGCGGTGAAAAGAAAAACCGCTGAAATTGAAAGCAAGCGTGCCGAGCTGGAGCTGGAGCGATTGCGTCTGACTGAAATCATTGATGCGACGCGTGCGGGCACCTGGGAGTGGAATGTACAAACCGGAGTGTGCCAGTTTAATCATCGCTGGGCAGAAATTTTGGGATATCAACTCGAAGAGATCCAGCCTTTAGGCGTAGAGGCGCCAAAACGTCTGACGCATCCGGATGACTGGAAAATGGCCATGGCCTTGGTTGAACAGCACCTCAAAGGCGAGATTGCCTTTTATGAGTGCGATATCCGCATGCAACATAAAGACGGGCGCTGGTTGTGGATCGCAGATCGGGGGCGGCTGATTTCGCGTACAGCCGACGGGCAGCCGTGGATGATGCGCGGTACGCATATTGATATCACGGATAAAAAGCAGGCCGATGCTGCGATTTGGCAACAGGCCAATTATGATAGCCTGACCCAATTACCTAACCGCCATTATTTCAATCGCCACCTCAAAGAGGCGATTGCCGAGGCGGCGACCCAACAGCAAAAACTCAGCCTGTTGTTGCTCGACTTAGACCGCTTTAAAGAGGTCAATGATACGCTCGGTCACCGGCATGGGGATGAGTTGTTGATTGAGATCGGCCAACGGATACGCCAATGCTTGTATGATCATATGGAGGTGGCCAGGCTGGGCGGGGATGAGTTTGCCATTATTGCACCAGAGGCTGCCTGTGCCGATTTGCAAGCATTCGGCCAACAGTTGATGCAGGAGATCTCTAAAGCCACCATTCTTGGCGGGGAGCGCGTCTATGTCACGGTCAGTATTGGCATCAGCCAGTATCCCGAGGATGCCGTTAATGCTGAAGAAATGATACAGCATGCGGATCAGGCCATGTATGAGGCAAAAAGTCGGGGCCGTAATAACCTGCGTTTTTTCTCGCTAGCGATTAAAGAGGCCATGTCGCAACGCGTGATGTTGGCACGGGACCTGAAGGCGGCCCTTGAAAAGGATGAGTTGCGCGATTACTACCAGCCGATTGTCAGTTTGAACACGGGCAAGATCGTCAAAGCCGAAGCGCTGATGCGCTGGCAGCATCCTGAACGCGGACTGATCAGTCCGGCGCTCTTTATTCCCGTGGCCGAAGAAACGGGGGACATTGTTGCGATGGGTAATTGGATTTTTTCTCGGGCGGTCGCGCATGCGTCCAAATGGCAGCCGCTGGTGGGGGAGGCATTTGCCATTAGCGTCAACAAGTCTCCGGTGCAATTCGTTGACCCGCAACGCTTTCATCATGACTGGGGAAAAATCTTGCAGCATAACGCACTGGCAGGCAAGCATCTGGTGGTTGAAATTACCGAAGGCTTGTTACTGAATCCCGACCCGGTCGTCGAGCAGCGCTTATTGTACTATCGCGACTTGGGGATTCAAGTTGCGATCGATGATTTTGGAACTGGCTATTCTTCGCTTTCTTACCTCAGTAAATTTGATATTGATTATTTGAAAATTGACCAGTCCTTTACCCGTAACCTGAATGCGGGCAATGAAAGTTATGTCTTGTGTGAGGCCATCATTGTCATGGCGCATAAGCTAGGCCTGAAAGTGATCGCTGAAGGGGTGGAGACCGCACTGCAGCGTGATTTGCTGATGGATATCCATTGTGATTTTGCCCAGGGATTTTTCTATTCCCCGCCTGTGCCTGCTGAGGCCTTTGAGCAAATGCTGGTGCAACAATCGCGGCAAGAAGCTGCGCTGCTGCAGGGTTAGTTCACACATATGAAAAAAGGCCCAAGCACGACTTGGGCCTTTTTATGAACAGGCAGCGAACTTAGAACCGGAAACGTACCCCGGCACCTACCGCCTTCACATCCTGATACCAGGTCGAACGCGGGAACTTGTCCCCTGAAAAGTGGTTATTGGTGTAAGCAACATAGGTATCAACCCGCTTGTTGATCTTATAGTCAATCACTGAAGTCCACGTGTCAATTTTACCTTGTGAGTTGGTAGAGACTGTTGGGCCATCAATCGCATCAAACCGGGTTGCATAGTAGCCGACGGAAGCTGTCAGACCTGCCAGGGCTGGAATGCGCTGCGAAAAGTCGTAGCTGGCACCAATGTAGTAGACATTGTTATCTTGTTTGTAACCCGGTTGTAATGCAGAGGTGGCGACGCCGCCAAATACGGTCTGGTCAAACAGTTTGCTGTATTTGATGGTCCGGTCTGATGAAGGCTTCAAACGGTACCATTCCCAGCCGCCTGTGAATTTGATTTCCTTGTTCGGCGTCCACTTCAACGCGATTAAAGTGGCTTCCGTGTTATACAGGGACGCAGTAATGGTGTCGTTGGCGGCTGGATTGCCAGCGGCAGCAGAGCCTGCCTTGACGGCATTGTTAAAGCCGTTAAAGGCAAACTGAACGCCAAATACGCTATTTTCAAAGCCCAGTTGACCGGTGTAGCCATAACCCTCGGAGGTGCCTGCGGTATTGCCAAACTGATACATGCCGGCGTAGTTGACCTTACCTAGCCCTTCAACATCGTAAGTATTGCCATACTTCACCGTGTTTTTCATGCGGGAGTTTTCGGAGATGCCGCCACCGCCGCCAATCGTGCCGCTCTCACCCAAAGGCGAGAAGGTATCTGCCTTGCTGTTCGGGTCATAAGGGTTGGTGATTTCAAAAAATGGGTTGTACTGGGTACCGTATGACACACGCCCCAGCTTGCCGCCATCAATCCCTACCCAGGCCTGACGCGCAAATAACTCACCGTTCATGGAGGAGTCCGCGCTGACGCTGGAGTTGGCGTTGGTCCCGGAGTTGTCTGCCAGCGTCTGTGCCGCATCGTGCAACTTCATATCAAGCGGGTTGAAGCCAGCTTCAAACTGGTACATGAATTTAAAGTCACGATCCCACATTTGTAGTTTGCCGACTTCGCCCTTGATGCCCAGACGGGAGGCTTGCAAACCACCATTGACCCACTCGGTTCTTGAGGTGGTTCTCGGTGTGATTTTTGCACCATTGTAAGGATAGAAGTTGTTAGGTAATTCGTAGTTTTCAGGCAACGAGTGGTTAACACTGGTGCGCGCAATATCGATGATGCCATACACTTGTACGTTCGATGGATGGTCTCCGACGTTGAAGTCCAGACGCAACGGGTTGTCATCGTTCATGAAACGTGTCATGAACGAGCTTGGTGCCTGATCGTTTTGGTTGGCGGACGTTGTAGGCGTTTCTGCCTGGGCGGTCAGGGCCTGACCGATTGCGACTGGAAGTAATGCCAGTTTAAAAAAATGTCTGATGGTCATCTTAATCTCAATGTTTTATGCGATATTGCGGGTTGTCACAAGACAACGCATTCTCGTGCTGGCAAATGAAGATTAGATGACATGCGGCTTACATGAAGCTTACGCCCGTCATAATTGACTTGTCACAAATGTGGGAGCTCGGTTGAGCGGTGCGCGCGCAGCGCCCTTAAGCCTTAGAATTGGTGGTTAAACTGCAGGCTGAGGATATCAGCACTGCCATTGTATTGACCGGCCACCAGCCCCCTGCTTGGCGTAAGCGCCCGCTGGTCGTCATAGATACTGGCCTCTTGGATAAACAAATGTGCATAGCCAACATCCAGTTTTGTTTCATGACTGTATTGCCAGCTCGCGCCCAAAGACAGCCAGATACGGTCATTGCCAGGAATGCGGGGGGTTCTATGTTGCTTGTCTATGGCTTCTTGATCGTAAGCAATGCCGGTTTTGAGTTTGAGTGTGTCTGAGTAATGATAATTGAGCCCGACCGAATAACGTAAGGTATTGTTCCAGTGTTCCTGCGTGGTCCCAATAGCAGTATTCGAGCCATTATCGCGCATGATGCTCAAGGCTTTGAACCGGCTCCAGCGTGTCCAGGTGATGTCTGTCAGTAGCTCCCAGCGGTCGTCCAGTCGGCTGAAACTACTGAGCGAAAGCGTTTCAGGCAAGGATAAATCTGCTGTAATGTTGGTATTCAATGTGCTCGATGGACTCGCATTGGCCAACGTGAAAGGGGAGCGCGCTTCCCCCTTCAAGTGCTGGTCGACTTTTGAACGAAAAGCCAAGCCTAGCCGGGTATCGGGCGTGACTTGATAAATGGCGCCCAGGTTGTAGCCAAATCCCCAGTCGTCTCCCTTGGTTTTAATCGATGATTCTGCGGCCCCTAAATTCACTGCACTGGTCAGCTCTGCCTGTGCCCACATGGCAGACACGCCAAATCCCAATGACCACTGGTCATTGAGTTTCCAGGCCAGTGATGGGTTGATGTTGACGGTTTTAAGCTCGGATTTAATGGCTTGAAAGCGGCCAATCCAGTTGTTGTCGTACTCGGTTTTGAGTCCAAATGGGCTGCCAATACCGAGGCCGATTTTGAGTTGATCGTTTATGTCCTGCTTGTAATAAAGATTGGGAATCGCCGCAAAACTGCCCAAATTACCGCCTTCTCCATTTAGAGATGGATTTCTGGCTGCTTGACTACCTTGATTATCAAAATTTCCCCTGACATTAATCAGGTTGACTGCACCCACGATCTGACGCCCCTCCAGGTAAGTCATCCCAGCCGGGTTGAAGAAAATCGTACTGGCATCCTCTGCCACGGCAGCCGCTCCGGCAAAGGCATTCCCAAGCCCGCTGCCACTTTGTTCGGATAAGGCAAAGCCTGCTGCCTCAGTGACTTGATGGGTGCTGACCAAAGCCAGCCCCAGCCAGAAACTGGTAGATTTCAAACGTAACATGGATCCCCCTAAAACGACTTTTTTGATTTTTTTAAGCTTGATCACTACACTCATGCGTCGTGATCAACGGCATTAATTTTCTGCACTCGCAATTTTTCTGAACACTGCCGGAATGCTTTCCGGGAAGTCTGCCATAAACGTGGTGGTTTGGCTCGCAGATAAGGCCGCACTGAACAAGTAACCTTGCACATGATGGCAGAGTTTGTACTGCAGGTATTCAAACTGGATTGCGCTTTCCACGCCCTCTGCCACCACTTTTAAATTGAGGCTGACCGCTAACGCAACCAACGCGTCGACAATCGCGATATCGACTTTGTCATGCGGAATGCCCGCCGTAAATTGCTTGTCAATTTTTAAAATGTCTACCGGCAATTGTTTCAGGTAGTTCATTGACGAGTGGCCAATGCCAAAATCATCAATCGCAATGCCTATGCCTAACTGCTTCAGTGAGTAAAGGATTTGTTTGGCAGAATCAATATTACGCATGACCATGGATTCGGTAATTTCCAGGTTCAGGGTACGTGGCGAAATGTGGTAAAAATCTAGTGCATGACGGATAGTGTCTGACAGGCTATCGTCATCAATCTGGCGCGAAGAAATATTCACATTCATGAACAGATCCTGGTCAAACATCTCTTGCCACATGGCCAGTTGCTTGAGTGACTGGTGAATCACCCAGGCACCGATACTGATAATCAGGCCCGAGCCTTCCGCCAGATGGATAAACTGGTCAGGGCTGAGTAAACCTCTGGTTGGATGACGCCATCTGAGCAAGGCCTCAAAGCCGATGGTTTTCAATAGCTGTGTATGGATGATGGGCTGATAATAGAGCTCCAGCTCCTGATTTTGCAGCGCGAAGTGCAACGCCTCACGCAGGTTACGTAGCTCGGAGGTATTGGCTTCATCCATTTCACTGTAAAAGCGATAGGTGTTGCGACCCGCGTCCTTGGCTTGATACAGCGCCACATCCGCGTTTTTCATCACTTCGGTTTTAGAGTCAAATCCGGCTCTCAATTGCGCAATGCCGATGCTGACCCCAATATTAATTTCATGGTCATCGACGATAAATTGGGCAGAAATCGTCTGGATAATCCGTTTGCAGACTTGCTCGATTGTTTGTCGGCCTGCGGCATCCAGCAGAATGGCAAACTCATCGCCACCCAGGCGGAAAATCGCATCCTTTTGTGCCAGGTTGCCGCGCAGGCGGTGCGCCACTTGCAGCAACAACTTGTCCCCGGTGTTATGGCCAAACGAATCATTGACGATTTTAAAACGGTCCAAGTCTAACAACAGCAGGTACACATTGGCTGGGCCATTGGACGAAGCGGTGATTCTACGCGTAATCGCTTCTTCAAACGCGTGACGGTTCAGTAATTGGGTATTTTTGTCGTAGTGCGCCAGGAACTGCAATTTTTCTTCAATGACTTTGCGATGTTCCAGTTCGGTTTGTAACTGAGCATCACGCTGCCGGATGCTTTCCAGCATATTGTTGATGTCATGGCCTAGCATGCCGATTTCATCCTGACTACGGATGCTGATGCGTTGGTCATAGTGATGATTGCGAGTGATATTGCTGACAAAGCTTTGTAAGGCGTGAATCGGGTTAACGATATTGCGGTTAAGTCGCCAGATAATCAGACAGCCGACCAGCGCGGCTGCCAGGACCGCAATGGCGTTAGACCAGGCAAATCCAATCAGCACATCGACAATTTGCGCCTGCTTGATGGTTGCTTGCAAGGTGCCCACCGTTTTTTCATTCACCACGATAGGCGTCTCGACTTCCAGATCCTTGAAAAAAGGGTAGAGCCATTGCCAGACGGCGGTGGATTGTGGATGCTGCGGATAGAGTTGCTGGATTGCTTGTTGCTGCTGGTTAAAAATCGTGATGCTGCGGATATTCTGATTATCCGTCAGCGGTTCCAGTGTTTTGGTCAGTGAGTTGACCTCCCCAAACATGACCGCGGGTCCAATCGAGGTGGCCACGACCTGGGTTTGCACCAGAATGTCACGGATCATGTGGGTGCGCAGATTGTGATAATGGCTGCCAAATGCAAACACGATAAACACCAGAAACATACTCAGTGTCATCACCAGCTCGGTGAGCAGCAGTTTATGGGCAATCTTGAGGTGAGGCAGCAGTTTTAGCATACAAAATCACTGAATAAGGTTAGTTGCCAGTTTCATCAAGCGGGAGTCGAACACGATGCCGGCCTGTTTGGCCGCGCCCAAACGCAGCATGAACTGATAGCGTTTGTCTAGCTCGCTGATTTCTACATGGCCAAACTCGGCAAACTTGTTGCCCTGATGGACAACCGTGAGCACGGACTCTTTTTGAATAATCTGCTGCAATTCTAACGGCTTTTGTGAGACGACATCTTGAATATATAGCAAATTACAGCGTTTCACATCGGCTTGTGTTTTCAGCGTCACTAAAAAAATCGGAGATTGTTGTAATTTTTGCGATTCCAGCGAGGTGGCCTTGAGATGACCAATGTCTTCCTCAAACGCACATACCGTGTAAATCTCCTGGCGTGGGCGATAAGGCGTCTGACTCAACAGGGCCAGATTGTAGAGTAACTCACTTTTTGAGGTACGTGCCTCGTCCACGCTGGCATGTGCTTGCTGGATAAAGCAGGGGTAAAGCAGGAGAAGCAGCAAGCGTGGAAAAAAACAAGACTGGCGCGCTGAAATCATCTTGATCTGACTCCAAAAGGGTGAGGGATCTGATCGAACGGTTTAGATTACAATGGGTTGCGGGCCAGTTTTAAGGCATTGCCACGGCCAGCTTACCGTCTGATGCAATGCCTATCATACCTTGCGGCCACCTATCTATAATCAGCAAAATTGATAAATTCTGTATCGGTTTGATAAATTCATCAAACTAAAGGATTTTTTCTGGCTTGTGAACCTGCAGGAGATTAATAGTCACTATGTGTGAAGCCGGTTGGCGTCACGGGTTTTAAATCAAAGGCAATGCAAATGCGTTCTGCGTCTGCCTGAAACGGGATCGTTCTATGAAAGAGCGAAGAGGGAAACAGCACAATATCTCCAATCGCCGGCTTGATATAACGTGTCGGAAACCGGTCATGCAATTGCGGGTATTGGTCGCCATGCGTGCCATATTCAAAGGCGCCTTCCTTTTCATCCTCAGTCTCCGGCATGGCCAGGTAAACCGCGCCGCTGATCCAGCCGATTTCATGGATATGCGCATCCAGATGCCCGCCTGTTTGCATCTTGACATACCATGAGCTGGTGAACTCCAGTGCTGATGGAAAATGCGTAATTAAGGCACAGTCCGCATGTTTATAGTGTTCGTGGTATGAGCGAAACTCTCGCTTGACGATTTCGCCCAGTGCCCGGAACGAAGCTTCCGCACGTTTGAATAAGTTGCCAGCAGACTGTTTGCCGTGAGTGAGCCGCGCTTGTTTGCGTTCAGCAATATCTGCTTGCGCGATATCGTTCAATAACTGTGTGAGCAAGGGGCTGCCAGGGGCCAGCTCAGGCAGGCTGCGGTGATAGACAAACGAGAAGCCATCGGGGCAAAACTGGTAAGGGTCCGGCTCGCCATGATTGATGCTGTAGTGCGTAGAGAGGGTGGCAATAAACGGTGCCGTGTGCGGGCCTTGCGCAAGCATTGCATCGCGACGTTGTTTAAAAACCTCAAATTGTTCGGCGCGATATAAACAATACAAGACTCTCGCTTGCCAGTCTTCCAGTTGCGATGTCTCAAAGTAAGGGATCGCTTCTTCGAAGCGCTTGGCCAAATATAGAAACTCGCCCATGTTGTAATTGGCTGCAGCATGTTGGGGATTGCGCTGCAAGGCTTGCTGATAGCAGTTGACCGCCCGTGTCATATCGCCCTGATCGCGCCAGGTTTCCCCCAGATTGTTATAGGCATCGGTGTAATTTGGGAACAAATCGATGGCACGCTCATAGCTTTGTACGGCGGCTTGCAAGTCGCCTTGATCGCGCAACACGGTACCCAGATTAAAATGACCGCGTGCATCTTGCGGCTGGATGCGCAAGCCGCGCTGATAACTGGCGACCGCTTCGTCCAGCCGGCCTTGCTTTTGCAATATCGTGCCCAGATTGCCATGGGCTTCAAAAAATTGTGGATTCAAGGCAATCGCTTTGGCATAAGCTTGCTCCGCGGCAACCAGGTCATTCAGATGTGTTTTAACAATCGCATAGTTGAACCAAAGCTCAGGGACTTTCGGGTTTAGGTTTAAAGCATGTTGGTAAGCCTCAGCCGCTTGCGGGTACGCTTGCTGTTGATCGAATGCTAGCGCCAGCAAATGATGCAAGATAAATTCGCGAGGATGTTGCGCCACTAAATGGCGAGCACGTTGAATGACTGCCTCGAATTGGCCGCGATTCAGTTGCTGTATTAATGCATTGATCTCTTGTGCGAGTGGAATAGCCATCATGAAAAATTCCCAATATAGTTACAATTTTGTAACAGATATTACAATTTCGCAATGATTGCGTGTGTTGATCTCCCGCAAATGGTGATTGTCTAAAAGGGGATTGGGTGCCAAAAAGGCAGGTGGGTTAGTGGGGGCGGGGGTGGTCTGAGCGCTGTTTGAGCAGTCTAACGGCAATTTCAGGGGCTTGTTCCAGCAAGCTGTGCATGTAGTCGCTTTCTATGCGGATGACGGATGCGCTCTCGGAGACTACCACCACACTGGCGGTTGCCGCTTGTTGAGAAAACAAGGCCAGGTCACCAAAGAAATCGCCAGACTGCAAAATGCGCACGGTGCTTTCCTGCCCATTAGTGTGCTGTGTCATATGCAAAATGCCCTCGACCACCATGTAATAGTAGGTACTCAATGCGCCTTGACGGATGATGTGGTCGCCTTTGCTATAGGACTGTCCAAAGATCTGTGTCAGCGCTTGCAGGTAATGCTGCTGATTGGGCACATCATCAAACAGACCTTTCAGTAGCAATACTTCTTTTTGTTTCAGCGAGACCATCAATTCTATGCCCGCCAAAAAGACGGCAAAGTTGAGATATAACCAGCTGATCGAGACAAACATGGCTTTCATGCTGCCAAACACGGCGCCAAAATTTTTATTCACCGTTAAAAATAACCCGAAGGCAGGGCGCATCAGCATCCACACCGTCGCCGTCAGCAAGGCTGAGATGAGCAAATGACGCCACTGGATGGGGAGAGGACAAAAACTATGATAAAAGCCGGCGATCAGCAAGGTGGTCAACAAGAGTGAAGCCAGCCAGCCGACTACGCTGATCATCGCCGTTGGCAGGTGCTGCGCCAAAAAGACAATTACTGATTCCAGCACAAAGCCCGCTGCGGTAAACAGGAAGAACACCAGCAACACGCCCAGCACTGCCATGATGTCCCGCAGCTTCTTATGCCAGAATGAGGGGACATCCTGGCGGCTGGCAATCAGATAAAAGCTGGAGCGCATATGCGCAGCCAGAGGGGTGATGGTCCATAACAGAATAAAGAAGCCGACGGCACCCCAGGCGGCTTCGGTTTGAGTGTTGTGATACACCTCTACCATGATGCGCTGGCTAAATTCCGGGAGCAGATTGCTGGTCAGGATGGCCAGCTTCACGATCGCATAATCCGATGAGTACACCAAGTGGCTGAGTAAAAAGAAAATCAGCACAATCAGCGGGATCAGCGCAAACAGGGCATAAAACGACAACGCTGCCGCCAGCGCCATCAGGCGGTGGCGAATCACACCATGCCAGGTGGTCTGCACCACAAATAGTGGCGTGCAATAGGTATAAGCCGAGAGCTGCTGTTTCAAGCCTTGCCATTGCTGCTGCAAGGTTGACCATAATACGGATGGCATCATATTGCGTTTAGTGGCTCAGTCTGCGTCTCATAAATGCTTATATTGTTCTGTGGCGTTCAGCAGGGCAAGGCAGGTACCTGCCTCCATCGCGGAGTGACCAGCATCCGGCACCATCACAAACTTGGCGTGAGGCAGAACTTGGCTCAGTGCCCAAGCCGTTTGCGGTGGGCACACCATGTCATAACGGCCCTGAACAATTGTCGTTGGAATGTGTGTCAGTTGCTTGCCCGCATCGGAGAGCATCTGCTCACCATCCACAAAGCAGAGATGCCGGATGTAGTGAATTTGTACCCTTGCGCGGGCGAGCTCCACCTGGCCATCCGGCGCGCTGCTGTCTGCCTTGGGCAGCAGGCTCATGATGCTGGATTCAAACGCATTCCAATGAATTGCCGCCGGAATACTGACGACGGGGTCAGGATCGAACACCTGGGTTGCATAGTACTCCAGTACCTGGCTGCACTGCGCTTCTGGGACTGGGGCTAGCAATGTCTGCCATGCTTCAGGAAAGAACAATGCAACCTGTCCCAGAAACCAGTTAATTTCATGTGGTCTGCTTAGAAAGATGCCACGCAAGGTCAGGCTGATCACCTGATTCGGATGTTGATTGGCATAAGCCAGCGCCAGGGTGCTGCCCCATGATCCGCCGAAGACATGCCAGCGTGAAATATTTAGCCTGGTCCTAATCTGTTCAATATCGGCAACCAGATGTTGGGTTGTGTTGTCTTGAATTTCTCCCGCCGGCATGCTGCGGCCGCAGCCGCGCTGATCAAACAGAATGATGTGGTAATGCGCAGGATCAAAAAAGCGCCGTTGTGCAGGATTGCAGCCGCTGCCCGGGCCACCGTGCAAAAAAATCACGGGAACCCCTTCTGGATTCCCGCACTGCTCAACATAGATAGAATGTAACGAAGTGGCAGCAAGATGCCACTGTTTGAATGGTTGGCATTCGGGAAAGAGGGCGAGGTTCTTCATAGAGGGTTTTCTTTAACTATTTGATTTTATTTGTGAAAATTTATTTCCAATGAGACGGTGGAAAAATTCAAAAAATAATTTGAAAAAATTGTAACCAATTTGTAACCAAAGTGTTGCAATTGAAAACAAATTGTTCTATATTGCAATCCTCACATGTGGCAAGTGACAATTTCCAAGTTAGTTCAGGATAATTTCCCTTGTCTCTGGTGTGTAAAGTGTGTGCCTTTTATGCTCATTCCTAGTGTCAGCAAATCAGGTGCACACCTAATATTAAACCCTTAGTACTAACTTTGGAGATCAATATGCAAGTTAACAAAATCAAACTGGCCCTGGGTCTGGTAGCTGCTTTGCCAATGGTTGCATTCGCTGCTGCTGACCAAGAAGCTGCGATGAAAGATGCCAACAACTGGGCACACCCACGCGCTAACCATTTCAACCAAGGCTACAGCAACCTGGCTCAAATCAACAAAGGTAACGTTAAAAACCTGAAAGCTGCCTGGACATTCGCAACCGGTGTAAACCGTGGTCACGAAGGTTCTCCAGTGGTTGTGGGTAACATGATGTATGTACATACAGCATTCCCAAACAACGTATACGCTCTGGATTTGAACGACAACCAAAAAATCGTTTGGTCCTATTTCCCAAAACAAGACCCAAGCGTACAAGCAGTTCTGTGCTGTGACAACGTTTCTCGTGGTCTGGGCTACGGCGACGGCAAAATCTTCTTGCAACAAAACGACGGCATGCTGGTTGCTTTGGATGCAAAAACCGGTGCTAAAGTTTGGGACGTTAAAAACACTGATCCAAAAGTCGGTGCAACTAACACCAACGCACCACACGTGATCAAAGACAAAGTACTGACCGGTTGCTCAGGTGCTGAGTTCGGCGTACGTTGCTTTATTGTTGCTTACAACATTAAAGATGGTTCTCTGGCATGGAAAGCCTACTCTACAGGCCCAGATAGCGAAACATTGCACGACGCTAATACCAACAAAGAAAACCCACAGTACAACGCGCTGTCTGTTTATGAAGACGTGAACGGTGGTAACAAACAAGGCGGTTCTTTCAAAAAGATCCCTAACGACCAACTGAAAATCGGCGAAAAAGAACTGGGTACACGTACTTGGTTGAAACCACAAGCGGTGAAAGACGGCTGGCAACATGGTGGTGGTTCCGTATGGGGCTGGTGGCCATATGATGCCAAGACAAACTTGGTATACTACGGTTCAGGTAACCCATCCGTTTGGAACCCAGACGTACGTCCAGGTGACAACAAATGGTCCATGACAATCACTGCACGTGATCTGGACACTGGTGTTGCTAAATGGGCAATGCAAATGACACCACACGATGAGTGGGACTACGACGGTATTAACGAAGTGATCCTGTTCGACAAAGGTGGCAAAACATACGCATGGCACCATGACCGTAACGGCTTTATCTACACATGGCAAGCTAACAACGGTACATTGGTTGCTGCTGAAAAAGTGCACCCATTTGTTAACTGGGCTAACAGCGTTGACCTGAAAACAGGTGTACCAGACAAACTGGCATCTGCTTCTACACACCAAGACTACAACGCTAAAGGTGTATGTCCAGCGGCTCTGGGTACTAAAGACCAACAGCCAGCGGCTTACTCACCAAAAACTGGTTTGATGTACACACCATTGAACCACGTATGTATGACATACGAGCCAGTTGAGTCCAAATACGTTGCTGGTCAACCATGGGTTGGTGCGACACTGACTATGTTTGCTGGTCCAGACGGCGTGATGGGTGGTTTCGGTGCTTACGACCCAATGACCAACAAAAAAGTTTGGTACAACAAAGAGAAGTTCTCTGCTTGGGGTGGTGCTCTGACTACAGCTTCTAACATTGTGTTCTACGGTACATTGGATCGTTGGTTCAAGGCTGTTGATGCACAAAATGGTAAAGAACTGTGGAAATTCCAAGTGGGTTCCGGTGTAATTGGTAACGCATTCACCTACGGCCATGCTGGTAAACAATACGTTGGTGTATTGTCTGGTATCGGTGGTTGGGCTGGTGTTGCGATGAACTTGGGTATGACTAACGACACAGACGCACTGGGTGCTGCTGGTGGTTACAAAGAGTTGACCAAGTACAACGCTGCTCCTGGCGGCGGTGCATTGAACGTATTCTCACTGTAATTTGAGCTTGTCTTAAATTATCTAATAGAAGTACGTTGACTCCTTAACACCCTGCTTAGGCAGGGTGTTTTTTTTCATGAATTTCATGATTAAAAACCATGAACAGGAATTTAAGTAGGGCTTCCCTACAAATCAATACGTATTCGCGATAAGATGATTGAGTTTGTCGTGAATTCATCGAACTTTTGCATATGATTAAGTTCAAAAAACGACAGGAAACAATCACAAAAAGGAACGAAATCAAAATGAAAATATGGAATATGCTGGGTGCGGTGGGATTGGTGTTGGCAACGCAATCATGGGTGTCTGCTGAGGAGATCGAAATCCCTTCAATCAACCCGGATGAAGGCCGGATCGGTGAGGTACGTCGTGTGGCTGATGAATCAGAGTTCAAGGTTTGTTCTGATCCCGATAATATGCCTTACTCTAACTTGAAGCTTGAAGGATTTGAAGACAAGATTGCAAAAGTACTGGCCGATGACCTGGGCAAGAAGCTGAGCTTCCAATATGCCTATAACCGTCAAGGGTTTCTACGTAATACCATCAATGCGATGCGATGTGATGTGATCATCGGTATGACCTCAGACTTCGATGGGTTGAGAACGTCCAAACCCTACTATCGTTCAGGACATGTATTTGTCTGGCGCAAAGACAGCAATTACGACATTACCAACTGGGATTCGCCAGATTTGAAAAAAGGCATTATCGGGATTGTTGACAAGAGCCCAGCGACTATCCCGCTCAATGATTACAACTTGATGACGAATGCACGTCCTTACCGTTTGCAGCGCGATCTGAATTTGCCAACCAGCTTCATTATTGATGATCTGGTCAAAGGCGATATTGATGTCGCTGTGATGTGGGGTCCTATCGCTGGTTACTACGTTAAAAATTCCAAAGTCCCGCTGGAAATGCGCTTGATTCCTGAGTACAACAAAGTCAACCTCAAAGGTAAGGAGTATTGGAATATTTCAGTAGCTGTCCGTATGAAGGACAAAGACCGCATCAAAATGATTAATGAAGCTTTAGAGCGCAACAAAGACAAGATTGATGCGATTCTTAAGGATTATGGTATCCCCACCGTGCCAGTTGTTGAAGGCGACAGTGTGTATAAAAAATAACAGTGCTGTTGAAAAAGTTTTATAAACAGACAGTTGCTAATGACAAGGAAAAAAAAACACAGTAAAATCGTTGGCTTGTTTTGAGATGGCTGTGTGATAAATTCTGTCATTATTAATGAATTATTCGTCAACCGTTTCTGGAACGATTCGTTAAATGAGCATGCGGTAATTGTTTGGTTTACCACTTGTCGCCGCTCATTTTGTTTAGGATTAGGAGAAAACATGTTAGGCAACACACTTAAATCAGCATTGTTGATTTCCTTGATGGCATTTGCCACAGGCGCAATGGCTGATATCACTTTTTCAGCAACTCAAGACGGTTCCACCTTGAACATTGACAAAGCTTTGTTCGATACAGATGCTGCCAAAGAATTTTTGGCTACTGGTAAAAACCCATACATCGGTAACGAAGACGCTATCAAAAAAGGTAAAAAGATTTTCAACATGTACTCATGTGTTGCCTGTCACGGTGGTAAAGGTGAAGGCGCTGTGGGTCCAGGCTTGATCGGTGCTAACTTCCGTTACGCTAAAAACGCAACGAACAAAGGCATGTTTGAAACCATCTGGCACGGTACCAACGGTGGTATGGGTGCTAAAGGTTTTGGCCTGATGGCGCCAGATGATGGTTTGAAACCAGATGAAGTATTGAAAGTGATTGCCTTTGTGCGTAGTAATAGCAACGTAGGCATGACAGGTAACGAATAACTCGTTACGAATAAAAACGGTCACTTAGGTGACCGTTTTTTGTTTTTATGGCACAATTAAAGCGTGCTGTGTGAAGCTAAAATAATAATAGACATGGCAGGATTTTAAGGAATAACACTATATAAAACCTGGGGGTAACGATGAGAAGTTTATTATTGACGACATTGCTGGCAGCAATGTTGGCGGCATGTAACAACGGTGGGCAATCTGCTGGCGCTTCAGCAGAAGGTGGCGGTGTCAAGGCGATACAATTTGTCACCACCCAAGATGGTCAACCTATGGAAATTGACCATAAAATGTTTGATACACCTGCTGCGAAAGAATTTTTGGCGACGGGTAAAAACCCTTATATTGGTAACGAAGAGGCGATTAAGGAAGGCAAGAAAAAGTTTAACCTGTTCTCTTGCGTTGCTTGTCATGGTGGTCATGGTGAAGGCGCTGTCGGGCCTGGCTTGATTGGCGAGAATTTCCGTTATGCGAAGAATGCAACCAATAAAGGCATGTTTGAAACAATCTGGCATGGCACCAATGGTGGCATGGGTGCAAAAGGTTTTGGCTTGATGGCGCCAGATGATGGTTTGAAGCCTGACGATGTATTGAAAATCATCGCTTTTATTCGTAGTCATGCCAAAATTACTGGTAACGAATAGTCGTGTTATTTGAGGTGTTGTGCGCGCTTGGCAGTACGGCAGGCGCGCTTTTTTATTGAAGGATTAATGTGAGCGTGACTGACGAAAATGATTTACACCATGTCATTATTGTAGGTGGTGGTGCAGGTGGCCTTGAATTGGCGACCAAGTTGGGTGACTCCTTGGGCAAAAAGAAAAAAGCAAGGATCACGTTGATTGATGCAACGCGAACCCATGTCTGGAAGCCGCTGTTGCACGAAATTGCAGCGGGTAGTATGGATCCGGATCGCCATGAGCTGGAGTATCTGGCACAGGCACATTGGCATCACTTCAAGTTCAGGCTGGGCCGGATGGATGGGCTGAATCGTGCAACACGTGAAGTGTTTTTGTCGCCGGTACATGACGAAGATGGGAATGAAATTATTGCGCGCCGTTCATTCAAATACGATACCCTGATTATCGCGGTGGGTAGTACTACCAATGATTTTGGCATTAAAGGGGCACGTGAGTATTCACTTGCCTTGGATACCCAGGCGCAGGCGCAAAAATTCCATCGCTATCTGCACAACGCATTATTGCGTGCACAAACACAGCCTGAACCATTAAAACCCGGTCAGCTTGAAGTGGCGATTGTGGGCGCTGGGGCGACGGGTGTCGAGTTGGCGGCTGAACTGCACAATACTACGCGTGAGCTCGCCGCCTATGGTCTGGATAAAATTGATGCCGATCGTGACGTCAAGATTTCTCTGATTGAAGCAAGTGACCGTATTTTGCCAGCATTACCACCCAAGCTTTCTTATGCGGTCGATGTTGAATTGCGTAAACTGCGGGTGAATGTGTTTACTGGAGAGCGTGTGACTGAGGTGTCTCCCAAAGGCATCACGACGCACAGCGGCCGTACGATTCCTGCGGAGTTGGTGGTGTGGGCGGCTGGCATCAAAGCCCCGGATTTCCTCAAGGATATCGATGGGCTGGAAACCAACCGCATTAACCAGTTGGTGGTGAATCAGCATTTGCAAACCACTCGGGATACGAATATTTTTGCGTTTGGTGATTGTGCAGCCTGTCCATGGCTGGGGCATGACGCGACGGTTCCTCCACGTGCGCAAGCGGCACACCAGCAGGCTTCGCTGCTGATCAAGACGGTGAAGGCGCGTGTGGCTGGTAAAGAATCGCTGCCAGAGTTCCACTATACCGATTACGGCTCACTGGTCAATTTGGGCAAATACTCTACCGTGGGCAGCTTGATGGGTGCCGTGGCGGGGGGCAGCATGTACATTCAGGGCTTGTTCGCACGCGTGATGTACCGTTCCTTGTACAAGATGCACTTGATGGCATTGCACGGTGTGCTGGCGGTGATTGTTCACACCATCGGTCGTATTATCTCAAGACGTACCGAGCCACATGTCAAATTGCATTGATCGCTAGACAGCAAAAAGGGCGCTCAGGCGCCCTTTTTTGTTGATTGTATCAAAGCTGCGTTGCGCTTATCGCCGGATATGTTTGCGATAAACCAGTGTGATCAATGACATGCTGAAGATAATAAATACCCCGAAGATGGCCACAATGCTATTAATCTCTAGCTTGGCGCCTACCATCCAGGTGTAAGCGCCTAATAGCAGCAAGATGCCAATATTCTCGTTAAAATTCTGTACGGCAATCGAGTGCCCGGCGCCGAGTAAATGATGGCCCCTGTGCTGTAATAAGGAGTTAAGCGGCACCAGAAAATAGCCTGAAAGCACACCAATCACAAATAGCAGGATCCCTGCCAAAATGGGGCTGTGGATCACCATCATGCTCATCACCAGAATCCCCATGTAAATGCCTGCCGGTAACACTTTCACGGCATTCTCCAGCTCGACATACTTGGAAGCGATGATTGAGCCGATGGCGATGCCAACGGCAAGGATGGCGATCAAATAAGTCGCTTGTTGCTGAGAGAAGCCCAATCTGACATCTGCCCACTGTAATACCACGAATTGCAAGGTGGCCCCGGCGCCCCAGAACAAAGTGGTGACGGCCAGCGAGACCTGGCCTTGCGGATCTTTCCACAGCGTCATAAAGGCATGCCAAAAATCTTTGAGCAAAAACCAGAGCGTTTTTTGCGCTACTTTGTGGTCAATCGGTACTTTGGGAATGTAGTAGTTGAACGCTGCGGCCAGCAAATATAGGCACATGATGCAGGCAATGCCCATGTATGGATTGTTGGCAGACAACGTAGAACCCAAGACCGGCCCCAGAATAATGGCGGTGACTGTGGTGCCCTCCATCCATGCGTTGGCCTTGATTAACAAATGCGATGGCAGCATTTCCGTCAAAATGCCATATTTCGCTGGCGAATAAGCGGCAGCACCTATCCCCACCACAGCGTACGCATACAGGGGCGGCACGCCCGCCAGTGCCATCAGGCAACCGATAAACTTCAACCCATTGCTTAAAAACATGACCCGGCCTTTGGGCAGCGCATCGGCAAAGGGGCCGACAAAAGGCGCGAGCACGATATAGGAAATCACGAAAAATTCGCGTAGAAGTGGTTCGTGCCAGCTGGGTGCGTTAAGCTTTGCCAGCAGGGCAATCGCAGCAAACAGCAGAGCATTATCTGCGATTGCCGACAAAAACTGGGCAATCAGTAAGGTATAGAAGCCTTTGACCATAAGAAGCGAGCAGACGACTGTCTACAAGACCTCTGCCGCAAAGTCTGCCAGACGTGAGCGCTCACCACGTACCAGGGTGATATGCCCGTTATGCGCCCAGTTCTTGAAGCGGTCAACCACATAGGTCAATCCCGAGCTGCCCTCCGTCAGGTAGGGGGTATCAATCTGGGCAATATTGCCCAGACAGACCACTTTGGTGCCCGGTCCGGCCCGCGTAATCAGCGTTTTCATTTGTTTGGGGGTGAGGTTTTGTGCTTCGTCTATGATCAGAAACTTGTTGAGAAAGGTACGCCCACGCATGAAGTTCAGCGATTTGATTTTAATCCGGGTACGAATCAGGTCTTGGGTGGCTGCACGGCCCCACTCACCCACATCTTCATCGGTTTTGTTGAGCACATCGAGGTTGTCCTCAAGGGCACCCATCCATGGCGCCATTTTTTCCTCTTCCGTGCCAGGTAAAAAGCCAATATCTTCGCCGACCGGTACCGTCACACGGGTCATGATAATTTCCGAATAACGTTTTTTATCCAGGGTTTGCGTCAGGGCGGCGGCGAGGGTGAGCAAGGTTTTACCCGTCCCGGCCTGCCCCAGCAGCGTAACAAAATCAATGTTGGGATCCATCAGCAGGTTGAGCGCAAAGTTCTGCTCACGATTGCGCGCAGTGATGCCCCACACATTGTGTTTGGGGTTCATGTGGTCCTGCACCACTTCAAGAATGGCGGTATTGTCTTCAATCTTGCGCACAATAGCGTGAAACGGTTTGTTGAACTCATAAAACACGAATTCGTTTACAAGCAAAGACTTGACGATAGGCCCGCTGACTTTGTAGTACATGCGGCCAGATTCTTGCCATGAATGCATGTCCTTGCTGTGCAAGTCCCAAAAGTTTTCAGGTAGTTCGCGCAGGCCGGTATACAGCATGTCGCTGTCTTCCAGTACCTTGTCATTAAAGTAATCTTCAGCCGCCACGCCCATGGCACGGGCTTTGATGCGGATGTTGATATCCTTGCTGACCAGGATGACATTGCGTTTGGTGTGTTGTTTTTTGAGCGCCAGCACCACGCTGATGATCTGGTTGTCGGCCTTGCTGCCAGCGAGGCCTGGTAAATCTGTTGGCACATGCTCGGTTTGGAAAAACAGCTTGCCCGTTAAATGACGGTTGCCTTGAATGGCAAGCGGACAGCCTTCCTCAAGGTTGCTTGTTTCATTGCCCCCCATGATTTCTTCAAGAAAACGGCTGGCCTGGCGCGCGTTACGTGCAACTTCGGTCAAGCCTTTTTTATTGTTGTCCAGCTCTTCCAGGGTGACCATGGGAAGGTAGACGTCGTGCTCTTCAAACCTGAATAGCGACGAAGGGTCGTGCATCAAAACGTTGGTATCGAGGACAAAAAGCTTGGTTTGTGGAGCACGGGCCATAGAAAATCACTTTTATGAGTGGGAAGACTGTATGCTGGCTAACACCTCAGCGGCATGACCATCGACTTTGACACCGCGCCATTCGCGCACAATGATGCCTTGTGGGTTGATCAGAAACGTACTGCGCTCAATGCCGCGAACCTGTTTGCCATACATGTTTTTCATTTTGATCACATTAAACGCCTGGCAAGCGATCTCATCGCTGTCCGAGATCAATTCAAAGGGAAAGCTGTATTTGGCCTTGAAGTTTTCGTGCGATTTGAGCGTATCACGCGAAATGCCAAAAATGATGGCATTGGCTTCGAGAAATGCGGCATGCATGTCACGGAACTGCATCCCTTGCGTGGTACAGCCTGGGGTGGAATCCTTGGGGTAGAAATACAGGACGAGGAACTTGCCCAAATAGTCTTTGCTATTGAATTGCAGGCTGGAGGTCGCTGGTAAGCTGAGTTCTGGAACAGGTGAATTTAACATAGTTGACATCGCTATCACTTAATCACATTGTTGATAAAAATACAAAATTAAGCAAGCACAAATCGCATATTCACCGCCTGCGATCAAGCATCTCACGAGAGGTGGATGATTATTGCGGTAATAAGATAGTAATGCGGGTACCTGTGCCTGCGCCACTTTCAAAAGACATGCTCCCGCCGAGCTCTTCGCAAACTTTAAATGCAAAAGGAATGCCGAGACCCGTGCCGAACCGTTTGGTGGTGGGGCCCGGTGTCAGTGCATGCGGATCAGGCTTGAACGGCATGCCTGGCCCCTGGTCGATAATCAACAGGGTTAGCAAGTGATCATGTAGCGCACATTGCAGCTGAATCTCGGCGCCTTTGGGAGAAGCCTCTGTCGCGTTTAGAAGCAGGTTGTATAGCATTTGTTCCAGTAAATGCTCGTCGGTCAAAATCAATTGTTGCACCGTGTCACTGTTTTCTTGCAACCTGATCTGCTTTTCATTCAGTTTGGGATGCAGGGTAGTGACCGCACCTTGAACGATATTGGATAGCCGCAGCTGATTGAGCATAGGCTTGATCGGATGCAGATAAGACAGCAGGCTGCCGGTCCAGCGCTCAAGCCGGTCTACGGTATGGATAATGCCTTGAATCGATTCCACGGTGTCCTTGTCCAGCTGCGGGTCATCAATGACCTGCGCAGTAGCGCGGATACTCGCCAGGGGATTGCGGATGTTATGCGCCAGCATAGGCACCAACAGGCCAAGTGCCGCCTGTTTCTCGCTCTTGACCAGGGCATCGCGGCTGGCGGCCAGGTCTTCGGCCATTTTATTGATTTCGCGTGACAGCATCGCCAGCTCCTCGGCACCAGCTTCTGGCACCTGATGGGTGAGGCTGCCGCCACTGATGGCATTGGTGGCTTGCATAATGTCATTTATCGGGCGCACGATAGACTCTTTGAGGATGCGTCTGGAATAGACAATCAGCACGCAAGCCAGTAACAGCGGCAAAGACAAAACGGCAATGGAGTTACTTCTGGCTTCATCCAGCCTGTGCTTGATTTCACCTTGCTTGATCATGAGCAGGCGTTCTGCCCGCTTGGACACCTCTTCATAATGCTTGAAGATGCCGGTTTCAATATCCTGATAAATCGACTTCTGGGCATTACGGTCGGGATTGTTCTGGTAACGATAGAACAGCGCAGGCGCTTCATTCACCAGGTTGCGGTATTTATGCTCAATCTCCATCAAGGCATCACGTTCTTCCTGGTCCAGCGCGATCGACTGCAGGCGCTCCATATGGATCAGAATCGACGTGGTGTATTGGTTGTATTCATTGAGCGCATTCGTCTCCTGCAAAAAAAATGCATCAAACAACTCTTTCATTTGCCGGTAAAGGTCGCCACGTACCAGGTAGATTTCCTGGATCACGACATTGATGCGCTGGGATTGTTTGGAGGCTTTGTCCCACAAATAGATGCCGTAAGCGCCACTGGCGACGGCGAGGACGATCAGTGCAATAAAATAGATGTCATGAAAAAGCAATAATAAGCGCAGCGGCTTGTCATGTTGCCAGTGGGGAGAGGAGCTTGTCTGCTTGCGCTTGAACAGCATGTGCACCTAACTGGACAGTTTGAAGCTGACCGTGACAATAATGTTATTGATTCTGCCACGTAGTATTTCATGAAAATGGGGTTTCAGCTGCGATTTTTGCGCTGCCGCCAAGGCTGCGTCATCAATGGCTTTGTTGCCGCTGGACTCGACGACTTCGATATTGGTGATATTGCCATGATCGTCAATGTTGATGCTTAATTTGACATCGCCCTCTATGCCTCTGTCTTGCGCAATCCGCGGGTAGCGCTGGTTTTTCTTCAGCTCACGATGCGCCGCACTTCTAAACGCATTACGCGCGGCGTCAATATCCCCTTCGCTGGGCCCAGAGGCTTTGACTGGTTCTGGTGGCGCAGGGGGGGCGGGGGGCGGCACCACGACTTCAGACTTGGTTTCACTGACGCTGGGCTTGGCGGCAATCACAGCCGGGGCTGGTGATTCCACTACGGGGCGGGGCGTTTCTACCGCTTGCTCTGGCATAGGCGACGGTTTTTGCGGCGTCACCGGTTTTTGCTCAACGGGCTTGGGTTCTAGCTTTGGAGGCTGTGGCTGCGGTTTGGGAGGGGTGGGTTTGACCACTTCAGGTTCTGCTGGTGCAGGTGGCGCGGGCGTGACCGCGGGTGGTTCTGGTTTGACCAGCTCAATCCGAATTTCTTGCTTGTTTGGGGGCGGCAGGTCGTAATCAGGTTTGGGTAGGGTAAACATGATCAAGGCATGTATCAGGAGTGAGGCAATCAGGCACCACTCTAATAAATGACTGAATTGTTTTGTTTCTTTTAAAACGGCTTGCACGCCAATATCCCTTTTGATGACCCCCAACGCAAGCCGACACTATAAGCTATTTTTGAATCTTCTTGCCAGCTTGCAGATACAAGGATGCCTTAGAAAATGCCGGTGAAAGGTTGTACTTCAACCCAACTGCCTGCGGGTAGCGGCCCTGAGGCTTCATCGAGCAAGATAAAGCAATTGGCCTGACTCATGCTGCTTAAAATACCGGAGCCCTGCTCGCCTGTGGTTTTTACCTTCCAGTCTGCACCGTCCTTAAACAGGATACCGCGCTGAAACTCGGTACGACCTGCGGCCTTTTTAATCGGGCTCACGCACGCAACCTTGAAGGAAGGTTGTGCGCGCTCATGGCTTCCCATCAAGGTTTTTAACGCCGTTTGCACAAACTGGTAAAACGTTACCATCGTGGCGACCGGATTGCCGGGCAAGCCAAAATAATGCGCTTGTCCCAGCTTGCCATAAGCCAGCGGTCGCCCTGGCTTCATGTTGATTTTCCAGAACAGCACCTGACCATGGGTGGCGAGCAGTTGTTTCATGAAGTCCGCTTCACCCACAGACACGCCGCCACTGGTGATGACCACATCAAAGCGGGCGGCGGCTTGCAATAGGGTATGCTCCAAGGTTTGGGGATTGTCGGCAATATTGCCCAGGTCCTCGACCTCTGCGCCCAGGGCTTGCAACATGCCCCACAGGCTATAGCGGTTACTGTCGTAAATTTGTCCTGCTTGCAAGGGCTGGCCTACGCTCACCAGTTCATCGCCCGTGGTAAAAAAGGCCACTTTAAGACGCCGGTAAACCTCAATTTCTGCGACACCCAGCGAGGCGAGCAAGCCCATGTCTGCCGGTTGCAACGTGTGGCCAGTAGCAAGGACGGTTTGCCCGATAGCGATGTCTTCACCCATTAGGCGAATATTGGCGCCTTTGCCAGGCAATTTTTGGATGCTGACATGCTCGCCGGTTACTGTTGCATGCTCTTGCATCACGACGGTGTCAGCGTCTGCCGGAATCACTGCCCCGGTCATGATTTTGATACAGCCACCCGCAGGAATCGTGCCGTTAAAAGGCTTGCCGGCAAACGCCGTGCCGACGATACGCAATGGCTGCGAGGCTTCAGCGAGCCTGAAAGCAAAGCCATCCATGGCTGAATTGTTGTGACCTGGCACATTGAGTGTAGAGGCGATAGGGCTGGCGAGCACCCGTCCCAAGGCTTGTTTAATCGAAAGGCATTCGGTCTGTTGCACAGGCGTCAGGAATTGTTGAATGTATTGTCGCGCTTGCGATACCGACATGGCATTTGGGTCATAATCCTCTGCGCCCGCCGGGTCGTGGGCCAATTGACGTAATAAATCTGGTGTCTGGTTCATAGCGATGATGATGGCCGTTCATTAATGTTAGTAAACGCTTGCTCATCTTCAAAGCTCACGAATACATGTGGATGTTGCGCTTGCCATGCGCTCACTTTGCGCTGGCCTTGCTCGAGAAAATGATCCAAATCCTCGCGCAGGGCGCGTGGCATCAGGCAGAAAACGGGGTGTGTTCCACTCTGGCTGCGTGCAATGGCCAGCCCATGGGCTTGCTTGTGCAGGTGTTGTGTTTGTTCCAGGGCAGTCTTGAGACGGCTGACCAGATCCAGCGGCAGCAGCGGCGAATCGCAGGGGACACTCACAATCCACTCGGTGCTGGCATGATGCATCCCTGCTTGCATGCCTGCCAAAGGCCCGTCAAATTGGTCATTGGCATCGGCGACCACAGGGATGCCAAAACGCTGGTACTCGTCCAGATGGCGGTTGGCATTGATGATGACATGATTCACTTGCGGCTGGATGCGCTCCAGCACATGTGCGACCAGTGGTTTGCCCTGGTAATCCACCAGACCTTTGTCCACGCCCCCCATGCGCAAGCCACGCCCCCCGGCAAGAATCACTGCGGTAATCTGCATTAACCACCTGTGTGCGACATAAAACGGATCACAGCGGGTCCTGCACGCTGTAAATCAAAGTCATGGCCTTTGGGTTTGATGTGCATGCCGTGCAAAATCGCTTCTATCAGGGGCTGGTCATCGTCGGGATGCGCACGCAACAGCGGCAATAAATTCACCTGATGGTCCTGGCCCAGGCATAAAAATAATTCTCCCTGGCAGGTAATGCGTACCCGGTTGCAATTTTCACAAAAATTGTGGCTATGCGGTGAAATAAAGCCGATTCTGGTCGCTTGGCCATTGACCTGCCAGTAGCGCGCGGGGCCACCTGTTTGATGGGTGCTCGGCGTCAGTGAGAACTTACTTTTAAGCAGTGCCAGGGTGTCTTTATTGCTGACGCAGCTCTGTTCACGGTCATGCGCCACTTCGCCCAAGGGCATCTCTTCAATAAAGCTGATATCTATGCGTTTTTGAATGGCGAAGTTCACCAGGGCTTCGGCTTCATCATCATTGATGCCGCGCATCAATACCGAATTGAGCTTTATGTTTTCAAAACCGGCGGCGATGGCCGCTTCAAGACCGCCCAGCACTTTGGATAACTCACCTACCCGGGTGATCGCCTTGAAGCGGTCAGCCTGCAAGCTGTCGATGGAAATATTGATGCGTTTGACGCCTGCCGCCTTCAATGCCTGCGCGTATTTATCCAGTTGGCTGCCATTGGTGGTAATGACGCACTCCTCCAGACCGGGCAAATGTCCAATTTCCTCAAACAGCCACAGTGCATTTTTGCGTACCAGCGGTTCGCCGCCGGTGATGCGAACTTTACGCACGCCCATACGGACAAACAATTTAACCAAGCGTGCACACTCTTCCAGTGACATGACCTTGTGACGGGGTAAAAACGTCATGTCCTCTGCCATGCAGTATTGGCAGCGGAAATCGCAGCGGTCAGTAATCGACAGGCGTATGTAGTCCACCTGTCGGCCAAACTGGTCGATCAATTGGGTGGGCAGAGTGGCTGGCGTATGCATTGCAATCATTAAAATTTAAAGTAATCAGCATTTTATGCCCTTTTTTTGCTTTAACAAGGCATAAATAGAGGATATGATGCCAGGGTGATAGAATGTAACTGAATTGTAACTCGTTAAGATGTGAGGTCGGTTTGGATAACACATTAAGCCATGAACAGCATGCGCAAATTCAAGCGCATATTCAAGCACACCAGCATGTACCGGGCGGCTTAATGCCTCTGCTACATGCGATTCAGGATGATATTGGCTATGTGCCGGAAACCGTCTATCCTGACATTGCCAAAGCCCTGGCGCTCTCGGTGGCCGAGGTGCACGGCGTGGTGAGTTTCTATCATCATTTCCGTACGCATCCGGTCGGCAAGCATGTGTTGCAAGTCTGCCGCGCGGAATCCTGCCAGGCCATGGGTTCAGAGAGGCTTGAAGCCGAATTAAAAGCAAGGCTAGGCGTGGACTATCATCAAACCACCGCTGACGGCACACTGACCTTGCTCCCGGTCTATTGTCTGGGTAATTGCGGCTGTTCCCCGGCCGTTATGCTCGATGAAGAGGTCTATGGCCGCATGAATACGCAAAAAGTGACTGAACTGATTGCCGAGGTATGTCATGGTTAAGATCTATGTCCCAATCGACTCGACAGCACTGTCTTTGGGTGCTGAGCGTACCGCGAAAAAAATCCTCCAGGAAGCCCAGGCGCGAGGCCTCGAGATTACGCTGGTGCGTAATGGCTCTCGTGGCCTGTTCTGGCTGGAACCTCTGGTAGAAGTAGAGAGTGCGCAAGGGCGCGTCGCTTTTGGCCCGGTGTCGCCCGCAGATGTCGCAGGCTTGTTTGATGCCGGGTTTACTCAGCCCTTGGCAGACCAGGCGAAAGCCCATCCCTTATATCTCGGCTTGACTGAAGAGCTGGCCTGGCTCAAAAAACAGCAACGACTGACCTTTGCCCGGGTGGGGATCACTGATCCATTGTCTCTTGAGGACTACCTCGCGCATGATGGCTATCAAGGACTCAAAAATGCGCTGACCATGTCCGGCGCTGACATAGTCAAAGCGGTGACTGACTCAGGCTTGCGTGGCCGGGGTGGTGCCGCTTTTCCGACCGGCATCAAGTGGAATACCGTGCTCAATGCGCCCGCTGAACAAAAATACGTCGTCTGTAATGCGGATGAGGGCGATTCTGGCACCTATTCTGACCGCATGATCATGGAAGACGATCCGTTTGTGCTGATTGAAGGCATGACCATCGCCGGCATTGCGGTCGGCGCAACGCAGGGCTATATCTACTTGCGCAGTGAATATCCGCATGCCTTGAAAACACTGAATGAGGCGATCCGCAAGGCCAATCTTGCCGGGTATCTGGGCGAGAATATTCAGGGCTCAGGCCGAACGTTTCACCTGGAGGTGCGCCGTGCGGCAGGCGCTTATGTGTGTGGCGAAGAGACTTCTTTGCTGGAAAGCCTGGAAGGCAAGCGAGGGCTGGTGCGCTTCAAGCCGCCACTGCCTGCCATTGAAGGCTTGTTTGGCAAGCCGACCATTGTCAATAACGTGATTTCGCTGGCTACCGTACCGATTATTCTGGATAAGGGTGCGCAATACTATGCGGATTACGGCATGGGGCGTTCGCGCGGCACCCTGCCTATCCAGCTGGCGGGCAATTTAAAACACACCGGCCTGGTCGAGCTGGCATTTGGTGCGACCTTGCGCGAATTGCTCTACGACTATGGTGGTGGTTCAGCGACCGGGCGGCCGATTCGCGCCGTGCAAGTCGGCGGTCCGCTGGGGGCCTATTTGCCAGAGAGTCAGTTTGATACGCCACTGGATTATGAAGAGTTTGGCAAAATCTGGGCGGTACTCGGTCATGGCGGCATCGTCGCCTTTGACGACAGTGTCGACATGGCGAAAATGGCCCGCTATGCCTTTGAGTTTTGCGCCGAGGAAAGCTGCGGCAAATGTACGCCATGCCGGATTGGCTCTACCCGTGGCGTAGAGGTAATGGACAAAATTATGCTGGGCAACAATCGCGCCAAGCAAGTGCATTTGTTGCGTGATTTGTCTGACACGATGCTTAACGGTTCCCTGTGCGCCTTGGGCGGGATGACGCCTTACCCGGTCTTGAGCGCATTGAACCATTTCCCTGAAGACTTTGGATTAAGTGGTAAAGAGGCTGCAGCCTAGGCAGCAAAGGACATTATTATGGACGATATCAAGTATTCCTCTTCGCAGCCGCAATCCCTCAAGTATGACCCAGACAAGGATTACGGTACGCCAAAATCAGACAGCGCAGTGATGGTGACCCTCAATATCGATGGGGTGGATGTTACTGTGCCCGAGGGCAGTTCTATCATGCATGCGGCGCAGTTGGGCGGCGTCACCGTGCCCAAGCTCTGTGCTACCGATTCCCTTGAGCCGTTTGGTTCCTGCCGGCTGTGTCTGGTCGAGATCGAAGGCCGTCGCGGCTATCCGGCCTCTTGCACGACGCCAGTCGCCCCCGGGCTTAAGGTGAAGACGCAAACTCCTAAATTGGCGGATGTGCGCCGGGGCGTCATGGAATTATATATTTCTGACCATCCGCTGGATTGTCTGACCTGTGGCGCCAATGGGGATTGCGAGTTGCAGGACATGGCAGGTGCGGTTGGTTTGCGTGAAGTCCGCTATGGCTACGAAGGCGAAAATCATCTGGGCCAGGCCAAAGATGAGTCCAATCCCTACTTCACATTTGATCCTTCCAAATGTATTGTCTGTTCACGGTGCGTGCGGGCCTGTGAAGAAACGCAGGGCACCTTTGCCTTGACCATTCAAGGTCGCGGCTTTGACAGCAAGGTCTCTGCCGGCAACAAAGACTTTCTGGAGTCAGAATGTGTCTCCTGTGGTGCGTGTGTGCAAGCCTGTCCGACCGCCACATTAATGGAAAAAACCGTGATTGAGGCAGGCACGCCTGAGCACAAAGTGACAACGACTTGTGCCTATTGCGGCGTTGGTTGCAGTTTTGATGCAGAAATGAAAGGTGAGCAGGTTGTCCGCATGACGCCGAGCAAAGCAGGCGGGGCCAACCATGGTCACAGCTGCGTCAAAGGCCGCTTTGCCTGGGGCTATGCGACGCATGCGGATCGCATTACTACGCCCATGATACGCAAGAGTATTCATGATCCCTGGCAAAAAGTGAGCTGGGATGAGGCAATTAATTATGCCGCCAGTGAAATTCAGCGTATCCAGCAAGCCTATGGCAAAGAGGCCGTGGGCGGAATTACTTCCAGTCGTTGCACCAATGAAGAAGTCTATGTCACACAAAAACTGATCCGTGCCGTGTTCGGTGTGAATAACGTCGATACCTGTGCCCGTGTGTGCCACAGCCCGACTGGCTATGGCCTCAAGCAAACCCTGGGGGAGTCCGCAGGTACACAGACCTTCGATTCCGTGATGAAATCAGATGTGATTTTCGTCATGGGGGCCAACCCTACCGATGGTCACCCGGTGTTTGGCTCAATGATGAAACGCCGTCTGCGTGAAGGGGCCAAGTTGATTATCGTCGATCCACGTGAAATCGACCTGGTTGCTAATTCTCCCCATATTCGTGCCGACTACCATCTCAAGCTGCGGCCTGGGACCAATGTGGCCATGATTTCAGCCATTTCACATGTGATTGTGACTGAAGGATTGGTGCAAGAGGACTTTGTTAAAGCGCGCTGCGAATGGGATTCTTATGTGGCCTGGCGTGATTTTGCTGCCAAGCCTGAAAACTCTCCAGAAGCATTGGAAAAAGAATTGGGCGTGCCTGCCAACGAGGTGAGAGAAGCTGCACGCTTGTATGCCACCGGCGGCAATGCGGCAATTTACTACGGGTTAGGGGTCACCGAGCACAGTCAAGGTTCGACCACGGTGATGGGCATAGCCAACCTGGCGATGGCAACCGGCAATGTCGGGCGTGAAGGTGTGGGTGTGAATCCCTTGCGTGGTCAAAACAATGTACAAGGCTCTTGTGACATGGGATCCATGCCGCATGAGTTCCCTGGCTACCGTCATGTGTCTGATGATGAAACTCGGGCGCAGTTCGAGCAGGCATGGGGCGTTAAACTGAGCGCTGACCCCGGGCTGCGTATTCCCAATATGCTGGACTTGGCCGCTGAAGGCAGTTTTAAGGCGGTGTATTGCGTGGGTGAGGATATTGCCCAGTCAGACCCTGACACCCAGCACGTGACCCATGCACTGGAGAATATGGAATGTGTGATTGTGCAGGACTTGTTCCTGAACGAAACTGCCAAATTCGCGCATGTATTCTTCCCGGGCGCGTCCTTCCTTGAGAAAAACGGGACCTTTACCAATGCCGAACGCCGCATTTCCCCAGTGCGTAAAGTCATGACCCCCAAGAATGGGATGGAAGATTGGGAGATTACTGCCAGATTCTCGACCGCCTTGGGTTACCCCATGCATTACGCCCATGCCAGCGAGATCATGGATGAAATCGCTGCCTTGACCCCTACATTTGCTGGGGTCAGCTTCAAGAAACTGGACGAGTTGGGCAGTATCCAGTGGCCCTGCAATGACGAGGCGCCAGAGGGGACGCCGACCATGCATGTGGATGCGTTTGTGCGCGGCAAGGGCAAGTTCTTTGTTACTCAATATGTGCCTACCACCGAGCGCGTCAACCAGAAATACCCATTGATCCTGACCACCGGCCGTATCCTGTCGCAATATAATGTGGGTGCACAAACTCGACGCACACAAAACGTGGTTTGGCATCATGAGGATGTGATTGAGATTCATCCGCACGATGCTGAGGATCGCGGGATTGTTGAAGGCGATTGGGTGGGGATTACCAGCCGCGCCGGGCAGACCGTGTTGCGCGCCAAGATTACCGAGCGGGTACAACCTGGCGTGGTCTATACCACGTTCCACCATCCTGAGTCCGGTGCCAATGTCATTACCACCGACAACTCGGATTGGGCGACCAATTGCCCAGAGTACAAGGTCACGGCAGTACAGGTGTCCAAGGTGAACCAGTTGTCTGATTGGCAGAAACAGTATCGTTCATTCAGCGATACCCAAATTGAGTTGTCCGGCATGGATCCGCAGACGGTTGTTTCCTGATGAGCGAGGCCATTAAGGAGGCTGAGGCACAATGTCGCCTGTCAGCCTATCAGGAAATGCCGGTGCAGCCTGCTGAGCAGGCAGTCACGACGCTGGCGGTGACGCGCTGGCGTCAGGGCGAAGTGACTGTGGTCGCCGACGCCTTGGCGCAAGAAGTCCCGATTGCGTTTGTGTACAACGGGATATCGCATGTGGTGATGATGGCCACGCCGGCAGACCTCGAAGATTTTGCCTATGGCTTTTCGTTTACCGAAGGCATTATTACTGCGCGCAAGCAGATTTATGGTGTAGACGCTAAAGCGATTGAGGATGACGATGGTCAATTACAAGGCATTGAGCTGCACATAGAGTTAGCCACAGAACAATTTGTTTTGCTTAAGGCGCAGCGCCGTAATCTGACTGGCCGCACGGGTTGTGGCTTATGCGGTGCAGAAAGTTTGCAACAAGTATTCAAGCATCCTGGCATGACGGCATCAGCGCCCACCAGACTGGATGCGGCCGTGATAGCCAACGCGCTGGCAGCGTTGCAATCACAGCAGCCACTGCAACAGATGACAGGCGCAACGCATGCCACAGCACTTGCCGACAAACAGGGCAACATTGTGTGCGTGCGGGAAGATGTCGGCAGGCATAATGCGCTGGATAAACTGATCGGTTGCTTGTTGCGCCAGCAAGTCGAGTGGACTGCATGCTGGCTGGATCACTGGGTGCTGACGACCAGTCGCGCCAGTTATGAAATGGTACAGAAAGTGGCGATGGCCGGTGGTCAGGTGTTGGTGGCCATGTCTGCGCCCACCGCCCTCGCCGTCAACCTGGCCAAGGAATATGGTTTTTTACTGGTTGGCTTTGCCAGAGCAGGCCAATGTGTTGTGTATAGTGGTGAGCTTGGCCAAACAAGCTAAGCCGGATAGTCACTGGAAAGCGTGTAGAGAGATGGATGTCGAAAAGTTAATTAAAATGGCTAATCAGATTGGCGATTTTTTTGAGGCAAATCCTGATGCCGAGGAAGCGCAGCGTGAAATTGCCAGCCACCTGAAAAAATTCTGGAATTCGGTCATGATCAACAGCCTGGTCAGCCATGTGCAGCAACATCAGGGGCAAGGCTTGCATCCGCAAGTGATTGCGGCCGTGCAGCAATATGTAAAATTGTCTTGAAGTGAAAACGGCGACCTGAAGGTCTGGTCGCCGTTTTCTGTATTACTTGTGGTGTCGCTGTAATAATCTGAAAGACTCGCGATTCTGGCGGGTCTGCTCCCCCTCCCAAATGACGCGCCATTCATCCCCGGGCAACACGTGGCGTTTGCCAGGCTGGTCTTCAATCAGGTACAAATCACAGTCTGCCGGTTTTGCAGTCGCCTGGGTTTGCAGGCGTATCTTGGCATGATAGTGCAATAACTCCTCTTGCGAGCTGCCTATGTTTTGCGCATAAATACATTGGTAATGCGTTGGCAAATGCTTGCGCAAGTCTTCAAACAGGGGCTGATAGGTGCGCGCCGCTTCTATCATCGGGAGCCAGAGACTCATGAATACGGTCCAGGCACAGGTCATGCCGATGGCCCAGTTTGTGGCGCTGGATCGGTTGGAGTGTTTGGAACGCAAGACAATAGATAACCAGATCAGGGTCACGGCTACCGCAATCGCACCGTAGAGCAGGCTGAATGGAATCATTTGCAGGCCGGACAGGTAGCTCAGACGCTGATACAGTTTGACGGGGGTGCCATTGAGCATGGCCCACCAACCCAGCCAGGCAATTGCAATCAACAGGCCAAACAAGATCAATCCAAACCAGTTTAAGGCACCCGCTGCGCCACGTTTGAGCGTTTCTATGCTGCCAGCTGCCAGCACGGTCAGCGGGACCAGCAAGGGCAAGGCATTCACTTCACTGCGGTCGCTATAAAAGCCGATCAGTACAAAGGCCACGGTAAAAAAGATCAGTCCCAATTGAAAGCGGTAGGTGCTCAGCACGCTCTGGCGGAAGCGCCAAACGCCCCACATGGCAAAAGGGAGTGCTGGCCAGGCATACCAGGCCAAGGTGCGGACAAAGTAAGCATGCTTTGTCGGGAGTTGCACTTGCCATTGCGATTGCCACCAGGTCTGCCAAAGTTCGGGAGCCCATTGCTGGCATAGCGAGCACCACAGCCAGATGCCAGGTACTGCAAGCAGCACGCCTGCCAGTAAGGCTTGGGATTGTGCACGATGTTGACGAATGGCAGGCAATAGCAGCAGGCAAGCCGTCGTCCCGATAATGGTGAGTGCAGGCAATACGCCACCCGCCAGAAATGAGATCAGCAAGCCTGCCCCTAGCAAGCCTGCAGCACGTAATGGCTTGCGGATGACGAGTGCCAGGGCGTAAAACGCCATGGTGATGCCACTCAAGGCCGCCACGGCCGGCATCATGGTGTGGGCGCTCACCACCAACCCCAAGCAACCTATGAAAATGAAATTGGTTTGTCTGCCAACACCAAAGTTCCACAGCTCCCGCCCACTCAAGCCCATCATGATCAGTGTCAGCAACATCCAGACACCAACACTCAGTCGGGCTGCATCATGTATAGGTAAAAATGGGGAGAGCAGATGCGCAAAACCAGTTGCGACCCAGTAAAACAAGGGCGGGGTTTCCAGGGCAGGGTGGCCTGCCGATACTGGCGCAATCCAGTAGCCTTCGGTCCAGCTTTGCATGGACAGGAACGGATGTTCAAACAGACTTTGGACGATACTGGCCGTCTGCGACTCGAACGGCTTCCAGGGTGAATGCCCTATCAGGCCCACGCACAACCAGATGGCACAAAGCAGGATCAGCAAATGCGTTTTTGCCCGCTCACCGACCTTGGCGCGCGGGGTAGCCATGTTTTCTTGCCAGTCGTGGTCAATGTAAAACTGCATGGTGGAATACAGATCGCGAAGTAAACGCCCTTAACAAGAACAGATCATCAGCTCAAGCTTAATGCCTATAGATTAAAACAAAAAAGGCAGCCATGCTGCCTTTCTGGACGATCTTCGCCGAAATTACATGCCGTATTTTTGGCGGAATTTCTCAACGCGACCAGCGGTGTCCACGATCTTCTGTTTACCAGTGTAGAACGGGTGGCACTGTGAACAGACTTCAATGTTCAAGTCTTTGCCGTTAGTAGAACGGGTTTTAAATTTGTTGCCACAGCTACATGTGACGTTGATTTCCGGGTAATTTGGGTGAATATCAGCTTTCATGCTTTCTCTCTAATCTTAAGCAGTTGCAGTAAACGCGCGATTATCTATGAATTCGTCTGTTTTATCAAGCACAATCTCAAAAATATTTGTATCGTTGGCAGCATTAGCCGCGACGCATACTGTCAAAAAAGTCGTTGTTGCTCTTGGTTGCCTTGATTTTATCAAGCAAGAATTCCATCGCCTCGAGGTCGTCCATGGGGTAGAGCAATTTGCGCAATACCCAGATTTTCTGCAATACATCTTTATCCAGCAACAGCTCTTCGCGGCGGGTGCCGGACTTGTTGACGTTGATCGCCGGATAAGTGCGTTTCTCGGCCATGCGTCTATCCAGATGGATTTCCATGTTGCCGGTGCCTTTGAATTCTTCGTAGATCACATCGTCCATGCGTGAGCCGGTATCAACCAGCGCCGTGGCAATGATGGTCAGCGAACCGCCTTCCTCGACGTTACGTGCCGCACCAAAGAAGCGTTTGGGTTTTTGCAGGGCATTGGCGTCCACACCACCGGTCAAGACCTTGCCGGAAGACGGGATGACTGTGTTGTACGCACGCGCCAAACGCGTGATGGAGTCGAGCAGGATGACGACATCTTTTTTGTGCTCAACCAGGCGTTTGGCTTTTTCCAGTACCATTTCAGCCACTTGTACGTGGCGGGTGGCCGGTTCGTCAAAGGTTGAAGCCACCACTTCGCCACGCACTGAGCGGGTCATCTCGGTCACTTCTTCCGGGCGCTCGTCGATCAGCAACACAATCAGAATACAGTCAGGATGGTTGGCCGTAATCGCGTGTGCAATATTTTGCAGCATGACTGTTTTACCGCTTTTCGGACTGGCGACCAGCAAGGCGCGCTGACCTTTACCAATAGGTGCAATCATGTCGATCACACGGCTGGTGATGTTCTCTTCACCGCGGATATCGCGTTCCAGCGTCAGTGGGATGGTCGGGAATAGCGGGGTCAGGTTCTCAAACAGAATCTTGTGTTTGGTATTCTCGGGCGCCTCGGCATTGACGCTGTCTACCTTGACCAGTGCAAAGTAACGTTCGCCTTCTTTAGGCGTGCGGATTTCACCTTGAATGCTATCACCGGTGTGCAGGTTGAAGCGGCGAATCTGTGAAGGGGAGACGTAAATGTCGTCCGGACCTGCCAGGTAGGAGGTATCGGGTGAGCGCAAAAAGCCAAAACCGTCAGGCAACACTTCCAGCGTGCCATCACCAAAAATGCTGTCGCCCTTTTTTGCCTTATTTTTAAGGATGGCAAAAATGAGATCCTGCTTGCGCATACGGCTCGCATTTTCAATGTCGTTGGCGATCGCCATTTCGACCAGTTCGGTCACAGGAAGGTGTTTAAGGTCGGATAGGTGCATGAATAACTCGCAAGATTGAAAAACATCTGAGAGATTGAAAAGGAAACCCGGTTTCGCAGACGTTGAAACCGGGTAAAGAAGTTAGATGTTGCTGTCGATGAACGCGCTGAGTTGAGATTTGGACAAGGCACCCACTTTGGTGGCTTCAACATTGCCGTTTTTGAATAACATCAGTGTAGGAATGCCACGGATACCATATTTGGGCGGTGTGTTCTGGTTGTCATCAATGTTGAGCTTGGCAACTTTCAGGCGACCCGCATACTCTTTGCTGATCTCATCCAAAATCGGCGCAATCATCTTGCAAGGTCCGCACCATTCTGCCCAGTAATCAACCAGTACCGGAATCGTGGATTGCAATACTTCTTGTTCAAAGCTGGCGTCGCTTAAATGGGTAATGTTGTCGCTCATTATTGCCTCTTAAGATTGGTGAAGGATGTAAGTCAATAGTAGACAGGGTATCAACAGAAAAATTCTGAATGTGTTTGACTAAATATTGTTTAGGCTAAACGTTATTTGAATCAGTTGAATCAATTATTTTTGAATGAGTAATTTGCTGAAAACTGAAATTACTAAAAAGATTGCAGCTAGTATAGCAACAGTTTTCAAGCATAATCAAGTTTTTCCCTGCATTATTGTTTGTAAATGCGGCATATCTTCATTAAAAACAAGAGGGCTTGATGTTATTTAACATGTTGCGCATCGGATGGCTGAGTCTATGGCTATTATCAAGCATGAGCGAGACCCAGGCGCAGGAGGCAACCAGGGACTGGGTGATGCAGGATATGGCTGGTCATAAACATCAGCTTTCCCATTACAAGGGGCGTTGGCTGGTGGTGAATTACTGGGCCCCCTGGTGTCCGCCCTGTCTTGAAGAAATGCCTGAACTGGTGACGTTTTATGATGCCCATGTTAATCAAAACGTGATGGTGCTCGGGGTGGCGGTCCAGTATGAGTCTGTGGCCTCAGTCAAGAAGTATGCCGATGATATGCTGATTTCTTATCCGGTGGTGCTCGGTGAGGCGCAAAAGCCGACGGCTCACAAGCCTGAAGTTTTGCCCACCACCTATATTTATGCGCCAGATGGCCGCTTGTATCAAGTTAAACGCGGCGCGTTGAGTCGCGCCTGGTTAGAGCAGTTACTCAAGGAATCCGCGTTTAATGTCCCCGTAAAGCCCTAGTCTAAATGTTGACTGCTTCGCCGGCTGGGTTGATCACGCTCAACTGGTTCTCTTTTGCAAACTGCATCAGCTGCTCAAAGCCAGCCGGATTCACGTCTTTAAGCTTCATATCCACAGACAGGCTGCGTACATTGTTGACCAGTTTGGGTTTCAAATAGGGCGAGTAGCGCAGCTTCTTGTCAACGCCAAAGCTGGCATAGGTGCTGCACATACGGTCTACCCAGTCGCTCGGGCGGAAAGGTTTCCCCGCCAGTGTGATGCCTTGAATAATAATTTCCTGAGTTTCCATGCGGATTCCTTAAAAAATACAAATTAATAGTCAGGGGTAAGCGTTATCAGTACGAGCACTGGGATGCATAAAAACCTCACAGAAGGACTGCAATGTTTGCGCATCGCGACTGATGCCGCCTATCCTTAGTTGGTATATTCGAAAACTTTGACCACCTTGCTCACGCCTTCGGTGCTTCTGGCGATTTCGACGGCATCATTGGCCTCTTTTTCAGAAACGATGCCCATCAGGTAAACCACACCGGCTTCGGTCACGACTTTAACGACATTGGCCGGAAACAGATTTTCGCTGACAAAACGGGCTTTGACCTTGGTGGTGATGTAAGCATCATTGGTGCGGTCACTGATAGAAGAGGCAAAGCCTATGGTTAAGGCATTGTGTATGCTGCGTACGTTTGAGATTTCGCGGGTCAGCGTTTCAGCCTGGGCTTGTTGTCCGGCGTTAGGCACTTCGCCAGTCAGCAACACGATGCGGTTATAGCTGGTCACATTGATATGTGAAGCTTTATCCATATATTGCGACATGCGCTTCATTGTTTTGAGTTCAATATTCTCGTCTTCAACATAAATGCCTGAGGTGCGACGGTCTGCCGCCATTGAGCCACCGACTGCGGCACCGCCAACGACAGCCGGGAAGCAGCCTGTCAATTGCACGGTCAATAATACCAATGCGATCAGTGAGAGTTTTTTGATCATGAGAATTCCTTGTGATGACTAGGTGAAACAAACGGATGAGCTAATGTGACAGGCATTCAAGCATAAAATTCTACGCTTTTTATGTGTCGATTGCATTACGAATCCATTCTGGCGATTGGTAGCTGCTGTTGTCAAACAGAATGGCATCAAACCGGCAGGGCGGCTGGCGATTCAGGCTTTGCAGGTAATACTGCGCGGCGCGCAGCAGTTTTTGCTGCTTGTGATAATGAATACTGTCGGCCGCACTGGTGAATGCCCGGTTGCTGCGCAAGCGCACTTCTACAAACACCAGCGTGTTCTTTTCGTGCATGATGAGGTCAATTTCGCCATAGCGGCAGCTGTAATTTTGTGTCACCAGAGTGAGGCCCTGCTGTTGCAGAAAGCGCGCAGCGGCTTGCTCCGCAGCCAATCCCTGATTGTTTTGATTCAGCTTCATAGGGTTCTCACCAGAATAATGCCTGCATTTGGGTTGTTGAATACGCAATGAAACAACTTAGCGAATTGCCTGCGATGGCATAAAATAGCGCGATGACACAGTCAGGCACATTATATGTAGTTGCGACGCCTATCGGCAATCTGGGCGATATCACGCAGCGCGCAATCAGCACATTGCAGCTGGTGGATGCGATTGCCGCAGAAGATACCCGGCATACGGTGGGGTTGTTAAGGCATTTGGGCATCAGCAAGCCTTTACTGGCGGTGCATGAACACAACGAGCAGCAATCGGCACAAGGCTTGATCAAGCGTCTGCAGGCGGGGGAGTCGATTGCTCTGGTGACCGATGCCGGTACACCTGCTGTCAGTGATCCTGGTGCGCTGGTAGTACATGCGGTGAGGCAGGCAGGATTGGCGGTGGTGCCGATTCCAGGCGTGAGCGCTGTCATTACGGCATTGTCGGCCGCAGGCATCGCACAGCCCGGTTTTTACTTTGAGGGTTTTTTGCCTGCCAGTGGCTCGCAGCGGCGCAAGCGATTAGAGATATTGAAAACGTTGCCAACCACGCTGGTGTTTTACGAGGCTCCCCATCGCATTGTGGAATGTGTTACTGACCTGGCCGCTGTGCTGGGTGGTCACCGTCAGCTGACGCTGGCGCGCGAGCTGACCAAGACCTTCGAGACCATACACACCTGTGGCTTGGCCGAAGCGGTCGCCTGGTTGCAGGCAGACCCCAACCAGCAACGTGGCGAGTTTGTCTTGCTGGTGCATGCTGATGTGCAGGAAAAAGCCCAGGGCATGGATGACGAAACATTAAGGATACTGCAGCGCCTGTTACAGGAGTTGCCCCTCAAGCAGGCGGTGGCACTGGCAACTGATATCACTGGCCAGAAAAAAAATGAACTCTATGAAGCGGCGCTGGCGTTCAAGGTCGCCAATACTCATGAATAAAGGTATGAATGCATGACAACCAAAATTACCCTCACCCGTCCCGATGACTGGCATTTGCATCTCAGAGATGGTGAAGGCTTGAAAGCCGTATTGCCGGATACGGCTAAACAGTTTGCACGCGCCATCGTGATGCCCAACTTGCGGCCACCTGTGACCACCGCCGAGGCCGCGCTGGCTTACTATCAGCGCATTAAACAAGCCTTGCCAGCCGGCATGGTGTTCGAGCCCCTGATGACGCTGTATCTTACAGATAATACGCCTGCCAGTGAAATTGCTGCGGCACGTCAATCTGGGGTGGTGCATGCGGTCAAACTGTATCCGGCGGGCGCTACGACCAACAGTGACTCAGGCGTGACCAGCCTGCAAAAATGTGCAGCCGCATTGGCCGAGATGGAAAAGCAGGGCATGCCCTTGCTGATACACGGTGAAGTCACCGATGGTGATGTCGATGTGTTTGACCGTGAAAAAGTATTTATCGAGCGCCATTTGCAACCGCTGCTCAAGGATTTTCCTGGTCTTAAGGTGGTGTTTGAGCATATCACCACGCAAGACGCCGCCGAGTTTGTGGCGGCCGGGCCAGCCAATCTGGCCGCCACCATCACCGCCCATCATTTGCTGATGAACCGCAACGCCATGTTTACTGGTGGTATCCGTCCGCATCATTACTGCCTGCCGGTGCTTAAGCGAGAAACGCATCGCGCCGCACTGGTCAATGCCGCGACCTCCGGTTCGCCCAAATTCTTTTTGGGGACAGACAGCGCACCACATCCAAAATCTGCCAAAGAGGCCAGCTGTGGCTGCGCAGGCATGTATACCGCGCATGCGGCGATTGAGCTTTACGCCGAAGCCTTTGAAGAGGCGGGCGCGCTGGATAAGCTCGAAGGTTTTGCCAGCTTTTATGGCCCGGATTTTTACCATCTGCCACGCAATACCACCCAGGTGACCTTGCTCAAACAAAGCTGGCTGGTGCCTGAGAGCATTCCCTTTGCGGATGATGCGCTGGTGCCCTTGCGCGCCGGGCAGGCTGTGGCGTGGAAGCTGGTTTAAAGTTGCCAGTTGATCGGCGCTTGGCCCTGTGCAGCCAGATAGGCATTGATTTTGGAAAACTGGTGATTGCCAAAAAAACCACGGTGCGCCGAGAGCGGTGAAGGGTGCACCGATTTTAAAACCAGATGTTTATTGGGGTCTATCATGGCCCCTTTCTTTTGTGCGTAGCTGCCCCACAGCACAAACACCAGGCCTGTCCGCTGTGCATTCAATGCAGCAATCGCCGCATCAGTAAACTGCTCCCAGCCACGGTTCTGGTGCGAACCGGCAATGGCCATTTGCACCGTCAGGGTGGCATTCAGTAACAGCACCCCTTGATCCGCCCAAGGTGTCAGGTCGCCACTCCCACTCATGCGCACCCCAAGATCGGCTTCAATCTCTTTAAAAATATTCATGAGTGATGGAGGAAGTGCGACGCCCGCAGGCACGGAGAAGCTTAGGCCATGGGCTTGCCCCGGCCCATGGTAAGGGTCCTGGCCGATAATCACCACGCGTACTTTATCGAAGGGCGTGTGATTAAAGGCATTAAAAATCAGGGGGCCTGGCGGGAAAATGGTTTTACCGGCCGCTTTTTCCTGTTGCAAAAAAGCCTTGAGCGAGTGCATATAAGGCTGATCGAATTCTGCGCCAAGCACGGCTTGCCAGGTCGGGTCCAGCTGGCCGGGTTTTTCTGTTGAGGTCATGAGCATTCAAGTCCAGGATAATTTCGCACATTATAGGGTGTTCGTTCAGGCATGGTAAAATAGCACTGAAGCCAACCAGACAGTCGCCGCCTGTGCAAACAGGGGGAGGAAAGTCCGGGCTGCACAGAGCGGGATGACGGCTAACGGCCGTACGCTGAAAGCTGGCAACAGTATAAGGCGAGGAATAGGGCCACAGAGACGAGTAAGCCTCTTTAGTGAGGTGGATGTGAAACGCGGTAACCTCCATCTGCAGCAATATCAAATAGGCTGGCATTTTACGCAAGTAATAAGGCGTGGCTCGCGCTGCCAGCGGGTAGATAGCTTGAGCGTGTGAGTAATTGCACGCCTAGAGGAATGACTGTCAGCTACGCAAGTAGTTACAGAACCCGGCTTACCGGTTGGCTTTACTTTTTATTTTGCGATCACTTTCCAAGTGGTCGCTTCCTTGGCCTTAGATCAGGCCGCCTCACCCATCTATCCCTCAATGAGTCATGTGCTGTGGGCTGTTAAAGCATGCTGGGCCTCGACGGGGCTCTTCCTGACGCAGATGAAGACGCTTCAATCAACAATATAGTAGAGTCTCTACAACGGCTTGATATTCCTTTTAGTTCTACGGGAAGGTATTCGCGGGCTGTCACAGTTGCGGTGATTGATTTTCGATCAGTCTGGCGTTTTGCAAAGACGTGTTAAGGGTAGTCTGGCAGGTAGCCTTTGAAGCTGTGCGTTCGCGAGACTTTCTTGTATAGTTTGCGTATTAATCAATAAAAACGGTGATGGATGATGGGGATGTTGAGTAGCTTGGGCAGGGGGATCATAGCGATCATGATCGCTGTGCTGTCCATTGGCTTGGTGCAGGCCTCTCCTCAATCGATAGAGGGTGTCTGGTCGCTAGTCCATGCCTATAAAGGCGGGCAAAGTCCCCAGCAGTTTCTCTCTGATCCACTGCGTCAAAAGTACGCGCCTGTTGCGACGGTGAGTCCGAGAGGCGGGCATTATCTTTATATTGCTTCGTTTGAAATCAAGACAAACAACGCGTATGTGGTTGATTTCAAAAATACCAGTACCATAGAGTATTTCCAGCATCAGGTGTATGACGAGCAAGGGCATGAGGTGGCGAAGCTGGAAGGGGGGATTGGCCGTCGAATTGAGAATCCCTTTTTCTTGAGGCATGGCCGCAGTGTCAATCTGGCACCAGGCAAATATGTCTTGGCCACGCAACTGATTTCTACCAACTATTTGGCGATTCCCGAGCCTTATTTAGATGATGAGGCCAGCTACATGCATGCCATCAAGCGTGGAAATGCGCTGACGCTGTTTGGCTTGGGGGTCTTTTGGGGGTTGGGCATCTACTATACGGTACTGGCGACTAGCCGTAATCGTAAAGTGGAAGCCATGTATGCCATTTTTATTGCGGGTAATTTTCTTTTTAACAGTGCCGCCCTGCTTGTCCTTTCCGACCTGTTTAATCTTCACTCCATCTATTGGGCTTCGATGCCTATCCTGTTTTCCAGTATTGCGTACATCCTGTTTGTGATGCATTTGCTGGAAATCAATCCGTATCAACACAAGCGACTCTATGCGGCGGGGCGGGTGATTTTGGTGGTGATGGTCTTGTTTTTGTTGTTGGCCATTGCTTTCCCCAATTGGGCATTGGAGTTTTGCCGCTATGAAGTTGGGCTGTTTTTATGCTATGGGCTGGCTACGGCCATCAGGCAAAGCCAGCGTAAAAATGCCACTGCCAAACGCTATTTAATCGCGATTAGCCTGTTTTTTGTGTCGGGGATTATTACGATCAGCCTCAGCAAAATGCATCAACAGTTTGATTTGTATGTCGAACATCTGGGCCTGGTGAGTGTGGCCATTGAGGTGGTATTGCTGGCGTTGGTGCTTTCTTTTCAATTTGCCCAATTGCATAAAGAAAAAGAAGAGGCATTAGAGGCGCTGGGCATGACGGAGAAAGTAGCCAATTCGGATGCTTTAACCAGCCTGCCTAATCGCTATGCGTTTGTAAAAGCGCTGGATCGGCTACCCATGCAGAGTAGCCTGACCTTTATTGATCTGGATGGACTTAAGTTTTATAACGATCATTACGGGCATGCACGTGGAGATGAGTTGCTGATCTGCTTTGCAAAAAAATATCAGCATTATTTAGGCAGTACGCTCATCTTGTATCGATTGGGTGGGGATGAGTTTGCCGTATTAAGTCACAAAGGTGAGGTGGTCGTTGTAGAGCAGGCGTTGCAAGAGGCGGTTGAAAATATGCGCCGTGAGGGGTTTGAGTTTTCCGGGGCCAGCGCAGGGTCCGCCTATTATTATGAGGTTGATAATATCTCTGAGTTTATGCGTTTGGCGGATATGCGCATGTACGAAAATAAGCGCGTGCGCAAAATACAATAACAAAACAAGAGCCGTAAAATGGCAAGATCAGTTGCGCTAAGGATGCCATGTTCATCAGTGCGCAGCATTGGGGCAACACATTGTTAGTCAATCAAGGGGGAATTTATGTTTGCAGCTGCAACAAAACGTTCTGCGCTGGTGATGACCATTTTGGCGATGATACTCATCCCATTGATCTCATCCTGGTTTGCTTATCCATCTACGCATCTTCCGCCTGGCTTCGGTATTTTTCCGCCGCAGTTTGTTGAAGACCCGCCTGGCTTTAATTTGATCGTGTTTGTTGTCATTGCTCTGCTCGAAGCCGCGGTCGCGATTTTTTTACTCTTCCCGCAATGGTTTGGCTTTAAGCCGGTCGCACCTTCTCCGCAGCCTGTCCAGCGCGCCCTACCTTGGTGGTTTTGGGCCGGGATGGTGGTCACGCTGTTTTTCTGGTGGTTGATGTGGGCGCGTACGACCCCGTTTGGTGATCTGGTGTATTACGCGTTCACCCCCATGTGGTGGGGATTTATCTTTGTGCTCGATGGCCTGACATTTCGCTATGCGGGCGGCTACTCGCTGTTTGCCAGCCGCCCCAAGACATTTCTGATCAGTGCGGCTGTCTCGCTAGGCGGCTGGTATTTCTTTGAGTATTTTGATTATTTTGCCTTGGGTAACTGGTACTACCCCAATACAGATGATATTCCTGCATTAAGCCATGCCAAGATCGTATGGATTTTTCTGTTTGCGTATACCACTGTGTGGCCGGCGATTTTTGAGTGGTATACCTTGCTTAATGCGTTTCCAAAATTTGTCGCACGCTATGCACAAGGTCCAGCGCTCTCACTGCCGGCCAAGCCGATGTTATACCTGAGCTTTGTCTTGTTGGCTGCCGTACCGTTCTGGCCATATCCATTATTTTGGGCCATGTGGATTGCGCCTTTAATCGGCATTAGCGCCATATTGATAATGCGTGGCATCTGGACGCCATTTACCGATGTCGCAAAAGGCAATTGGAGTCCAGTGCTATTAATGGCGCTGAGTGCCATCATTAACGGCTTGTTCTGGGAGGTGTGGAACTATGGTAGCGCGCATCCCGTATTGCCGGTCACCAACCCTAATTATTGGGTATACGATATCCCTTACGTGAATGTGATACATATTTATGTCGAAATGCCGCTGCTGGGCTTTGCCGGTTATTTGCCGTTTGGGGTGCTCGCCTGGGTCATATTTCTCTGGGCGGGCAAGGTATTTGGATTTAATACTGACATTCTCAAGAGCGGTCAGGGACATTAAGGGCTAGCGCCATTGTCCAGTGAAAGTCATCTGGCAGGTTAAGCTGAACTCAGCTTAACCTGTGTCTGTTTACCACTGTTTGCTCAGCATCATGTGCAGGAAAAAACCGCCGTTATTCGCTTCGGTATTTTGTCCGAACACATTGCTATTGTAAGTCACGTCTTTGGGCAGCAGCCATTCGATACCACTAGTGATTTTCCAGTTGGGATCAAGCTTGCGAGCCATGCCCAGCGTGATGTGTTGTTCTAGGGTCGCCGCCAACAGCGCGCTGGAATTTTGCCTGGGTACCGGATTTTTACCATAGTTGTAACCTGCATATAGCGTCGTTTTGTCGTCGTAGCGATAGGCCGCGCCCAGGGCGTAGACCAGTTGATCATGCCAGTTCTGCGGGTTGACCGTTCTCAGTTGACTCGCTGCTGATGGATTGTCAGGATCTTGCCAGGTGGTGGTGACATCTTTAATGGCATCGCTCCATTGTATCCAGTTGATTTTGGCGGAGAGCAGCCAACGGTCATCCGGTTTGAATGCGGCACCAATCGCTACCTCGCGCGGCAGAGCAAACCCCTTAATGCTCAAGTCACGATAACGGACCACCCCAGATGCGCCATTATTCACCAATGATGTCCCGCCAGTCAGTGGCAATTCTGTTTTTTCGGTGTAGCTAAAGCCCAGTGTCCATTGCTCATCCAGTCGATATTGCACGCCTACCTTAAAGCCTGGGCGTATCGTATCTGCACCTTTGTTTTTAAACCCTGAAAATACGTTGTTCGGGACAGAAGTGTTGTAAAAAAAACCTTGCTTGATGCTGGCGTAATTGATGCTCAGTACGGCGCCGACGGATAAACGGTCATTCACCTGGCAAGCCATGCCCGGCGTGATTTTGGCGATACCAAACAAAGAGTACATTTCGTCATTGGTGCCAAACGGCGTGTTGATATGCTTAAACACCGCCCCGGCCCCGCCTTGGGTAAAAAAGCCGATGCCCGCAGTACAGGGTAGATCCTCCAGTGCTTGTGCATATCCGCCACCAGCCAATAAGGTGTAACGATTATCTGCGTGTTGGTCGTTGCGCGCGTCAACCTGTTCGAGATGGGTGGTGCGCAGCAGTGAGCCGTAAGCATCGAACTGCTTGCTTTTGATTTGCACCAGCCCGGCCGGGTTGGTATTCAGTGCGCTGGTATCCCTTGCCACAGCGGTATCCGCCCCGCCCATCAGGGTGGATTCAGCGCCGTAACCAATGAGCAGAATGCCATTGGTTGCCCGCACTGGCAGGCTCAGTGCCATTAAAAGGAGTGGGAGTAAACGGATTGTGCGGAATATCATCGGTGGCATGACTGGGGTCTAATTTTGGCTAGGGTCTAATTGATAAGTTAACTTTTTAACTATGTATTCGGACCCGCCAGTTATACCGCTTTTAAAACGTATTTGATTGGGCGATTAAACAGGGATGCATGGGCCAATTTTGCATAAGCATATCTTTTTTAAGGAAGTTTTCCTATATGTTTATAGCGGTAATCATTGTTGAGTGGTCTGTTTGAGAGGGCCTTAGGCTAAATAAACGCAGGTCAGGCATTGTTAATGGTTTAGCGTCAGTCGTATTCTTTGGTTAGAGCCGCTGGTTTGTGTTCCCGTTGCCAAGCATCTAATAGGGCTTCCATTCTCTGCTGGTGGTAGCCGCGCACCACCTCTCCTGCCACTAATAAGACGGGGACGCCGTTTGCCGCCAGCCGCTGGTATTGGCTGCGCGCTTCTTCTGAGGTTTCGATATTCATTTCCTTATAGGGAATGCCTTTCGTTGCCAGCAGTGCGCGCGTTTTTTCGCAATAGGGGCACCAGTCGGTGGCGTAGAGCACCACTTGCCCACGGCTAAAATCTGGTGGCGGGTTCAGGTAAAACCACCAGGTATGCCATTGCATGGCCAGCAAAATCGCTGTCCCTAAAATCAGGAAGTTTAAGCGTGGGGAAAGTTTCATCAAAAGAGTGTATGTGGGATGGCGGGCATGCTTGCCTAGACATATTTTTTGCCTAAAAAATCGCCAGAAAATACTGTTTTTTAATTATTCAATAATTTCAATGGGATAGCTATCCTTATTAAACAACTTTATGTATTAATTGCGCCAATGCTTTGATTTGAATTGCTTTGTTAAAATGCTCTAAGTCATTGTCTTTAAAAGAGATTTTTTCACCCAAAGTGCTTGCCAAGCACTTTTTTTTTATCTATAGTGTGCAAAAGGGTGATTTTGTGTTGAATTGTGGGAAATTATTCCTTTTTTCAACAAGAAATAGGGTTAAGGATCAAAATTGATGTTTCGCGGGGCGGTACAGTTGAGTTTGGATGCGAAGGGGCGGCTAAGTGTGCCGGCCAAGCATCGTGACGCCCTGACGGCCGGTGGGCAGGGTGAAGTTGTGCTGACTGCGCATCCTCACCGTTGCCTGATTTTGTATCCAAAAGCAGCTTGGGAGCCGATTGAGACCAAGCTGACCAGTTTGTCCAGTTTTAATCCTCAAACCAGTGGTATTCAGCGCATGATCGTCGGTCAGGCAGATGTGATGCATCTGGATTCTGCGGGCCGCTTGCTGGTGAATGCTGTACTGCGCAAATTTGCCAAGCTCGACAAGGAAGTGATGATGGTCGGGCAGGGTAGTCATTTTGAATTGTGGGATCTGGCCGCATGGGATCAGCAGCTGGAAAGCCTGATGGCGGCGGATCAATTACAGATTCCACAAGAACTCGAAGGATTCTCGCTATGACGCGGGGCGCGAAGTCAGCGCCCGCGTCCTTGACGGAAACGTCAGTGTCACCAGCCGCCGCCAGTCATATCACCGTGTTGTTGCATGAGGCGGTGGACGCCTTGAATGTGCGGGCGGATGGCGTGTATGTGGACGGGACGTTTGGCCGTGGCGGACATAGTCGCCGCATTCTTTCCCAGCTGGGTAGTGAAGGCCGTTTGATCGCGCTGGACCGTGATCTGGCGGCTGTTGCGCATGGGCAGGCGATTGCTGATGCGCGTTTTAGCCTGGTGCATGCACATTTTTCCTCCATGGCGGAGGTGCTTGAGTCGTTGGGTGTGCAGGCGGTGGATGGCATTTTGCTCGATCTGGGGATTTCATCGCCACAGATTGATGAGGGTGAGCGTGGTTTCAGTTTCCGTTTTGACGGGCCGCTGGACATGCGGATGGATCAAAGCCGCGGCAAGACTGCGGCACAGTGGCTGGCTGAAATGCCAGAAAAACAATTGGTGGAGGTGATTAAAGATTATGGTGAAGAACGGTTTGCTAAGCAGGTTGCAAGGGCGCTTGTTAAAGAGCGCGAAGATGGGCATGCCATCACCACTACAGGACAACTTGCCAAGATCGTGGCAGGCGCCATCCCCAAGAATGAGCCGGGCCAGAACCCTGCAACGCGCACATTTCAGGCTTTACGGATTTTCGTCAATCAAGAGCTTGAGGAACTCTCGCTAGTGTTGCCGGATTGCTTACGTTTGTTGCGCCCGCAAGGCCGTCTGGCGGTGATCAGCTTCCATTCGCTGGAAGATCGCATCGTCAAACGCTTTATTCAGTCGGAAGCCGATCGCGACAACCTGCCCGCAGGCTTGCCTGTACGCGCCAAAGACTTGCCACAACCGCGCATGATGCCGGTGGGCAAGGCGATCAAGCCAAGCAAGGCTGAAGTGGCAGCAAATGTACGTTCACGCAGCGCGGTTTTGCGCGTGGCTGAACGCACCACGGTGCAGTAGTTAAATGATGCCATCGTTTGAACAAGGCTTAGACCAGTGATCCGGCTCAATTTGATTTTGTTTGCATTGACGATTGCGATGGCGCTGGGTGTGGTCACGGCCCAATACAAGGCGCGCAAACTGTATTTTGAGCTGGACCGGCAAGAAATGCTGACCAAACAGTACATGACCGAGTATGACCAGTTGCAAATTGAGCAGAGCACCTGGGCCATGCATTCGCGCCTGGAAGAGTTTGCGACCACCCGGTTGCATATGCACAGCCCGAGCATGCAGCAAACGCAGGTCATTCTGCTGGATGCGCCAGCGGCGCCCTGAGCAGGCGTGACGAGGATCAAGAGTCATGTTGCTTAAGGAAAGCCAACACAAGCTGGTCAAGCTGCCGGCCTGGCGCAGAAGAACGCTGCTGGTCTTGCTGCTATTGAGTTTTGTCCTGTTGCTGGGGCGCGGGTTTTACCTGCAAACCTTGCACAAGGATTACCTGATTAAAAAGGGTGAGGCGTTTTCGCGGCGCAAAGTGGTGTTGATGCCACATCGCGGCAAGATTTATGACCGTAACTTCAAGCCATTGGCGATCAGCTTGCCAGTGGAGTCGGTATGGGCTAACCCGACCGACGTACAGTTTACGGCGGCACAGCTCAAGCAAATGGCGAAATTGCTGGAGATGCCGCCCAAAGAGCTGCAACAGAAGTTGCAGAAAAAGAAAAAAGAATTTGTGTATATCAAACGGAGAGTGGCGCCCGATGTGGCAAAACAGGTGATGGCGATGAAAGTGCCCGGCGTATTCAGTCAAAAAGAATACAAACGCTTCTACCCAGCGGCAGAAGTGGCGGCGCATATCGTCGGTTTCACGGGCGTGGATGACACCGGCGTGGAGGGCATGGAGCTCTATCGCAACAATGTTCTGTCTGGTACACCCGGCAAGCGTGACTTTGTGCGTGACCGCAAGGGCCATGTTGTCGAGGATCTGGTCGCGGTCAAACTGCCGCATGATGGTCAGGATCTGGTACTCAGCATAGACCGCACCGTGCAATATGTGGTGCACCGCGAGTTGTCGCGTGCGGTTGAAAAACACAAAGCCAAGGCGGCCGCAGCGGTGGTGCTGGATGCTAAAACCGGCGAGGTGCTGGCCTTGGTCAATATCCCGACCTATAACCCGAACAATCCGGTCAATGTCGCCAGCAAGCTGCGCAACTCGGCCATCGTCAATATTTTTGAACCGGGCTCGACCATGAAGCCGGTCACTGCGGCGGCAGCCATGGAGTTTGGCCCTTACCAGCCCGATACCAAAATCCAGACTGCCCCCGGCTTTTTGCGTATTGGGACCGCCACCATTCACGATGCACACCCGAATCAGGTATTAACGGTGTCACAGGTGATCCAGAAGTCCTCTAACGTCGGTTCGGCCAAAATGGCGCTCGATTTAAACCGCGAGCAATTGTGGAACACCTATGTGCAACTCGGCTTTGGCTCCCCGACCAAAATCGGGTTCCCTGGCGAGGCCTCTGGCAAGGTGCGTGATTACAAGACCTGGCGGCCGATTGAGCAGGCCACCATGTCTTACGGGCACGGTATCAGCGTGACCTTGTTGCAGTTGGCGCGGGCTTATACCGTTTTTGCCAACGAGGGCGAATTGCTGCCGGTGACTCTGAATAAACTCTCCGAGCCACCTGTCGGGCGTCAGGTGTTTTCAGCCAAAGTGGCCAATTCGGTCAAGGACATGCTGGAGTTGGTTGTGCAGCCTGGCGGCACCGCGATCAAAGCGCAAGTCACCGGTTACCGCGTGGCGGGTAAAACCGGCACGGCGCACAAACTCGGTGACCATGGCTATGAGCACGACAAATATGTGGGTTCGTTTGTTGGCATGGTGCCCGCCTCTAATCCGCGCCTGATTATGGCGGTGATGATAGACGAGCCCAGCAATGGCGAATACTACGGTGGTAGTGTGGCGGCGCCGGTGTTTAGTGCGGTGATGAATGATGTGTTGCGTATGCTGGTGATCCCGCAAGACGGCAATGCGCTGCCTGTGACGCCGCCTGCCGATGCGGCTGAAGTCAAGGAGGCGATGTGAGTAAATACATTATTCCCGCGCCCGTCCATGGCATCACGGCAGATAGCCGCAAGGTGGAAAAGCATGGCTTGTTCCTCGCTTATCCTGGTCAGCACAGCGATGGCCGCGATTACATCGCCGATGCCATTGCCAAAGGTGTGAATACTGTGATCTGGGATAGTGAGGGCTTTGACTGGAACCCTGACTGGCAAGTCCACAACATTGCCATTCCCGAGCTGAAATATCAGGTGGGCCATATCGCCAGCCAGTTTTACAAAAATCCATCCGAGCAGTTGTGGTGTGTGGGTGTCACCGGTACTAACGGCAAAACCACGGTCACGCATTGGCTGGCGCAGGCTTACCGCTTTTTGCAGCGGCAGTCAGCTGTGATTGGCACACTGGGTAATGGCGTGCTCGAAGACTTGCAGCCTACGCAAAACACTACCCCGGGCCCGGTAGAGTTGCAAAACATGCTGGCCAACTTTGTGTTGGATCAGGTGCAGATGGTGGCGATGGAAGTGTCTTCGCATGGCCTGGATCAGGGGCGTGTGAATGGGGTGGCCTTTGATGTGGCTGTATTCACTAACCTGACGCGTGATCATCTGGATTACCACCTGACCATGGAGGCTTATCAGGCTGCAAAACGCAAATTGTTTGACTGGCAGACCCTGTCAGCCGCGGTCATCAATCTGGATGATGCCTTTGGTGCCAGCTTGATTGCCGAACTGCGCAAGCAGGGTAAAACCGTGCTCAGTTATGGTTTGCAACCAGAAGCAGATATATGTGCCACGGCCGTGACCATGCATGCCACCGGTTTTGAAATCAAGGTGCGTACACCGCATGGCATTGGCGAAGTGCAATTGCACGCGCTGGGCCAATTCAATGTGTATAACGCATTGGCGGTACTGGGCAGCCTGCTGGCCAACCAGGTAGCCTTGCCTGCCGCCTTGCAGGCGGTGTCGGGGCTGGTGCCGGTGGCTGGCCGCATGCAGATGTTTGGTGGTGGCGACCTGCCGCTGGTGGTGGTGGATTATGCCCATACGCCAGACGCGCTGGAGAAAGCCCTGCATACCTTGCGCATGCAAACCCGCGGCAAGCTGACTTGTGTATTTGGCTGTGGCGGTGACCGTGACAGTGGTAAGCGCAGTGAAATGGGGCGCATTGCTGATGAATTGGCCGATCTGGTGTTGATGACCAATGACAATCCGCGCAGTGAGAATCCCTACGCCATTATTGCGGCGATTGCCGAGGGTATGCGCCGTGAAGCCGCGGTCGAGACTGACCGTGCCAAGGCGATTGCATTGGCGGTTAGCCAGGCGGGCAAAGGCGACGTGGTGTTGGTGGCTGGCAAGGGGCATGAGGATTATCAGGAAATCCAGGGTATCCGCTATCCGTTCAGTGATGCGGAGTGGGTGCAAAGCGCATTGAAGAAAAAGGTGAACGCATGATTGCGCTGAAAACCATCGCCGAGGTATTGCAAGGCACTTTGCTGGGCAACGACGTCACAGTGACTTCGGTAGATACTGACAGTCGCCGCGTACTACCCGGGCAATTGTTTGTGGCCTTGCCGGGTGAGAAATTTGACGGCCATGACTTTTTGCCGCAAGTGGCTGCGCAAGGCGCGGTGGCAGCGCTGATCAGCAAGCCCGTAGAGACCGATTTGCCTGCCGTGCTTGTGAAAGACACCCGCCTGGCGTTAGGCCAGCTGGCCAGCTGGTGGCGCCAGCAATTGGCATTGCCACTGATTGCGGTCACTGGCAGTAACGGCAAAACCACCACCAAAGAAATGATTGCCGCGATTATGCAAGTGCATGTCGGCGGCACCGATCTGGTGTTGGCCACGGCCGGTAACTTTAATAACGATATCGGCATGCCGCTGACCCTGTTGCGTTTGCGCGCAACGCACCGGTGCGCCGTGATCGAGATGGGCATGAATCATCTCGGTGAGATTGATTACCTGACGCGTCTGGCGCGGCCAAATGTGGCGGTCATCAATAATGCAGGCACTGCGCACATTGGAGAACTGGGGTCGCGGGAAAACATTGCCAAGGCCAAGGGCGAAATTTTTGCCGGATTGGCTGTGGACGGGGTCGCCGTGATCAATGCCGATAGCGACTTTGCCGATTACTGGCGCGGCTTGAATCCTGCGCGCCGGGTGTTGAGTTTTGGCATGCAGCAGGCCGCCGATGTGCAGGGTGAAATGCTGGATGGTGACAGTCAGTTCAAGCTTAGCTTTCAAGGTGAGTCTATCAAGGTCACGCTGGCCGTGCCAGGTGCTCACAACGTGATGAACGCACTTGCCGCTGCTGCGAGCTGTCTGGCCGCGGGTGTCAGCCTGACCGAAGTGGCGCAAGGCTTGGCCCGGTTTGCAGGCGTCAAGGGCCGTTTGCAACAAAAAACCGCGGCCTGTGGTGCGCGCCTGATTGATGACACTTATAACGCGAATCCGGATTCGATGAAGGCGGCGCTCGATGTGCTCAGCAGCCTGGGCGCGAATACCGTGTTCGTCATGGGCGACATGGGCGAACTCGGCGCGGATGCTGAGGCCATGCACGCACAGATTGGCCGCTATGCCAAAGACCGGGGCATACGTCATTTTTATGCACTGGGCACCCTGGCTAAAGCCGCTGCACAGGCGTTTGGGCCACAGGCACAACATTTTGAGTCATTGCCCAGCCTGGTCGAGGCCTTAAATCAGGCGGTGACTGCGCAAGACATCGTATTGGTCAAAGGGTCACGCTTCATGCAAATGGAGCGCGTGGTACAGGCGTTGGTTGAGGCGCAAGCCACTGAACAGGTGGGGAAATAGGGAAAAGTATGTTACTAGAACTAACAAAATGGCTGGCTTCGGATGTGCATGGGTTTCATGTATTCAACTACATTACCTTCAGGGCGGTGCTGGCGACACTGACGGCCTTGGCGATTTCATTTCTGGTCGGCCCGGCCATGATACGCAAGCTGACCGAATACAAAGTCGGTCAGGCGGTGCGTGATGATGGTCCACAAACCCATCTGGTCAAAGCCGGCACCCCGACCATGGGCGGCGCATTGATTCTGGTCGCCATCGCCGTGTCTACCTTGCTCTGGGGCAATTTGCATAACCGCTTTATCTGGGTGGTGTTGATCACTACCTTGGGTTTTGGTGCGGTTGGCTGGGTCGATGACTACCGCAAAGTGGTCTTTAAAAATCCCAAGGGCCTGTCTGCCAAAGAAAAATATTTCTGGCAAAGCCTGATCGGTTTTGGCGTGGCAGGCTTTCTGTACGCGACCTCCAGCACCCCTGTAGAAACCACACTGATTGTGCCTTTCTTCAAGCACCTGGTGTTTCCGCTGAGTGCCACCGGTTTTATTGTGCTGACCTACCTGGTGATTGTCGGTAGCAGCAATGCCGTCAACCTGACCGACGGTCTCGATGGTCTGGCGACCTTGCCTACTGTGATGGTGGGTAGTGCGCTGGCGATTTTCTCGTATGTTGCCGGGCATGCCGTGTTTTCAAAATACCTGGGGATTCCCTATGTGGCTGGCGCCAGCGAGTTGATGGTGTTCTGCGCGGCAATGGCTGGTGCGGGCTTGGGCTTTTTGTGGTTTAACGCTTATCCGGCTGAAGTGTTCATGGGTGATGTCGGCGCATTGGCGCTGGGCGCAGCCCTGGGCGTGGTCGCCGTGATTGTACGTCAGGAAATCGTGCTGTTCATCATGGGCGGCGTGTTCGTGATTGAGACTTTCTCGGTTGCCGCACAAGTGCTGTATTTCAAATACACCAAAAAAATGACTGGGACCGGCAAACGCATCTTTTTGATGGCGCCTTTGCATCACCACTACGAACAAAAGGGCTGGAAAGAGACACAGGTCGTCGTGCGTTTCTGGATCATTACCATGATGCTGGTGCTGGTGGGATTATCCACCCTGAAATTGAGATAAGACGAAAACGTCATTGTCAGGCAAACACATGAAAAAACACTTCGAACACCAACGCATTGCTGTCCTGGGACTGGGTGATACCGGCTTCTCGGCGTTGCGCTGGCTGCGTGGTATGGGCGCAGAAGTGGTGATGTTTGACTCACGCCCGCATCCGTCAGGCCTGGATCGCCTGCAAGAGGAATTTCCCGAGGTGGAATACCATCTTGGACCTTTCAATAGCAGCTTGCTGGCGGCGATGGATTTGATTGTGGCCAGCCCGGGTGTGGCACTGAAAGAGCCTGTATTGGCCGATCTGATCGCACAAGGCAAGGCCGTGGTTGGTGATGTCGAGCTGTTTGCGCGCTTCCGTGCGCCTTATGCCAAGGTGATTGCCATCACTGGCTCCAACGGCAAAACCACCGTGACCTCGCTGGTGGGCGAAATCTGCAAACAGGCCGGTCTCAATACCATTGTGGCTGGCAATATCGGTTTGCCCGTGCTGGATACATTGCACATGCCTGCGCCAGACGTTTATGTGCTGGAGCTGTCCAGTTTTCAGCTGGAAACCACGCACAGCCTGGAGGTTGATGTTGCCACGGTGCTCAATCTGTCCGAGGACCATATGGATAGATACGACAGCATGGCCGATTATGCGCAGGCCAAGGCCCGTATCTACCAGCATGCCCGTATTGCCGTAGTAAACCGAGATGATCCTGCCAGCATGGCATTGGCCGGTGCCTTACCGCAGATTTCATTCGGCGTTAACCCGGCCCCTAGCATCAATGATTATGGCCTCAATGACGCAGGCTGGCTTTGCGCGGGTAATCGCCACTATATTGAAGCCGATACCCTGCAGATCCGCGGCAAACATAATATTGCCAATGCCCTGGCTGCCATTGCGCTGGCACAGGCCATCGGCATAGACAAAGTTTCCATCCTGCATACCGTGCAGTCGTTTGCCGGCTTGCCTCACCGCGTGGAGTGGGTGGCCAACATTGAGGATGTCGACTTTTACGATGACTCCAAAGGCACCAATGTCGGCGCGACCTGCGCTGCCATCAGCGGCATGCTCAAACAGGGCAAACCACAAAAAGTGGTGCTGATTGCGGGCGGCGACGGCAAGGGCCAGGACTTTAATCCCTTGCGTGATGCCGTGTTGCACCATGCGCGTGCTGTGGTGTTGATCGGCCGTGATGGTCCCAAAATTCAACAGGTTTTGCAGCACTTGCAATTACCTGTGGTCGATGCCGTTGATCTAACCGCGGCAGTGCATATTGCCAAAACACTGGCTGAGGCGGGCGATGCGGTCTTGCTGTCCCCTGCCTGCGCCAGTTTTGATATGTTCCGCAACTACGAACACCGCGCACAGGTATTTGTCGAGGCTGTGAAAGCCATGGAGGCCGCATGCTTGGGCCGTTGATGATGTCGCGTGAGCGCTATAACTCGCCCAGCTATGATCAGTCGCTGGTGTGGGTGGTGCTGTCACTGCTGGCGTTTGGCATGGTCATGGTGTATTCGGCCTCCATCGCCTACGCAGACTCAAGCAAGATGTTTGGCCATAACAGCACTTACTTCCTGGTGCGTCAGGCTTTGTATATTTCTGTCGGCTTGGGGGCGGCCATCGTGGTTTTTCAAGTGCCCATGGCCTGGTGGCAAAAGATGTCGCCCTACCTGTTTATTGCCGGCATTGTGCTGCTGATTCTGGTGTTGATCCCCGGCATCGGCAAAGTGGTCAATGGCAGCCGCCGCTGGATTTCCCTGTTGATCATGAATCTGCAGCCTTCAGAACTTATGAAGCTGTTTATTGCCATGTACGCCTCGGACTATGCCGTGCGTAAGGCCAGCAGCATGCACAGCTTTAAAAAAGGCTTTTTACCCATGCTGGGTGTGATGGTGTTTGTCGGCGTGCTGCTGTTGAAAGAGCCCGATTTTGGCGCGTTTGCTGTCACGGCCTCGATTGCGTTTTCCATCATGTGGCTGGGCGGCGTCAATCTCAAGGTGTTTCTGGCCATGCTGGGCGCCTTGCCATTGGCGGTGATTGGTCTGGTGGTGATGGAACCCTATCGTCTGGAGCGCATGAAAGGCTTTTTGAATCCGTTTGATGATCCATTTGATACCGGTTATCAGTTATCGCATGCCCTGATCGCGTTTGGTCGCGGTGAGTTTTGGGGCGTGGGTCTGGGCGGCAGTGTGGAAAAATTGCTCTACCTGCCAGAGGCACATACTGACTTTTTACTGGCCGTGGTGGCGGAAGAGCTGGGCTATGTGGGTGTGCTGGTCGTGGTCTTGCTGTTTGCCTGGCTGGTGATCCGCGCCTTTAGCATTGCCAAAGAAGCCGTTGCCAATGAGCGTTATTACTCGGCCTTGCTGGCACAAGGCATCGGCGTCTGGATGGGGGTGCAGGGTTTTATCAATATGGGCGTGAACATGGGCCTGTTGCCAACCAAAGGCCTGACTTTGCCACTTTTGTCTTACGGTGGTAGCGGCATTTTGGCCAATTGCATCGCTTTGTCGGTGTTGCTGCGCATTGACTTCGAGAACAGACGTCTGCAGAAAGGTTTGCAGTCATGACCCGAGCATACATATTACTGGTGATGGCGGGCGGCACTGGCGGCCATGTGTATCCTGCGATGGCCGTGGCCGATGCCTTGCATGCACAAGGTTGGCAAATTGTCTGGCTGGCCACCGAGGGGGGTATGGAAAACCGCCTGATTGCAGATAAACCCTATGAAAAAGCCATGATGACCATGCAAGGCGTGCGTGGTAAAGGAGTGATGGGCTGGTTGACCTTGCCAGTCAAGCTGCTGCGTGCATTTGCCCAAGCCAGGCAAGCGATTGAGCAACATCAGCCCGATGTCGTGTTGGGCATGGGCGGCTTTGCCGCTTTTCCAGGCGGCGTCATGGCCAAGCTGGCTGGCGTGCCGCTGGTGATTCATGAGCAAAACTCGGTGGCGGGTTTGACCAATAAAGTGCTGGCCAAGCTGGCAAATCGGGTATTGACCGGCTTCCCCAATGCGTTGGGGGCCAAAGGGGAAATGGTCGGTAATCCGGTACGTGAAGGCATTACCACCTTGCCTACGCCAGAACAGCGCTTTGCCGATCATCACGGCGTGTTGCGGGTCCTGGTAGTAGGCGGCAGTTTGGGCGCGGTGGCATTGAACACCTTGTTGCCACAGGCTTTTGCGCAGTTGCCGCCCAATGCGCGGCCACAGATCATTCATCAATCTGGTGAAAAACAGATTGAGGCTTTGAAAAAAGCCTATGCCGAGGCAGGTGTGGCGGCTGATTGCCGCGCCTTTATCCATGACATGGCAGAAGTGTATGCCTGGGAGGATCTGGTCATTTGCCGGGCTGGAGCCTTGACCGTGGCGGAGTTGGCTAATGTGGGCGCTGCCAGCATTCTGGTGCCATTCCCGTTTGCGGTGGATGATCACCAGACCACCAATGCCGCGTATTTGGCACAAGCAGGTGCGGCGCAGCTGATTCAACAGCGTGACCTGGATATTGGGTCATTGGCCGCCTTGTTGCAAACACTGGATAGAGCCACTTGCCTGGCGATGGCGCAAAAAGCGCGCGCACTTGCCAGGCCACAGGCCACGCGCCAGGTGGCAGCGGTTTGCCAGCAACTGGCCGAGAACAACGGAAAACTTAAAGCACTATGAAACATAAAGTCAAAAAAATTCATTTTATCGGCATCGGCGGCTCGGGCATGAGCGGCATTGCCGAAGTGCTGCTGAACCTGGGCTTTGAAGTCAGCGGGTCAGACCTGGCCAGCAATGCCACCACCAGACGCTTGCAAGGCTTTGGCGCCACTGTGTTTCAGGGGCATGCCACCGAGCACCTGGGCAATGCGGATGTGGTGGTGGTATCCAGTGCGATCAATGAAGAAAACCCGGAAATCATCGCCGCGCGCGCGCGCAAAGTGCCCGTGATTCCGCGTGCGGTCATGTTGGCCGAACTCATGCGCTTCAAGCAAGGCATCGCCGTGGCAGGCACGCATGGCAAAACCACCACTACCAGCCTGATTGCCAGCATTCTGGCAGAGGCCGACATGGACCCGACCTTTGTCATTGGCGGCAAGCTGGAAGCGGCCAGCGCCAATGCGCGCTTGGGTACCGGTGAATTGATCGTGGTAGAGGCCGATGAGTCTGATGCGTCGTTCTTACACCTGACGCCGATCATGGCGGTGGTGACCAATATCGACCAGGACCACATGGACACTTACGAGCACAGTTTTGACAAACTCAAAACCGCGTTTGTCGAGTTCTTACAGCAGATTCCATTCTGGGGCATGGCTGTGTTGTGCATCGATGACGCCAATGTGCGTGAAATCCTGCCGCGCGTCACCCGGCCGGTGACCACCTATGGCACGCACGAAGAGGCCGCGATTCGCGCGGAAAATATTGTTGCCGACAACGGCAAGATGCATTTCACCCTGGTGCGTAAAAACGGCGTGACCGTGCGTAATGAAGTGACTTTGAACCTGCCCGGCCACCACTATGTGCTGAATGCGCTGGCGGCAATTGCGATTGCTACCGAGTTGAATGTGCCGGATGCCGCCATCCTCAAGGCGCTGGCTGAGTTCCGCGGGGTGGGCCGTCGCTTTGAGCGTTATGGTGAAATCCCGACCAGTCAAGGCGAGCCTGCCGGTGGACACTTCACGCTGGTGGATGACTACGGACATCACCCGATTGAAATGCAGGCGGTGATTGCAGCCGCGCGCGGCGCCTTCCCGGGTCGCCGTCTGGTACTGGCCTTCCAGCCGCACCGCTATACCCGCACCCGCGACTGTTTTGAAGATTTTGTAAAAGTACTGTCGACCGTGGATGCCTTGCTGTTGACCGAAGTGTATTCGGCGGGCGAATCACCGATTGTGGCGGCGGATACGCGCAGCCTGATCCGCGCCATCCGCGTCAACGGCAAGGTGGAGCCTCGCTTTGTGGAAACCACCGAAGAACTGCCGGCAGCCATTCTTGAGAGTGTGTTGCCTGGCGATGTGGTGGTAGTGATGGGCGCTGGCAATATCGGTAGCGTGGCGGCCAAAACACGGGAGCTGGCTAGCGTATGAGTGCCACACGTGTGAAAACCTCAGGCTTGCAAGTGCTCAAGAACGAGCCTTTGGCCCGCTATACCAGCTGGCGTGTCGGCGGCCCGGCGGATCGCCTGGTGCTGGCTGACAGCGTAGAAGCCTTGCAGCAGTTTTTGCAGCAGTTATCGGCCAGTGAGCCGCTGACTTTTATTGGCCTGGGTAGCAACCTGCTGGTAAGGGATGGCGGGGTGCGCGGCACAGTGGTGGTCATGCATCAGGCGCTGCAAGCGCTGGAGATGCACGGTGAGCGTATTTATGCGGATGCTGGCGTGACCTGTGCCAAGCTGGCGCGCTTTGCGGCCAGCCAGGACCGCGTTGGGGCCGAGTTTATGGCTGGCATTCCGGGCACCGTCGGCGGTGCACTGGCGATGAATGCTGGTTGTTACGGGGGGGAAACCTGGCAATGGGTGGATCAGGTAAAAACGATTAACCGTGCTGGCATCGTGCAAACCCGAGCAAAAGCTGAATACCAGCCCAGCTATCGTCATGTGGCGCATCCGGCGGCAGATGAGTGGTTTTTGGGCGGCTGGTTTGCCGTCCCTGCTGGCGATGGCAAGGCGTCTGCTGAACAGATCAAGCAGTTGCTGGCCAAGCGCTTGGCCAGTCAGCCACTGAATATGCCGAGTGCAGGGTCTACCTTTAGAAATCCTGAAGGCGATTTTGCTGCGCGGCTGATTGAAGCTTCAGGGTTGAAGGGCGCCACCATCGGTGGCGCGCAGGTCTCTGAAAAGCATGCCAACTTTATTGTGAATCTGGGGCAGGCCAGCGCGGCGGATATTGAAGCCCTGATTGAGCACGTGAAAACCACCGTGCGCGCCAAACAGGGCGTGGCATTGGTGCAAGAAGTAAAAGTAATTGGGGAAGGTGTTTTACAAGCATGAGTACAAGTCAGTCTCAATTTGGCAAAGTGGCCGTGTTGTTCGGCGGTCGTTCCGGCGAGCGTGAAGTGTCGCTCAAAAGTGGCTCGGCGGTGCTGGCGGCCTTGCAGCGCCAGGGCGTGGATGTGCATGCCTTTGATCCGGCCAGCCAGGATTTGTCGGCGCTCAAGCAGTTTGACCGTGCCTTTATTGCCTTGCATGGCCGCTTTGGTGAAGACGGCACCATACAGGGCGCGCTGGAGTTAATGGGCATCCCTTATACCGGCAGCGGCGTCATGGCGTCGGCACTGGGCATGGATAAGTGGCGCACCAAGTTGTTGTGGACGGCTGCGGGTGTGACTACGCCTAACTATGTGCTCATGGATGACCGTACCCATGTTGAAAATGTCGTGACGGCACTGGGTTTGCCGCTGTTTGTGAAACCGGCCAATGAAGGTTCCAGCATCGGTGTCAGCAAGGTCAAGCAGGCGGGGGAGGTGCAGGCAGCCTATGCATTGGCCAAACAATCAGACCCGCTGGTGATTGCCGAACAGTTTGTCGGTGGCGGTGAATATACCGTGGGCATTCTGGGCGAGACCGCACTGCCTGTCGTGCGCATTGTGCCCCAAAACGAATATTACGATTACGAAGCCAAGTATTTGCGCGACGACACCGAGTACCGCTGCCCTTGTGGCTTGTCTGCCGAGCAGGAGCAACAGATTCAGGCCGAAGCCTTGCAGGCTTTCAAGGTGCTGGGCTGCAAAGGCTGGGGACGGGTGGACTTTTTGATGGATGAGGCCGGTAAACACTATTTTCTGGAGGTGAATACCAGCCCGGGCATGACCGATCACAGCCTGGTGCCGATGGCAGCAAAAGCGGCCGGCATGGATTTTGATGCCTTGGTGATCCGTATTTTGCAACAAACCTTGCGTGACGCGTAACGAGGACGACTGAGACGATGTGGGATAGACCAACATTGCTGAACTGGATCGCCAACCTGCTGTTTTCACTGGCAGTGGTGATGTTGTTGTACGCCTTGTTGTTTGTGGTGTTGCATTTGCCCATCTTCCCGGTCAAGCAAGTACAGGTGGAGGGCAACCTCGACCATGTGAACCATGAGCAGATCCAGCTGATTGTGCGCAAATACCTGAAGGGCAATTTTTATACGCTGGATCTGCAACGCACGCGTACCGCTTTTGAAAAACTGCCCTGGGCGCGCAAGGTGGCCGTCCGTCGCCAGTGGCCAGACACCATTGTGGTACAGATTGAAGAGCATCAGGCCCTGGGCCGTTGGGGCGGCGTGGCACTGGTTAACAAGCATGGCGAACTGTTTCAGGCCGCCTCAGATGAGCAATTGCCCACCTTTTATGGGCCCGGCGATGCCGTGAAAGAAGTGGCGCAAGGCTATGCCAGTTTTGCACAAATGCTGGCAGGCACACCGCTACAGATACAGCAACTGAGCCTGTCCTCGCGCCGTGCCTGGGAAATTAAAACAGCGGATGGCCGCCAGATGATGCTGGGGCGAGAAGCCGCGAAACAAAGATTGCAACAGTTTGTGACGGCTTACCGTCAGCAAGCAAGTATTGCAGAGAGCGACTGGCGTTATGCCGATTTACGCTACCCGAATGGCTTTGCCTTGCGCATGCCACGGCCTGGGGCGTAGGCGGCACATTGCCAGAAAGAAGGTCAAGGAAAACACATGAGTAGAGTCAGAGAAGATAAAAATTTGATCGTGGGGCTGGATATCGGCACCTCGAAGATTGTTGCGATTGCGGCAGAGATTTTGCCGGAAGGCACCCTGAAAGTGATCGGGGTCGGGCAGCATGCTTCCCGTGGCTTGAAAAAAGGCGTGGTGGTGAATATTGACTCCACCATGCAGGCGATTCAACGCGCGATTGAAGAAGTGGAGTTGATGGCGGATTGCAAGATCAATACCGTGTATTCCGGCATTGCAGGCAGCCACGTCAAGAGCCTGAACTCGCATGGCATGGTGAAAATCAAGGAGAGCGAAGTCTCGCAGATGGATATAGACCGCGTAGTGGAAACAGCGCGTGCGATTGCGCTACCGGCCGACCAGCAGATTCTGCATATCCTGACCCAGGAATTCATTATCGATGGCCAGGAAGACGTACGCGAGCCGCTGGGCATGAGTGGCATCCGCCTCGAAGTGCGTGTGCATATCGTGACCGGTGCCATTGCTGCGGCGCAGAACATCGTCAAATGTATCAAGCGCTGCGGGCTGGAAGTCAGTGACCTGATTCTGCAGCCATTGGCTTCCAGTGAGTCGGTGCTGACTGATGATGAAAAGGAATTGGGTGTCTGCTTGGTGGATATCGGTGGCGGCACCACAGACCTGGCAGTGTTCAAGAATGGCGCGATCCGCCATACCGCAGTGATCCCGATTGCCGGTGACCAGATCACCAATGACATTGCGGTGGCCTTGCGCACACCAACGCAGTCGGCAGAAGAAATCAAGGTCAAGCATGGCTGTGCTTTGCGTCAGCTGGCAGACCCACGCGAAGTGGTGGAAGTACCTGCGGTGGATGGCCGTGAGCCACGCCAGTTGTCCTGCCAGGCGCTGACCGAGGTGATTGAGGACCGCGTCGAAGAGATTTACGAGTTTGTGCAGCAAGAGCTGCGCCGCAGTGGCATGGAATCCATGATTGCTTCCGGCATCGTCATTACCGGTGGCGCGGCACAAATGCGCGGCATGGTCGAGCTGGGCGAAGAGATTTTCCATACGCCGGTGCGTTTGGGTGTGCCGCGCTATGTGGAGGGCTTGTCAGAAGTGGTGGGCAATCCACGCTATGCCACTGGCATCGGCTTGTTGCTGATGGCCAAACAGCAGGTGGAGAAACAAATGGTAGGCGATCTGCAATCCGGGTCATTTGGCAGATTGTTTGAACGAATGAAGCGCTGGTTTACCGGCAACTTTTAGGTTTTTGTTGTTTTTTTAATGTGTTTTAGGGCGAGTGTGCGGGGCAAACCAAGCACTCAAATAATAGGCAATGGAGGGTGAGTATGATTGAGATTTTTGACAAAGAGAATGATGGCGCCGTGATCAAGGTGATTGGGGTCGGTGGTTGCGGTGGAAACGCCGTAGAGCACATGATGACCAAGAGCGTGACAGGCGTTGAGTTTATTTGCGCCAACACGGATATGCAGGCCTTGAAAAAGAGCCATGCCAAAGTCGTGCTGCAAATTGGTTCTGACATTACCAAAGGCCTGGGCGCTGGTGCCAAACCGGAAATCGGTCGCGAAGCCGCGCTGGAAGACCGCGACAGTATCGCTGAAACCATTGATGGTGCAGACATGCTGTTTATTACCGCAGGCATGGGTGGCGGGACTGGTACTGGGGCTGCACCTATCATTGCAGAAGTGGCGCGTGAAATGGGCATCCTGACCGTGGCCGTGGTGACCAAGCCGTTTGCCTTTGAAGGCAAACGTGCCAAAGTTGCACAGGAAGGTCTGGAAGAACTTTCCCAATACGTAGACTCTCTTATCGTTATCCCTAACGAAAAGCTGATGGACGTGCTGGGTGAAGACGTGACCGTGGTAGAAGCTTATCGTGCAGCCAATGATGTCCTGCACAATGCCGTGTCTGGCATCGCTGAAATCATCAACTGCCCAGGCCTGGTGAACGTGGACTTTGCTGACGTACGCACCGTGATGTCTGAAATGGGCATGGCGATGATGGGCTCTGCAGAAGCCAGCGGACCTAACCGTGCACGGATTGCGGCAGAACAAGCGGTTGCCAGCCCATTGCTGGAAGACGTGAATCTGGCCAATGCGCGTGGCGTACTGGTGAACATCAGTGCCAGCGGCAGCTTCAAGATGCGTGAATACTATGACGTGATGAACACGATCAAGGAGTTCACGGCAGAAGATGCGACCGTGATCGTCGGTAACGTGATGGATGAAAGCATGGGCGATAACCTGCGTGTGACCATGGTGGCCACCGGCTTGAACGGTTCCGTGGGCAAACGCCAGGCCAAACCTGAGCTCAAAGTGATGACGACCCTGCGTGATGGTACGACTAACCAGCCGATCTTCAACACGGTTGAAGAAGACGAGCCAGCCGTATTCACCAGCAACAGCCGTCGTGCGCAGGTCGAAGCCATGAAGAACTCCGGGATTGAGGAATACGATATTCCGGCATTTTTGCGCAAGCAGGCTGACTAATGATGCGCCTGGCGGAACCGAGTGCAACACAGGGAAGGCCAGATGAATCATGAGTGAGTACAGCGATTGGCTTATAATGTCGCCAATCATTAACAGTAGAGAAAACCATGTTAAAGCAACGCACGCTTAAACAATCGATCAGCGCCACTGGCGTTGGGCTGCACAGCGGTGAAAAAGTCACGCTGACGCTCAAGCCTGCGCCCGCCGATCACGGAGTGGTGTTCCAGCGCATCGATTTGCCCGATGCGCCTGCCATGCGGGTCGCCCCGACGGCAGTGAATGACACTCGCCTGAGCTCCGCCCTAGAGTTTTCAGGTGCGCGCGTGGCTACCGTGGAGCATTTAATGTCTGCCCTCGCCGGTTTGGGGGTAGACAATGTATTGATAGAACTGACGGCCGCCGAGGTGCCCATCATGGATGGCAGCTCGGGACCGTTTATCTATCTGTTGCAAACGGCCGGACTGGCTGAGTTGGAGGCACCGAAAAAATTCGTGCGTATCCTCAAGCCGGTAGAAGTAAGCGAAGGCGATAAATGGGCAAAATTTACGCCGCACCATGGCTTTAAAGCCGAATTTACCATTGATTTTGCACATCCCGTGTTCGAGTTTTCTGGCAAAACGGTCACCATTGATTACGACAGCCAGAGCTATGTGGACGAGATCAGCCGTGCACGCACATTCGGCTTTATGCATGAGGTCGAATACCTGCGGGCCAATGGGCTCGCCAAAGGCGGCAGCCTTGACAACGCGATTGTGCTGGATGAATACAAAGTCCTCAACGGCGGTGGCTTGCGTTATGAAGACGAATTCGCCAAGCACAAAGTCCTCGATGCGATTGGCGATTTGTATATTCTGGGCTATCCGATTATCGGACAGTTTACTGCGTTCAAATCTGGGCATGCCTTGAATAACCAGTTACTGCGCGCCCTGCTGGCCGATGAAAGCGCCTGGGAATACTGTACGTTTGATAACGACGCCCATGCCCCGGTTGGCTTTGTCAAACAACGCGACTATTTTAGTCCGGCGCCGCTGTTACCGGCGTAAACCGCGTCCAGGCAGATTACAATGTGGTGGATACGAATCTTGTTTGCCGTGCTGGTGTTGAGCACCCTGATCCTGGGCTTGCTAAGCTGGCAGACCGGGCAGCCACGCTACTGGCGCTGGCTCAAGGCAGTCTGGCGCGGTGGGTTTGTGGTCATCCTGTTGTTGCTGTTGTTCTTTTTCCTCAGTCGATTGGCCAGAATTTGAAATTGATCACGCCATCACGTGATCGTTAATGCATGAAGACTAGATTCCCCTTTTTCGTGGCACTGGCTGCTGCGCTGTTCATTGTGGCGACCGCTGCATTCGCTGGCGACGCCGAGGTCTATGCACAGGCCAAACAGGCCTATCAAACCAGAAACCTGGCCCAATTATCCGAAGCTACTGATACGCTCAGGCAAAAGCGCTCGCCGTTGCTGCCTTATCTGCAATACTGGCAGATGATCCTCACGCTGGATCAACTCTCTTACAACCAGGTGCAGGCGTTTTTGCAGGAAAACAATGAATCCTTGCTGTCGCAGCGGGTGCGTGAGCTGTGGCTGAAACGGCTGGGCCGATTGCAGTTCTGGGACCAGTTTATTGAAATGCGTGCGCAAATGCCCATGTATTACAGCCTCAACGATGTGGGTAACCAGTGTTACCAGATTCAGGCCGGGATCGCCATGGATGATCCAAATGCGTACGAGGACGGCAAGAAACTGTTGCTGGCGGGCAAAGACCTGCCACCCGATTGTCAGGGCATGCTGGAAGCCTTGCAGCAAGTGGGCGTGCTCGACGAGAAGTTGTTACTGACCCTGTATCGGGACGCGCTGTTTGCCAATAAGCCGGGCCTAGCCAAAGCGATGGCCAAACGTAGCAGCAAAACAGATGCTGCGCTGTTTAAACAACTGGACGAAGTCACGCAAAACCCGGCGTTAGCGCTGAAAAAAGGCACGATTCAGGACCGTAGCGCTTATGGCCGGGCGTTGTATATGTATATCATCCATAGACAGGCCAAGGCTGAGATCGAGGTCGCGCGGGCCAGTTATCAAAAATATAACGGCTTGCTGGATGCTGAAGAAAAACAACTGGTTCAGGCTTATATCGCACTGGAGGCGGCACGTAAACACGCGCCGGAAGCCTTGCAAAGTTTTAACAAAGTGACTGCCTCTGTGCTCAATAACGAGCAGTGGGAATGGTATGCACGGGCCGCTTTGCGTCAGCAGGACTGGAACCAGCTGCTGAAAGTGATCTCTGACATGCCGCCGGTCTTGGGCGAAGAGGCTGCCTGGCGGTACTGGAAAGCACGTGCGCTGCTGATGAAGGGGACGCCTGCAGAAGCCAATGCCTTATTGGCTAAACTCTCGCAGGAGCGGCATTTTTATGGCTGGCTGGCCGCTGAAGAGTTGGGGCCAATGCTGGGTGAGCCGACGGCCACTTATCAACCCGCTGACGACGAAGTCCGGCAGTTTGCACGGCAACCGGCAGTCAAACGCATGGAAGCCTTGTTTGACGTCGAGGCACGCTACGAGGCCAGGCTGGAGTGGATGTACTTGCTGGAAGCGCTGGATGATCCCGGACGTATCGTCGCCGCACAATATGCCATGCTGAAAGGCTGGTTTGACCTGGCGGTGCTGGCGGCAGACAAAACCAGCCGTACCCATAATTTTGAGTTACGGTACCCCACGCCCTACCGCGATTACCTGCAAAAAGCCTCTCGCAGCCGGGAGATTGATGAAGCCTGGGTCTATGGCATTATCCGGCAGGAGAGCCGGTTTATGCACTACGCCAAGTCATCGGTGGGCGCAGGTGGTTTAATGCAGGTGATGCCTGCTACTGCCAAATGGATCGCCAAAAAACTCGGCTTGAATAGCTACCATGATGGCATGCTGCATGACATCGAAACCAATGTGAATCTGGGCACTTATTACATGCGCTACACGCTGGATACGTTTAATGGCCAGGAGGTGATGGCCACCGCCGCCTACAATGCCGGCCCGAGCCGTGCACGGCGCTGGGCGGCCAGTACGCCACTCGAAGGCGCAATTTATGCCGAAACCATCCCGTTTAGCGAGACGCGCAATTACGTGAAAAAAGTGCTGGCCAATGCGCATATGTACGCTGCGCGGTTGGGCTTGCCGGTGGTGACCCTCAAGAAACGTCTGGGGACGATCCCCGCACGCAGTGTGGCAGAGGCTGACACGGTCACCACCACGATCACGATTTCAGAGCAAGAGTAAGCGGCGGTTTTTCGGTACAATAAGCAAATACGAACTCAGTTAACGCAAGACGCATCAGGAACAAGCAAATGAAGACAGTCACAGTGTTGGGTGGTAGCGGTTTTGTTGGTAGCAGCGTGGTCGCCAGGCTAGATCAGGCCGGTTACCAAGTCAAAGTGCTGACGCGGCGTCGCGAGCAGGCCAAGCACTTGATTTTGCTGCCTAATGTACAGGTGGTTGAGTGTGATATTCACGATCACGCCGCCCTCAAGGCGCAATTGCAGGGCAGTGATGTGGTGATTAACCTGATTGGCATCTTGCATCAAACCCGTGATAACGCCTTTGAAAAAATGCATCACCAGTTTCCACGCCAGGTCGCGCAATTGTGCGAAGCGTTGGGGATTCCGCGTTTGCTGCATATGAGCGCCCTGCAGGCTTCTGCCAGCGCCCCCAGTGAATATTTGCGCAGCAAGGCCGCGGGGGACAGTGCCGTCATGGCGTTCAGCAAAAAACTGCATGTGACCATCTTCCGGCCTTCAGTCATTTTTGGCACGCGTGACCGCTTTATCAACCTGTTCGCCAAGCTGATCCAATGGATTCCCGTTTTGGCACTGGCCATGCCCAATGCCAAGTTCCAGCCGATTTGGGTGGAAGACGTCGCTGCCGCCATGGTGAATGCTGTCGATGAACCTGCGACCTATGGCAAGACTTATGAGCTGGGTGGCCCCGCCATCATGACCTTGCAGCAAATCATTGAGGCGGTCATGAAAACCATCCATGTGCAGCGCCCCATCCTGGGCTTGAGCCTGCGCATGTCCCTGCTGCAAGGCAGCTTTATGCAGCTGTTGCCCATCAAGCTGATCTCACGCGATAACGTCAAATCCATGCAGGTCGATAATGTGTGCCAGCAACCGATGGCCAACGAATTGTGTGTGGTCCCGACGGATATGTTCGCCGTGATTTCCGGGTATCTGGTCAAAAACAATCCGCGGGGGGCCTATGATCAGTTCCGCGCGGCCGCTGGGCGTGTCATCAACGCCAGACGTTGATTGCGTACAGGGCTGCCTGTCATGCAGATTTACCAGGTAGGGGGTGCCGTGCGGGACAGCCTTCTCGGCCTGCCCGTCAAAGACCGTGACTATGTGGTGGTGGGTGCCAGCCCCGAACAAATGCTAGCCGCAGGCTACCGTGCAGTCGGCAAGGATTTCCCCGTTTTTTTACATCCCCAGACCCAGCAAGAGTACGCGCTGGCGCGTACCGAGCGCAAAACCGCCAAAGGCTACAAGGGCTTTAGTGTTCACGCCGATCCAGACGTGACCTTGGAGGAAGATCTCGCTCGCCGTGACTTCACCATGAATGCCATTGCCCAGACCGCGGAGGGTCAACTGATTGATCCGTTCGGTGGCCAGGCAGATATTGAAAAAAGAATCTTGCGGCATGTGACAGCCGCGTTTAGTGAAGATCCGGTCAGAATCCTGCGTGCTGCCCGTTTTTTAGCCAGATTTACCGATTTTACTATGGCACCTGAAACCATGGTGCTGATGCGCGAGATGGTCGCTGCAGGCGAGGTGGATGCCCTGGTGCCCGAGCGCGTCTGGCAAGAGATCGCCAAAGGCCTCATGGAGTCCCAACCGAGCCGCATGTTTGAGATGCTGCGTGCTTGCGGCGCGTTGAAAATCATCTTCCCAGAGCTGGACCGCTTGTGGGGCGTACCGCAAACCGCCACTTATCATCCTGAAGTGGATACCGGCATCCATATCATGATGGTGATTGATTACGCTGCGACGCAAGCCTTTAGCCTGCCTGTACGCTTTGCGGCACTGACCCATGATCTGGGCAAGGGCACCACGCCTGCTGAAGTGCTGCCGCGCCATATTGGCCATGAGTTGCGCAGCGTTGATCTGATTAGGGATGTCGTGGCCCGCCTGAAAGTGCCCAATGATTGCAAGGATCTGTCACTGGTGGTGGCGAAATATCATGGCAAATTGCATGCGGCGCGGCAAATGAAGGCAAGTACGCTGCTGCATTTTCTAGAGGAGCTGGACGCATTCAGACAGCGCAGCCGTTTTGAGGATTTTCTCAAGGCCTGTGAATGTGACAGCCGAGGCCGGCTGGGATTAGAGCAATGCCCACTGGAGGATGCCGAGCATCTGAGCCGCGCATTGCAGGCGGCCTTGACCGTAGACGCGGGCGCAATTGCCAAACAATGCCAGTCGCCTGTGCAGATCAAACAAGCGGTGGCGGAAGCCAGAACACAGGCCATCCAGCAGGCCATGCATCTGCATTAACCAGTCCGCGACCGTTTAGGGTCTAAACCTCTTCCTGCAAGACTATCCGGTTTCTGCCTTGATGCTTGGCGTGATACATCAGTCTGTCTACATCCGCCAAAAAATCATTCATCTGGTCTGTTGCTGAGGGGATGATGCTGCCCACCCCCACACTGATGGTGAGCAGCTGACTGACGGCTGAGTGCGCATGCGGAATCTGTGCCTTGAAAATCAGATGGCGGCAACGCTCAGCGATCTTGCCTGCGGAAACAAGATCGGTCTCCGGTAAAATCCAAGCAAACTCTTCGCCGCCAAACCTGGCAAAAAAATCATTTGCACGCACGCCGGCATGAGACAAGAGGCTGGAGACTTTTTTCAGTATCTCATCGCCTTTCAGATGCCCGTAAGCATCATTGAATTGCTTGAAATAGTCGATATCGATCATGATCAGTGCCAAGGGCTGCTGATGTCGGCTGGCTTCCAGCCATTCTTTTTCCAGCACGTTGTCAAACATGCGGCGGTTGGCGACGCCAGTCAGGCTATCCTGATAGGACAGCACTTCAAGTTGTTTTTGCAAATCCAGTAATTGTTGCTCTGTTTGTTTGCGTTCGCTGATATCAAACATAAAGCCAATCAGAGCCTCGGGCTCGTCGTTCGTAGCACGGATCACATGCACTACATCGCGTATCCAGACAAAGCCACCGTCAGCCGTCAGTGCACGGTAGTCCGCTTCATGATCCAGGCCTTGCAGTGATTGCGAGATACAAAAATTGAATACACGATCGCGGTCTTCCTCGTGCATGCGTGCGGCCCAGTCCTCTGCGGATTGCCAGCTGTCCTGTGTCCAGCCGAGTAAGGACTCAATTTGTGGGCCAATATAAGTGAATCGTTTGGAGGCCCAGTCTAATTTCCATGGAATCGCTTTGGTGGATTCCAGCAATGTTTTATAAGTATCGTTATCTTGAGGTGGCAGTACGTGATCCATGGCGAAAACGGTGGTGTGATAAATTGATTAAGGGTAGCGGACGGACAGCAGGGTCGCAATAGCCAATTCAGGCTTGCTGCCCTAGAAGCGCGTTCACTTCATGGGCCAGGGCTTGCCCTAATTGCAGATGTTGTGGAGCATCCAGATGCACGCCATCTATTTCACTGGCGGTGACGATGCGCCCTGCATCGACAAACAGGCAATCCATCGCCTGGCTGACTGCGCGGTAAGCCGCGGCCAGTCCCTGGCATTTTTGTGCGGCGCCAGTAAACTTTTCTGCAATCGGTCCTTGTGGTTGAGTGATGAGCGGTGGCGCCACGATCATGACTTGGGGGACAGGCATGCCTGGTTCAATGGGGGCTTGCCGTATCGTGGTGACCAGGCTGGCCATGCCTTGCGCGGCGTGCCAGGCGGTGTGCGGATGCATGGACTGAAAGTCATTGGTGCCCAGCATGAGGATGACCAGCGCCAGCGGCGAATGGATTTCGATACGCTGCGCCAAGCCTTGCTGGCCGTTGCGACCGGGTTTGAACGGGTCTTCGAACACCGTGCGCCTGCCATTCAGGCAATCTTCAATCACGCGCACGCGTTGCTGCATTTGACTCAGGCTGATTTCGAGGACCCCAGGCCAGCGCTGCTCAAACGGCAGGCGCTGACGGGTATTGGGGATGATGCCCCAGCTTAACGAGTCTGAGTAAACCAGGATGTGCTGCATTGCTTCACCTCACCAAGGGAGCATGCAGTATAAAGCAGGCGCTGGTTTTGATAAAACAGGTGAATATTCAGCTAGTGAATATTCAGATAGTGCTGAATGGCAAATTTGGCCAGGAATCCGACCAGCCCCAGCGTCAGGGCCAAAAACAAGGCAAAAGTGCCGGTTTTGCCCGCTTTGGATTTCCAGGCCAGGTTGCCCACAATAAAGACAATAAACAGCATGAGGAACGCGAGGCCCCAGGACATGCCAAACTCGGTGAGTTGGGCTTCATTCATGCCAAAAATAGTGGTTTCCATCCGTGATACTTTCTGTTGAAACTTATTGCAGGCAGCCCGTAATCAGCTGGGCCAAGTGTTGCTCAAGATTGTCGCTCGGTTTGCGTTTGAATCCGCTTTTGGCAAAAGCATGCCAGCGGCCCAGCACAAAACTGATCATGGTATTGGCCGCCGTGCCGGCATCATTAATTTTGTGACCCTGAGCTTCGGCAATGCGCAACGATTGCTTGAGGCTGGCTTCTAACCTGTCCAGCAACTGGTTGATACGCAATTGCAAGGCGTCATCTTCATTGACCAGGGCATCGCCAATCAACACCCGTGACATGCCGGGATTGCGCTCGGCAAACTTGAGCATGGTTTGCAGCATCAGCTGTACTTGCTTGAGGCCATCGGTTTCGTCGGTGGTGATTTTGTTCATGACACCAAACAAGGCGCTTTCAATAAACTCGATCAGGCCCTCAAACATTTTGGCCTTGTTGGCAAAGTGGCGGTAAAGTGCCGCCTCGGAAACATCGAGTTTGGCAGCCAGGGCTGCCGTGGTGACTTTTTCGCCACGTGGCGTTTGCAGCATGCCTGCCAGGGTTTCCAGAATTTGCTGTTTACGGTTTGCGCGTGCTTCTTTATTGATAGTAGCCATAATGATGTGGGAGCCTGAGCCTGATCGTTAGGTGGTTATTTTGACCCGTATTTTAACCTTATTCACCGGCGGCGGGAATGTAAAGCGGCCCTTTTTTCAGGCCACTGTGAGTGAGCGCCAACATATGCGCTAACCTATATTGCACAAAGTTTGGTTTGCGTAACTTGCGGCTGATCCACACCGTGCGCATCCCCAGCCGTTTGGCCGTCATCAGTGCGGGCAGGCTGTCTTCAAACAAGGTGCAATCTGCCGCACGGCATTTAAGCTGGCGTAGCAGCAATTGAAACCCGCGCACGCTGGGTTTGGCGTGAAAGCCACTGGATTCCACACTGAAGACCAGTGAAAAGCAATCCTCAATGCCCAGGACTTGCAGCACGCGCAACGCATAGTGACGCGGTGCGTTGGTGAAGACGCATTTACGTCCCGGCAGTTGCTGCAATAATTGCCTGAGCTGTTTGGTGGTATGCACCATCTCGTCCGTCAGAAAGGCATGGGTTTCTGCAAGAAAATGATGCGGGTTGACCCCGTGGTGGCGCATCAGCCCTTTGAGGGTGGCACCATAGACCTGCCAGTAATGCTGGCGCAAGGCGCAGGCGGCAGGTTCATCCAGTTGCAAGTGATCCTGGATATATTGGGTCATGGCGCGGTTCATCACCGGGAAGATGTGCGCCGAGGCGTTATGCAGCGTATCGTCCAGGTCAAAAATCCACACCCTACGTGTCATCACTGCCGTGCCAGATTAAAGGGCATCTGCCCGCAATTTGGCCGGGCGGTGCAGCAGGCGGTTTAAGTAGTCGTCAAAGATGGCACGCGGCGGATAGGCTTTGGTGTAACGCATGCCAAACGCCAGATGGGTCGCCAGATAGACATCGGCGGCGGTGAACTGGTCGCCACACACATAGGCATGCTGGCGTAAATGCGATTCCAGGGTATCTAGCGTGAGTGTCAGTGAGCCAAAGCCCAGAAAAGCCTGACAAGGCGTACCCAAAGGTGTTTTTTCCGGCGTTTGCCAGCCCAGAAACTCAGCCGTGGTTGCCGCTTCCAGCGGACCGGCGATAAAAAACATCCAGCGGTAAAAAGCGGCCCTTTCCGGGGTGCCCGCGGCTGGAATCAAGCCCTTTTCGGCAAACGTGTCTGCCAGATAGGTCAGGATCGCGGCCGTCTCGGTGACCACGGCCCCGCCATGCTGGAGGGCAGGTACTTTGCCCATGGGGTTGATTGCCAGGTAGTCTGCTTTTTTCATGGCCGGACCAAAGTCCAGCCACACCGCCTGATACGCAAGGCCCAGCTCTTCGAGCAGCCAGTGCACGGCACGGCCACGCGACAGTTTGTTGCTGTATAAAATAATCTCAGCCATGGTTGGGCACTGCTGATGAGCGTGGCTGAATGGCTATTTCGCCTTGATCAGCGTGCCCACGCCTTCGTCAGTCAACACTTCCAGCAGCAAGGCATGCTCCACGCGGCCATCAATGATGTGCACAGACTTGACGCCACTGCGCGCCGCATCTAGCGCAGAACCGATTTTTGGCAACATGCCGCCACTCAGGGTGCCATCTTCTACCAGGTCATCGATTTGCTTGGGTGTCAGGCCGGTCAGCAGCTGGCCATTTTTATCCAGCACGCCTGGCGTATTGGTCAGCAAAATGAGTTTTTCTGCATTGAGGATTTCAGCCAGTTTGCCCGCCACCACATCGGCATTGATGTTATAAGTTTCGCCATCCTTGCCTACGCCAATCGGCGCGACGACCGGGATAAAGTCACCGCTATCCAGAAACGTAATGATGCTGGGGTCTATGCCGGAAATCTCGCCCACCTGGCCGACATCAATCATTTTGCTCGGGTCTTTGAGGTCTTCCATCAGCAGTTTGTGCGCATGGATAAAGTTACCATCCTGCCCAGTTAACCCCACCGCTTTACCGCCGTGACGGTTAATCAGGTTAACGATTTCCTTGTTCACCTGACCCCCCAACACCATTTCCACCACGTCCATGGTTTCTTCGTCAGTGACGCGCATGCCCTGAATGAATTCACCCTTTTTGCCCAGCTTGTCCAGCATTTCATTGATTTGCGGGCCGCCGCCATGCACCACCACCGGGTTCATGCCCACCAGTTTTAACAGCACCACATCCTGCGCAAAACATTCTTTGAGGCGGTCGTCCGTCATGGCGTTGCCGCCATATTTGATCACGATGGTTTTATCAAAAAAGCGTTTGATGTAGGGCAGCGCTTCGGACAGGGTTTTTGCCTTTTGCGAGGCAGTGGCATGTTGCATCATCGGAGGTCCGTATTGAGTTCAAAACAGCGTGAATTTTACCGCAGAAATGTGAAGCGCTGATTAAAAAACAGCGCTTACACCTCATGCGAGTTTAGGGCAGCCAGTGGCTTAATCTGGATGCATCATCCAGATCAGGCTTGCTGAATCCCTGCCAATAACCATGGCGCATTGCTTGGCTGTAGCGCTTTTTGCAAGTGCCAGATTTCATTGATGTGTTCAATCGCACCATTGTTTTCGCGCAACTGACCCGAGTAGCGCACACTGGCAATGGTGTAAGCGCCTTCAGTGACCACCTCAATCAGCTCAGCATCAATATTCAATACCTCGGTTATTTGTGGTGCATCGCCGCGTTCTTGCAGTTGCAGGCTGATTTCAGCATAGACCTCAGGGGTGGTGTATTCACGAATGTCTTGGATGTCTTTGCGGTCGTTGGCGGCTTGCAGACGAATAAATGAAGCTTTGGCACCACGTAAAAAACTATCCACCGGAAAATCGGCAGGAATATCTGCTTTTATTGTGGGGGCAGCGCTGGCGTTGTATGCGGATTCAGATTGAAATCCGGCGGGGGCATACGGTGCGCCTGCGCCGGCGTATTGCGGCGGCGAGGCTTGCGCATTTTTAAAGCGACGCACTAAAAACATCAGCAAGGCAAAGCCTGCAACCACCATCAATAATGTGCTGAAATTATTGGCAAAATCGCCCAATCCGCCGTGTGAAAACAGGGTTGCCAAGCCGGCACCAATGGCAAGACCGGCCAATGGCCCCATCCATTTGCTCATCCCGTTACGTGGTGCAGCCGCAGGGGCTGGTTGTGGCGTCGCTTCAGGCGCACGTTGCATTTGTTTGGCAGGCGCCGGCCGATTTTTACCAAAACTGCCGCCACCGCCCAATCGCTTGGCCTCTGCCACACCAGAGAACAAACTCATGCAGACCATCAACACCATCAATAGCTTCCAAAACTGTTTCATGTTTTCCTTTTGTTTCTGTGTTTTAAATAAATGCTGGATTGCCAGAGCGCTTGCATGGCAATCGGATATCCAATGTAACGTAAGTGGGCATGAAATGGTTGCATTTCAAGAAGCTAAGGCCATTGTTTGTTTTTTAGGGGCCATAAAAGGGTCAGCCTTTGGGCTGCGGCCTTACAAAGGTTTCACAAACACCTTGGACTTGCGCTGGAAATTATAGAACTTGAGTTTCTCTTGCGGCAGTTGCTCCACGCTTTGTTCGCTAAAGCCGCGCTCCAGAAACCAGTGCTCGGTGCGGGTGGTCAGGCAGAACAGCTGTTTAAAGCCTTTTTGACTGGCTTGCTGCTGACAAAAGTTAAACAGCTTGTCACCGCGGCCACCGCCACGGTAAGCGGGATCTATCGCCAGGCAGGCGAACTCTACCATTTTTTCCTCGTGAAACGGATATAAAGCCGCGCAACCGATGACGCGGTTATCGTGTTCCATCACATAAAAATAGTTGATCTCCATCTCTATGCGTTCGCGGCCGCGCCGCACCAGAATGCCCTCATTCTCCAGGGGTTCAATCAACCGCAAAATGCCGCCTACATCTTCGATATTGGCCTGACGCATGGTTTCCAGTGACAGTTCAGTGATCATGGTGCCTATGCCCTGGCGCGTAAACAGCTCCTGAATAATGGCGCCATCAATGTGGCGTGAGATCAGGTGGGTTCTGGCCACGCCATGCTCGCAGGCACGCACGGCGGCGGGCAGGTAATAATTGACGTCCTCAGAATAAAAAATCGGCTCATCACTTTCCTGCACGTTACGTAGCAGGTTGCGCGCCTTGGCCGAGGTCATTTCGCGCAACAATTCGCCGCGCAGGTTCTGGATCCCTTCTGAGTCCATCAGGAAAATCAGTTTTTCTGCATCCAGCGCAATCGCGGCACTCACCGCGACATCTTCCAGGGTCAGGTTAAAGGTCTCGCCGGTGGGGGAGTAGCCCATGGGCGACAACAACACCATCTCGCCATCGTCCAGCCGTTTCTGGATGCCGACCGCATCAATCTTGCGCACTTCGCCGGTATGTTGCAGATCCACACCGTCGCGTACGCCCAAGGGTTTGGCAGTGACAAAATTACCACTGGCAACACGGATGTCGCTGCCTGCCATCGGCGAGTTGGCAATGCCCATGGATAACAGTGATTCAATCTCTACCCGGATGGCACCATTGGCTTCTTTTACCGCCTCCATGGCGGCATCATCGGTGATCCGCAAGCCGTTATGCAGTTTTGGGGTGAGGTGGTCACGTTTCAGGCGTTGCTCAATTTGTGGCCGGGCACCATGAACTAATACCAGTCTGACTTCTAGGCTGGCCAGCAGGTTGAGGTCGTGCGAAAGCGCCACAAACTGTTGTTCACTGACGACTTCTCCGCCAAATGCAATGACAAAGGTGCTGCCGCCAAAGGCGTGTATATAAGGCGCCGCAGAGCGAAACCAATGCACAAACTCTTTGCTATTCGTGCTAGAAAGGATGGCGGGTGGCGTGTTGGTCAGCGAGACGGGGGTCAGGTTGGCATCATAGAGCCGGCCAGGCGTGGTATGCAGTGCCTGTGCGGCGGCGCGCAGCAGGGCTTCAGAGATGCCAATCTCGCCGCGTTCAATGCGCGATAAATTGCTGGCATCTGTGCCCATGCGGGCAGCCAGTTGCTGCAAGGTTAAATTTTGCGATTTACGCAATTCCCTGATGTTTGAGCCTAGCATTTTGCGTTTAATTTAAGGTTAATTTGCAAAATAATAAATAAAAATGGTTTTTATTGCAAATAATGTGACTGGGTAACACCCTGTGACCGCCGATACACGCAGATAAACGCCGATGCGGTGGAGACTGGAACTAGTTTCTGGTGTTAATTGCCATGTAAGAAATAAGCGCACAGTTTCAGTAGAGTTTTAGAGGGTATCTGCGTTCATCGGCGTGTATCGGCGGTTAAAAAGTTTTTGCTGTCGAAGATTCGTGCCAAAAAAATGACGGCCAAGGCCGTCATATTAAGGTCAAGAACACAGAGAGACTACGTCAACAACAACTGACTGGCTGCGGGCGGATTGAGCGATACACACGGTTGCTCTGCCGTTTGCTCAATACCAGCTGCCAGAGTTGCCCTTGCCGGGCGCGGAAATAGCCTGCACAACACATCAGGTAGTATTTCCACATCCGGTAAAAACTTTCATCATACTTAAACTGCAATTCAGGCCAGGCACGGTTGAATTTGTCCCACCAGGCCATCAGGGTGCGGTCATAATCTGGTCCGAAGTTATGCCAGTCTTCAATTAAAAACTTTTCTTCAATCGCCCCAGTGATTTCGCTGGCCGAGGGCAATTTGCCATTCGGAAAAATATAGCGGTCTATCCAGGCGTCGGTATGCAAGGCGGTTTTATGATTGCCGATGGTATGCAACAAAAACAGCCCGTTATCCTTAAGCAAGCGCTGTGCGGTGGCAAAATACGTTTCGTAGTTCTTTTGGCCCACATGCTCAAACATGCCAACCGAGACAATTTTGTCGAATTGACCATGCAACTCTCGGTAGTCCTTGAGCTGGATATCCACCGGCAATCCTGCACAACGTTCTCTGGCTAAGGCCTGTTGCTCAACTGACACCGTGATGCCGAGCACCTGCACCCCATAGTGTTGTGCCATATGCTTGGCCAGCCCGCCCCAGCCACAGCCGATTTCCAGCACGCGGTCGCCGGGTTGCAAATCCAGCTTTTGGCAAATCATATCCAGCTTGTGACGCTGGGCTTCTTCCAGCGTTTGCGCATGTTGCCAGTAGCCGCAAGAGTAACTCATGCTCGAATCCAGCATGGCTTCAAACACATCATTGCCAATATCGTAGTGTTGCTGTGCAACCTGATAAGCCCGGTGCGGCGCTTGCAGGTTAAACAGGGTATGACGAATGATCTCAGCCAATAATTTGAGTCTGGCCGTCCCGCCCATTTTTTCATCCAGGTCCGCCCGCATGACGCGATGGAAAAACTCGTCCAGCCGGTTGCAGCCCCAGCGGCCCTCGATAAACGCCTGTCCCAGTCCGAGCGAGCCTTTGGTCAACACATCGCGGTAGACGCTTTCTTCATACACCTGGATATCCCAGGGCGCGTTGCCGTTAATCGTGATCCCGGCGCCCGCCAGCAAACTGGCAAGCGTATCCGGTGGCGCGGGATGCGCACTGAGGTAATGGTTGGTCGTGGTTTTCGGCATGATCGTTTGATAATCCCTAATAACACTTCACGTAGGCATGACTGATGGATTGCATCATAAAAACAGTTGCGCTTGCAGACAACTCGTCATATGACGTATGACAGATTTGACGGCAAAGATTCCGTCGGGCAGGATGGTTTTAACGAGCTAAAGCGGTTGCTGTCAGGGCTGCAATGCTGCAAACCATACTGACAGGCTGGCCATGCTGAGCAGGGTGCTCAAGAACACGGCCGCGGCATACAGTGCGCCATCCAGGTGATAGCGCTCGCAGATGATAATGCCAAATACCATGGTCGGCATGGCAGCCAGCAAAATGCATGCAGTCAGGGTGTCACCCGAGATGCCCAGCCATTGTGCAAAGCACCAGGTCACCAGCGGTGCGACGCACAGGCCAATCGCACACACGGGCAATAACAAGGGCATGAATTTCAGTTTAAAAGTATCCCAGCGGATGCTCATGCCCAGTGCAATCAGCATCAGGGGCACCACGCCGCCCGCCAGGGTATGCAAGGCATGTGCAACCATGACCGGTTGCGGAATGTGGCACAGATTGAGGATGGCCGCCAAGAGCAAGGCCCATAGCGGTGGCACGCGCATGAGTTCCTTGAGCGGGTGCGAGCGTTGTTCAGCATGGCCAAAATGTTGCGCCATGAGCATGCCCAGGCTGAGTAAGATCGGCGTGCAGGCAAACAGATCAAACTTGAGCACGATCTCATGCGTCCAGTCGCCCAATACCTCGCTGGTCACCGGTAGTCCAAGGTAGGTCGCGTTCGGGAAGGTGGCCGCCAGCATCAATGCGCCTTGCTGTGCACGGGTCACGGTCATCAGACGTTGCAATAATTGCAGTATCAGCCACATGCACGAGGCCGCGACCATCAAGCGGCACACGGCTGTCAGCGCAATTTTGACTGCACTCAAATCAAACGGCGCCTGCCATAAAATATTGAGCACCAAGGCTGGCAATAGCACATAAAACACCAGATCTGTCAGCGCACGACGGTGCGACAGGGCGGTGATGTGCGAAGGCGCCCACCGTTGCCAGAGCATGCCTGCCATAATCAGCAAGGCCATTTGCAGCATGACTTGAAACATGTGCCGCCTTATAAACCGAGCGCGGTCAGTCCGGGGTGCTCATCCGGGCGTCTACCCAGGGGCCAGAAGAATTTGCGGTCTGCTTCTTTAATCGGCAGGTCGTTAATACTGGCGTGGCGCTGCATCATCAGCCCGGCGTCGTTAAACATCCAGTTTTCATTACCGTAGCTGCGATACCAATTGCCCGCGTCGTCGTGCCACTCGTAGGCAAAGCGCACAGCAATCTTGTTATCCAGAAACGCCCAGATTTCCTTGATCAAACGGTAATCCAGTTCGCGCGCCCATTTGCGCGTTAAAAACTGATGCACCTCTGCACGCCCTACTGGAAACTCGGCACGGTTACGCCAAACCGTATCTTCCGTGTAGACCTGGATCACGCGATCCGGGTCGCGGCTGTTCCAGGCATCTTCGGCCATGCGTACTTTTTGCATGGCAGTTTCCAGGGTAAAGGGCGGTAAGGGTGGGCGGGGTTCCATAGAGGCTCCTTGGGTTGCTAAGTGTGCAGTGTCAGACTTGCTTAAAAGTCTCCCCACAGTGACTGCATCACGCTCATGGCAGTCAATGCTGCGGTTTCAGTACGTAAAATCCGTGGGCCAAGCACGATAGACTGGAAGTGATGTTGCGAGGCGAGTGCAATTTCTGCCGCGCTCAAGCCGCCTTCCGGGCCAATTAATAAATGAATGGCGTTTTTTGGCGGGTTTAGTGATGCCAGCCTTTGTGCACCGACAGGATTCAATAACAGGTTAAGGCTGTCAGCGGTCGCGTGTTGGCTCAGCCATTGTGCAAGCGTGAGAGGCGCGTGTACTAACGGAATTAAGGCGCGGCCACTTTGCTCACAGGCGGCGATTGCCACGCCTTGCCAATGTTCGACGCGCTTTTCGGCGCGGTCGCCACTGAGTTTGGTCACGCAGCGCTCGGTACTTAACGGGAAAATTTCGCGCACACCCAGTTCCACCGCTTTCTGGATGGTGTAATCCATGCGGTCGCCGCTAGAGATGCCTTGTAGCAGGCGGGTATTCAGTGGCGATTCATTGCTGACCTGTGTGCGGCTGAGGACTTCAACGGTAGCGGATTTTTTCTCGACCTGCGTCAGCGCGCAGAGATAGTCAAAACCATCCCCACAAAACAAAATCAACGTGTCGCCTACTTTGAGCCGCATGACTCTGACTGCATGCGCCATGGCGTTATCACTGAGTGGGACGGATTGGCCCACAGTCAATGCAGCCGGGCTATGAAAGCGTAAATTACTCATGACTGGCATTGTAACCAAAATGCCTGTGTGCGGGCACGGTGGTGACAAGATTCACCTTGGCGTCTTAATCACGTACCATAATGGTTTGATCTAATGGCAGGAGCAACGCTGATGGCAAGTATTAGCCCCCCCGTATGTGATTTTGGCTGGAAAGCACCGGCATTCAATTTGCCTAATGTAGATGGCAAGCTCGTCAATCTTGAAACCAGCATGGGGCCAAATGGTCTGCTGGTGATGTTTATCTGTAACCATTGCCCTTACGTGAAAGCCATCTTGCCTCGCCTGATCGCTGACGTAAAAGAACTACAGACGCTGGGCGTGAATACGGTGGCGATTATGTCGAATGACCCTTCCGATTATCCGGAAGACAGCCCTGAGAACATGCGCAAAATTGCCACCGAGATGGCGTTTCCGTTCCCTTATCTGTTGGACGAAACTCAGCAAATTGCCAAGCTTTATGATGCTGTGTGTACGCCAGACTTTTTTGGCTTTAATAAAGATTTTGCATTGCAATACCGGGGTCGGTTTGACGAGAGCCGCAAGGAAACCGCTCCTGAGAGTACCCGTGAATTGTTCAAAGCCATGAAGTTAGTGGCTGAAACAGGTCACGGCCCGCAGGAACAGATTGCAAGTATTGGTTGTTCTATCAAGTGGAAAGAGTGAGCGTTAACCGGGCGTGCCGTCAATGCGTGGTTGACTGAGGATCGGCCAATAGACAATCGTAAATAATGTGAATGCGGCGATCCAGGTGCTGGCCGCCAGCATCACTGACAAACGGTAAAAGTCTGGCAGCACGATAGGCAATAACACCCGACTCAGGGTAGCAAAAATGACCAGGCCAAATATCCATACCAAGCTACGCGGTGGGTTGTGAATATTGCGGCCTGTGTGCCCTAATGAGACCCTAGTCATCATCGCCAGCGTAATCACGCCGATGCCGCCGATCGCCCAGCAATGGATGGCCATAATCACAGAAATGCTTGGTAGCAAAAAACTCAAGGCATATAGTAAAAAGCCCAGGTTAATAAGCCACAGACCCAGATAAAAACTCCACAGTAGCGGCAGCTGCCAAATGCCGGGTGTATGCCAGCGCCATAACCTAAAGCTTGCGCTGATGCTGATAGTAAGTCCTAACACTGTATTCAGCATTTCAGCATTGGCGGTTAATATATTGATCAACAGTGCGGCCAGGCAGACCATCAACAGGCGGTCTATCCAAACTGAATTTTTGAGCGTCACCTGTTCTTTCACACCACGCTCAATAAACATGGGCAAAATGCGGCGGCTCATCACCATGATCAGGCTGACATTCAGCAGTAAACCCATCCATAGCGCGGCATGTGCACCTTGGTTTGTCCAGCCCAGCGCTTGCGAATAAAAGGCCAGGTTGCCAACCGACAGCAACAGTACTTTTGACAGTACGCCCAGTTGTCGCCATTGCTTCACCTGAATAATTGGTCTGGCAATCGCGATGAGCAGCCACAGGTTGAATAGGCCGTCAAACGCGGCTGCCAATGCGATCAGGGAGGGTGCCATCAGCATGATGGCGCGGGCCAATGCCCAGCAGGTGACCAAGCCCATGAGCGGGCGACCATGCAAGGTCTGCAGACCGGTCCAGTTTTTGACCGCGGTCAGTAAAAATCCGGCAATCACGGCAAAGGCAAAACCATATAGCATTTCGTGTGCATGCCACTGTGATGCGGTCACGGTGTTTAACACTGGTGCAGAAAGCGTTGCATATTTCCACACCCAGAGGCCAATCGAGAGCACCGCAAAGCAGGCAGCCAGCAAGAAAAAAGGCCTGAAGCCCAGGTTGAACAGGGCAAACTGGTTAGCCGGTACCTTGCGGCTGGGTGGTGAGATGGTGAGTGGTTGCATGCAGGCCTCCTCAAAAGCGTATAGCGAATAATACGGCGCTGAGGTGCCCGCATATTGCGCTGACGCAAACATGATGCATGCAAAAATGCCAATTAAAAACCCTGTGCTGAACGGGGTTAAATCAACATCAGGCCTGATGGCCAAGGTGTCGGTGAGTTATACACGCAGCGGTTGTTTTCTAAACAGGCACAAGCCTGCGACCCCCAGGCCAAGCAGGCTGGCGGATAACGGCTCGGGCACTGGCGTCGCCAGCGTCGTCGCATAGGTGACATCGTCTACGGCAAACGTACTGGAGCAGCAACCGGTGCCAGCAAAGACGATGCGATTAAACGCCACATCGGAGGTGAGCCCAATAAAGCCATTTAGAGTTTGATTGCTGACGTAAGGGTCGGGCGCGGCATAGGTGGCAATATGATGGTATTCACCATAGGCCGGGCCGATACGGGCCAAGCTGATGGAGAGCAATTGTAGCCGGGCATTGTTCATGGTGAGCCCAAAGGCAGTGATTGGCTGACTAAAAATCAGATCCGCCCAGCCGCCGTATGAGGTGTTGAAATAGAGGTTGGTTGTGCCATTGATATCTATCGCTGAAGAAGGTGCATCGACACTGACACTGCCGCTCAATGTGAAGTCATTGAGGTGGATGCCGGTGCTGCTGGGATCGAGGTCTGCCGTCACTGCGTCAAAGGTTTCGCTAGACACCGTACCCGCTGCAGTCAAAAAGCTGGTTTTATCCGTGTATACCGTGAAGGCTGCTATCGCGGGCATGCTAGTCAGGCCAATAGTAAAAAGCGTAACGAGTTTGATAAACCAAGCTGGATTAATCACTGGGGATGACATCACATGCTCCTTTTAAATAAATGATGGGATGAGAATGCTTGTATGTGTGTTAAAGCGACCTGGCAAAATATGCCTGTATTTTCTCAAGCGCTTTGACGACGCCATAACAACAGCGGCAAGCCCATCATGAGCAGCCAGGCCTGGCTTGGCTCTGGCACTGGGGTCACTGCCCAGCTGGCGACGACCAAAAACTGGTTGCTGTATATATTGTTGAGTTGCAAGCGCGAGGCCGTGCTCTGTCCGCTGAGTTCTAGCAAACCACTTGAGATTTCGCCGATATAGACTTCACCTTCACCTTGCAACACTGCCGAACCGGCATAATCGCTGTTACCAATCACCGTCAGGCCGTTTCCCTCCAGCAAACTGATGCGGTCATATAATCCATTCCGTAACAGAGCATAGCGAGCAGCATCTGGCAGGTTGAGTTCTACCAAGCCGCTGCTGCTATTGCCTAAGTAATAGATGGAGAGCATGGCGTCAGTCAACCCAAGTAATGCCCCATCCAGCGTCAATTGAGGGGCGGCACTTGTCGTGAGCGGCACGCCCAGCGCGTGGTCCAGTTGCGCAGCGAAATCATGCTCATCGCTGCCGCTGGCAATCAGCGATAATGCCGCCAACGACAGGGCTGCATTGTCACTGGTCAGGTCTTCGCTGCTAAAGCCAGCCGTTGAGCGTCCCAGAGAGGGGTCCACGGTTGCGGTGACGTTCCATAGCTGACGCATGAGATCGAAGGGTGAGTTGAATACTGTCGGTGCAGTCGCGCCTGCATTGAGCAAAATGGTGCTGTCTCTGGCGGCTGCGAGCAGTGTTTGTGCATCTTTTAGCTCGGGTGTGCGGGCGATTTTCAGGGTATTTGCGACTGCGACATCCGTCAGTACGCTATTGCGCAGGGATTGAATATCGGTTGCGGCAGCATCCCAGCGTGCGGCTGCGACTCCGCCACCTGCCCCTGGGGTGGCGGCGAGGGCATCTGCCACATATTGGCTACGTGTTTTGGCGGTAAAGGTGGCATTCACATTGACTGTGCCGGATAAAGACAGCCCGGCATAATTGATGCTCACACCATCCGCGGTAAACGTGGGTGCGCCACTTGCTTGCAAGCGTATGGGTTGCACCAGTGCCGCTGCACTGGTGGTTGAGTTTGAGAGCGGAGAGAGAAATTTTAACGTGCTATAAACTTCATCGCGGGTGCAGGAAAGCGCGGTTGCACGGCAAAACCAGGTGGCATCGAGGTTGAGTGACTCGGTGGTGGTCAGTAGGCCGCCGCTTAATGTGGCGCCGGCTTCTATCCGCGTCAGTGTGCGTTGGGTATCTGGCAATACTGAAACCCCAGGGTCATTTAGTGAAATAAATTGATTCCCTCTTAGTTCAATCGTCATGCTGCCGCTACTGAACGTTCCAAGTCGGGTGCTCAAAAACCGCGCATTGGCAATACTTGGGTCCAGGGTCAACAGCTTGTCAATCTGGTTGCTGTAAGTGGTGATATCCACGCCATCGACAGACACCGAGGTGGTTCTGTTCATGATGGCAATCTCGTTAAAGTTTAGCCGCATGTTAGTTGCGATTTCTGTGGCGAGGGCCTGGAAAGGCAGGCAGCCAACCAACACAATGATGGCGGCAGATGGTTTAGCGTAGCGCTGCAAGGTCAACATGACAAACCCTTTGCCCTGGTTGGGCACGATATTAAGAATGTCCCTAGACTAGTGCAATCATCTGAAAAAAGGCACCCCCAGTTCAGGGGGTGCCATCACAGCTACTCAAAGGGTGAAGCAGTCGTTTTTATTTTTTACTAGGATTTTGGCGCGTGACAGCGCCTTTATTCTGTAGTCGATTTGCGCGTGCGCCTGTATCCAACCACGCCCAGCAAGCCCAGGCTGAGCATGAGCGCCGAGGTGGGCTCTGGCACACTGCTCACCATTTGCCCATACTGGATATGATCGACTTCAATGCCGCCCCCGGTGCCTATGGTGATCGATTTTATGCCACCGGCAAACTGCACACCAAAGAAACGGTCATCGCCGGTGGTGCCGCCAAACGTGCCATCAGGAATGCCCGTATACGACTGTGAACCCAGTGATTGCCCCAGTGCATCTGTTGCGCTGAACGTAATGGTGCCAGAGCCATCCGTCCAGACCACACCAAAGGCTGTTGGCAGAGGGCCGCTACCCGTGTAAGTGAAGGTCACATTGCCTGAAAACCAGCTACGTCCTGCGGTGCCAAAACCATCAATGTTGCCATCATCGGCATCCACCGAGTCGGCAATGCCGGTGGGTCCATACACTGAACCGTTACTGGCACTGATAGACGCATCCAGCGATCCATCTTCCAGATTATCTAGTAGGACAGGATTGCCTCCCAGGTAAAAGCCAGCCGGGATGTCACTCGAGGATAGGTAGGGCGTGGGTCCCCAGAAGATCGCGGTACTACTCGTGGCATGTGCCATATTGGCACTGGCAAGTAAACAACCAGTGAGTGTGGTCATTATTGTTAATTTGTGCATGTCTCTCTCCTCCTGATGATTGGAGTACTCATCTTAGAGACTTTGCCATCCGGCTTGCACCCCCTGGATAGGGGGTGTTAATGGGGAGCTTGCGCGAATGCTTGCAACGGCAGTTGCAGGCAGAGCTTGAGCCCGCCTGCGGGCAAGGCTTCAAAGTGCACTTCACCGCCCAGCAGCGTCGCGCGTTTCTGAATATTGTTCAAACCGCGGCCTTTGTTTCTGGCCGACTCGGCGGGCAGCCCGATGCCATTGTCACTCACTGACAGTAACAGATGCCTGTCGCTACGACTCAGGTTGACTGTGACCTGGCTTGCCTGTGCATGGCGGATCACATTTGAAACCGCCTCACGGATAATGCGGCCCAGGTTGAGGACTTGCGGTTGCGTCAGAAGCAGGTGGTCTTCCTTCATCTCAATCTGCCAAACCAGCTGGATATGGACATCACTCAAGCGTTTCTCGCACTCGATACGGTAGTCGGCCATGGCATCCGTCAATGGGATATGTTCTGTCCCGGCCCGTGAAACTACATCGCGCAGGTCTTGCAGGGCAGACCTGGCAAGTTCGGCATTGTTGCTGTCTTGGGCGCGGTATACCAGAGTCAGCAGTTTGGCTCCCAAGTCGTCATGCAGATCCTGGTAAATCCGCTCGCGCTCCTCCAGCGAAGCCTGCTCTTTGAGAATGGACTGCAATTGCTGAAAGTTTTGATTCAGCTCTTCATGCTTGGAAACCACGCGTTGTTCGAGTTGCTGATTCAGTTGCTCGTAATCATTGAGGGCCCCCACATACCTTGAAGTCATCATGAGCCCGACAATCAAAAACAGCACGGGGGCCGAGAATTGCATCAGATATTCCTCATTGCTCACCCAGTGGTTGAGTGCAGCAATATTGGTGTGTATCAGCCAGTCATGAAATGCAAATAGCAGGATCAAACTCAAGGTCAGCAACAGTAAGTTGGCATCCTTGTTGCGGTGCATAATGCCTTCTTTTGCCAGCAAGCAGAGGCCGAACACCACCACGCCCATGGTCACCAGGTGCCATACATCGGTGACGTCAGTAAAGTAAGCATCGGGAGTGCACAGCAAAGTCAGCGGCGACATGATGAGGATCGCCCACAGCAACTGATTGAAACGCTTAAGTCGGATGCCGACAAAATCGAGCAGTGAGATCAGCCACAAGGTGGCAATCGCCTGAAAACTCGCATTCACAAACAACTCCCATTGTGGGGTCGGCAAGGGCGCGGTGATGATGTAAAAATTGAGGGATTGCAGTGCCCAGACAAAGGCGGCCAGTCCAAACAGGCCGTAGGCGGTATCCTGCTTTCTGCGCCACCACAGGCTCAGCATCAGCAGCCCAATCCCCACGATCAGCAAGCTTGACGTCTGGTTCAGTGTGATACGGATAAATCTGGCTTCTTCAAAGCGCGGTTGCAGATGCTCTAATGTATCTATTTGCGGCGGAGCGAGCATGCCTTGAGAGTGTGCGGGGGCAATGACTCTTACGAGTAACAGATTGTCGCGGGGCTTGAGCAGGTGGGGCGGCATGGCAAATAACAAGGGGCGGTTCCAGTGCCTGGCGACGGGCTCTTCAAACGCACCGCCAGAGCCTATCTTCTCACCATTGAGAAACGCTTCCGCATTCAGGCTGAGCCTGGAAAGGTAGAGTCCATACAAAGCCTTCTGGCTGAGTGTCGGGTAATCAAACTGAAAGCGATACCAGCCTATGCCCTCTGCCGTCGGATGAGTGATCTTCCAGATGTCCGGCAGGCTGGCAGTTTGCCAGTCTGCATGGTCACCTGGGGGCTGGGGAGCGGCACTCTGGACAAACTCTCCTTGTTTCATGCTGACTAGAGCGTTGCTGGTCACCTCAGGGGTTGCAAATGTGCTTAGGGAGGCGAACAACAGCCACAAAAAAATGCAGCTATCGCGCAATGGTTTTAACAGGGCATGCACGCAAAAGCTCATCTAAACAAAGCCGTCACTTGCAGGTAAATATCGCGGACATCGACAAAGTTGCGCCCGGAAAAAGTATCCTGCATTTCGAGCCTGACGATGAGCGGCAGCGGTAATTTGCCTTGTTGCCAGGCCTGGATACCACTCCAGGTCGCACTCAGCCGGTACTGGTCGGCGCGGGTGTAGGTGTTCGTTTCCAGGCTGCTGGTATCGGTGCCAAGGTCAGAGCGGTAAGTGTCAGACTGCTTTTCATAACGGTGCCAGGTAGCCGCCCAGCGCCAGTTGGACCAGCGATACCCCAACTCAATATCGGTTTCATAAAAGTCCCCCAGGTTGCGTTGTAATCTTTGTTTGCTACTGGCGAGGGCCAGTAACTGGCCTGATGAGGGGATGCGCATGCTGGCTTTGTCGCGGGTTTGCCAGTTGTAATCGGCCAGTAACCGCAAGTCGAGGTGGCTGCCTATATTCTTGAAATATTCTATGCGGGTGCGCAGGTCGTCGCTACCGTCGCCGGGCGGCGTATCCAGCAAGTTATCCGGGTCGTCTTTTCTGGCCAGACCCACTCGCCAGCCGATGCCCACAATCAGGCTCTGGTCTGCCGCCTTATAAGCCCGCCAGAGCACGCCTATGGTCGGGTCGCTAAATCCCTCTGACTGTTGAGAAGCAATCCGCTTGTATTGATAACCATACGCCGGGTTCGTCAGGATGCCTTGTACGCCAGCCGTATCCATGGGAGCCACCGCGCCACCCGCAGGCGCAAACGGAAAGTTGCCCGCGCTAATCGGTTGGCTCGCGTCAAACGCCGGGTTTGCACCGACATTACCACCGTCGACGCCAAAACTGACGTGCGTGTGTGATTTCACATAAGGGATAATCGCGCCTACCGTGATATCCGGCGTGACGCCATAGCCGATGGTCAATGTGCTGATCTGGTTACGCACCTCACTCTTGAAGCGCGTCGTTCCCAGCGAGGCACCAGGACCTAATAGTGCGAGCGAAGGGAAAATGCTGCTATTTAATTGAATGCCGTCAAAGCTGGCGCCTAGTCCCTGCAAGTTGCCATGTTGATCATAGGTCTGGTGGTAGTCGTTGTTGCGTTGCTCAAAGCGGATGCCCCAGCTACTTTCAGGCGCCATGGTGTTGAGGCCAAATGCCGTGGGTATGGGTAATTCATCCATGGCGAATGCCTCTTGGGTTAGAAAGTTACCCAGCAATAGCCCGCCCATCAATAAACTGATCCAGTTCGGGCGTAATAGGAGGCGCATTCGATTCGGCAACAAAACAGGCAAACACAAAAGAGTCTTAGTCATGAGTGTATTCGAATTATTTTTTGATCGGAGCCCCCTGTTTGCGGGGGTGTTATACGTTGAATTTGGTATATAGTTTTTATCCCAACGCTATTGCTGTCCTAGCCACTGCCCTATGATGAAAACTGCTTTTATTCTTGAGGATACTCCCGAGTCACAATTGTGGCTGTCTGAGGTCCTGCAACAGAGTTTTCCAGATATCCAGATACACGCAGCCAATCACATTGCGCAGGCGCTCACTGCGTTGAACCATCTATCAGCAATCGATATCGCGCTCATTGATTTGAGTCTACCAGATGGTAGCGGGGTTGCGGTGATTGAATGGTTAAATCGTCATTCACCGCAAACAATTTGTGTGGTTGCCAGCATTTTTGATGACGATAGCCACATTTTCCCGGCCTTGCGTGCAGGGGCGCATGGTTATCTACTGAAAGACCAGCCGCAAACCGCTATCGTGCAGGCGCTGAATGGGATTGTGACGGGTCAGCCGCCCCTGTCCCCCGCGATTGCGCGCAAGTTATTGCGGCATTTTCATGACCCCTATGTCGAGGCGACTGCACAAGGCGTTCTCACCGAGCGTGAAAAAGAAGTATTGTCGATTATTGCCAAAGGCATGACCATGGCAGAAACCGCCAGTATCCTGGGTCTCAAGCGCAATACGGTAGCCGGGTATGTCAAGGAAATCTACCGTAAATTAAACGTTTCTTCGCGGGCTGAAGCCGCCATCACGGCACAACGCATGGGGCTGATTTAATCTTTTAGGGCACTTACAAAGCCCTTGCCCTGTCTTTCTTAATGCAAAGGCGCATGACCCCGCCATTTTGTGCAAGGTATAATCAGCCAAATTAAAACATGGGAAGAGCATCATGACGACAAAACTAAAATGGGGCATTCTCGGTGCTGCGCGTGTGAATGAGCGCTTGCTACCTGCGATTGTAGAGGCCAGCAACTCACAACTGGTCGCCATCGCCAGTCGCCGCCCAGGCGCTGCCAAAGCCACCTTGGAAAAATATGCGCCAAACGCAGGCGGTGTCAGCTGTTATGACAATATGGATAGCCTGCTCACAGACAGCAATGTTGAAGCTGTCTATTGCCCCATGGCTAACGAAGAGCATGCCGAATGGGCGCTCAAGGCGATTGCGGCGGGCAAGCACGTGCTGATTGAAAAGCCGATGACGACCAAGTTGGCAGATATTGATGCGATTGAATCTGCCGCCAAAGCCAGAGGGGTGACAGTGATGGAAGGCTTTATGTACCGCTTTCATCCGCAGCATGCCAAGGTTAAAGAATTAATCGACAGCGGGCTGATCGGCGATGTGCTGTCATGCCGTGCCAGTTTTTCTTTCCTGATGGCGCCTGCACGTATGTACCGCATTACCCGTGATATGGCCAACGGTGGTGGTGCCATGTGGGATATTGGGCCTTACGCCATCCATGCCTTGCGCTGGTGTTTTGCGCAAAACGGCGTCCCTGCCGAACCTAAAGATGTATTGGCCTATGGCAAACTCAACGAGCATGGCGCCGATGTGGTTGCCAGTGGTGTGCTCGATTTTGGCCATGATGCACAGGGACGTGCGCGTTTCGGCCACTTTGATGTGAGTTTTGAGCGTGGCCGCAAAGCCGAGTATGAGCTGATTGGCGATAAGGGCTGGATCAAATGCCACAATATGTGGTCTTATCCCGGCGATGACCCGGTCATTAGCTGGGAAGCGGGCGGCAAGTCAGAAACGATTGTGCTGCCCAAGGCTAACCACTTTAACCTTGAGATCGAGCACTTTGGTGATTGTGTGCTCAATGGCAAAGCGCCTTTGCTCACTTTTGATGATGCGCGTGGTAATTGCAAAGCAATTGAAGCGGTGATTGCGGCGTTGAAACGTTAAGGCTTTGCACAATAAAAAAAGGATGCCTTGGCATCCTTTTTTTATTGCTGAGTTGGTGTTTTAAAACTTGCCATGCTCTAAATCTTATTATCCAGGCCCATCTGGTAATACTTATGCACAATCTTCTCCTGGTTTTCTAACAACCAGTCTATGCTAGGCTCATTGCGCAAGGCTTTTTGAATCGCCTTGAAGGTCGCCTCACGGTGAATATCAAACAGCGCCTTATGGTCGATTTTCTCTTGTTCCAGAATCGCCGGGCTCAACCACACTGAAACAATAATGCCCAAGTCATTGGCTTTTTCTTTCGGGATATAGCCGCTACGTACGGCATCCAGTACGCCGTTGGCAATGGCGCCCTGCACGGTGCCCATCAAAATATTGGTGTAACGCGGATCTTTCACAGTCACCTTGCTCACCATCAGCGTCGCTGGGCGCACCATAATGTCGGTGTTCATAATCGCCAGTACGCGGGTATGGCCTTTGACCTGGTCGCCCAGCAGGTTGGCAAATGCCGTGCCCATCGGGCCATTCATTTCACCAATCGCCACCTCGGGTTCAGCGGCCGTGCCGGGTGGGCCGCCTGCCACCAGTGCTTCACCCACACGCATAATAATTCGATCATTAGACATCTTTGGAGCTCCTTTGCTATCAATGTATTGCAACATGGTAGGGGAATTCTCCCACCATGGCTAGTTGCATGCGCTTGGTATCGCGGTTTTACCGCTTGAGGCACCAAGCGCATGCATGAATTTAATAACCATTAACGCTTGAAGAAAAGCAGGTTCTAGGGAATAATCTAGCCTTTCCGTAAAAGGCTGGTTTTCTGGCTTTTTTAAAGAATTCAATCAAGGTTTTGCAGCTTTTTGTGTAAGACCGTTCACTTTCACTCTAGGGAGAAAACAATGGCAACTCGTGTCGACTTGTGCAACGCCATCCGTGCTCTGAGCATGGACGCTGTACAAAAAGCAAACTCCGGCCACCCAGGCGCACCTATGGGCATGGCTGAAATTGCTGAAGTATTGTGGAACCACAATCTGAGCCACAACCCAAACAACCCACAATGGGCTAACCGTGACCGTTTCGTATTGTCCAACGGCCATGGCTCTATGTTGATCTACTCCTTGTTGCACCTGACTGGTTACGATGTGACCATGGACGACATCAAGTCATTCCGTCAACTGCACTCCCGTTGCGCTGGTCACCCAGAGTACGGCTACGCACCAGGCGTTGAAACAACCACCGGTCCATTGGGCCAGGGTATTGCGAACGGTGTTGGTTTTGCCATGGCAGAAAAACTGCTGGCTAGCCAGTTCAACAAGCCAGGCCACGACATCGTTGACCACTACACATACGTGTTCCTGGGCGACGGCTGTATGATGGAAGGTGTTTCTCACGAAGCTTGCGCACTGGCTGGTACATGGGGCTTGGGCAAACTGATGGCTTTCTGGGATGACAACGGTATTTCTATCGACGGTCACATCGAAGGCTGGTACACAGACGACACCGCAGGCCGCTTCAAAGCATACGGCTGGCACGTTGTTTCAGTCGATGGTCACGACCAGGCTGCGATTCAAAAAGCCATTGACGAAGCGAAATCAGTCACTGACAAACCATCACTGATCTGCTGCAAAACGATCATCGGTAAAGGTTCTCCAAACAAATCCGGTTCACACGACTGCCACGGTTCCGCATTGGGCGAAGCTGAAGTTGCTGCAACCCGTGCTGAAATCGGCTGGCCACACGAGCCATTCGTGATTCCTGCTGACGTGTACGAAGGCTGGAACCAAAAAGACAAAGGCGCAAAACGCGAAGCTGACTGGAACGCCAAGTTCGACGCTTACGCTAAAGCCTACCCAGCAGAAGCTGCAGAATTCAAACGCCGTATGGCCGGTGAATTGCCAGCTAACTGGAAGTCACTGACTGACGCAATCATCGCTGAAACGAACGAAAAAGCTGAGAAATTGGCTACTCGTCAAGCTTCACAAAAAGCAATTACAGCGTTGGCGCCAATCTTGCCAGAATTCCTGGGCGGTTCAGCTGACTTGACAGGTTCTAACCTGACAGCGGCTAAAGAATTCAAACACGTGAGTGGTAAAGAGCCAGGCAACTACATCTCTTACGGTGTACGTGAGTTCGGTATGGCTGCCATCATGAACGGTATGGCATTGCACGGTGGCTTGTTGCCATACGGCGGTACTTTCCACATGTTCTCTGACTACATGAAAAACGGCATGCGTATGTCTGCGTTGATGCATCAACGTGTGATCTACGTGCTGACCCACGACTCTATCGGTCAAGGTGAAGACGGTCCTACCCACCAACCAGTAGAAAACACTTCTGGTCTGCGTATGATTCCTCGTATGGATGTATGGCGTCCAGCTGACTCTACAGAAACAACCGTTGCATGGGTTGCTGCAGTAGAGCGCACTGAAGGCCCAACCAGCTTGGTATTGAGCCGTCAAGCAGTGCCAGGCATCAAGCACGATGCTAAAGACTTTGAACTGATCCGCAAGGGTGGCTATGTATTCTCTGACGCTGCAGGTAAAGCGGATGTGATCATCATTGCTAACGGTTCCGAGTTGGATCTGGCAATTCAAGCGGCTGCTGAATTGAACGCTGCGGGTACTAAAGTGCGTGTGGTTTCCATGCCATCCACCAACGTATTCGACCGTCAAGACCAGGCTTACAAAGACAGCGTATTGACTCCAGGCGTGAAACGCGTGGCTGTTGAAGCTGCTCACCCAGACTTCTGGCGTAAGTATGTAGGTATTGAAGGTGCAGTTGTAGGTATCGATACCTTCGGCGAATCCGCACCAGGTGGCGCACTGTTCAAACACTTCGGCTTCACAGTGGAAAACGTAGTCAACACAGTTAAATCTGTACTGTAATTGTTGACGAAGTTTCAGTGAAGGCTAACCTTTAGGTTATGCCGGAGCTAAAACGTAGTCAACACAGTGAAATCTGTTCTGTAATTTAGAACAATCGCTGCATAAAAACCGCTTCCTAGTGAAGCGGTTTTTTTTCGCCTATGTGCCGTGAAACAAGCCATCCACGGCAAGGTTACTCTTGCTTAGCCTGTGAGCAAATTCACTTGTACATTCACAATCAACTTAGGCTGAATGTTGGGGCCGATAAAACTGCCAGCCACTGGCGGGATCGTTTCCGGGTTACGTGACACTGCCACGGCAATATGCTGTGTGCCGGTCACCTTGCCTGCGGTGGGGTCAAAGCCTTTCCAGCCGGTGCCTGGCAAATATACCTCAGCCCAGGCATGGGTGGTGGCGTTACCGGCCTCAGTCGCCGGGGCATGCAAATAGCCACTGACAAACCGGCTGGCTAGTCCCAAGAGGCGGCAAGCTTCAATAAACAAGGTGGCATAGTCACGGCAAGAGCCACTCAGCTTATTCAAGGTGGTGGCCGGGGTCTGCACGCCAGGTTCTTCGCGAATCTGGTAGCGAAACTGGGTATAAATCGCCTGATTCAGGCGGGTCAGCAGTTCAAATGTATTGATGCTGCCGTTTCTCAGCCCCAGTTGTAGCAGCCACTGGCTCACCGCATCTTGATCATCCACAAATGTGGGGCGCTGAAAAGCCGCCAGGTCTTCCCAGTCAGCCTGCGCATAGGCAAACGGATAATTCACTGCATAGGGTTCAATCCAAAAGTCCAGTGGGGCCTCTTCATAGTGTTGAATCACCACTTCACTTGCAATGGTGAGTCTGTCGCTCGCTTGCAAAAATGTGACAGCCGCCAGCGAGTTATCAAACACATCGCGATACCATTTGATCTGATAAGCCGGCGTAATGTTAAGGATAGAAGACTCAATGCGTAAATCATGTCCTTCCCGTGGCCGCAGCAATAAATAATGCTGCTGCAGTGTGACTGTGCTCGAGAACAGGTATTCAGTCAGATGTTTGATTCTTAATCGTTTCATGGTGTGTTTCTCGCGCCGCTTAAATCGGTGCGGCGGCCAGTTGCGTGACACGCACCTGCATCAGCGCCGGGTACAAGGCCGGGCCAAACTGGTTAAAAATGGCAACATCGGCCGCATCGCGCCCATAGGCCACAGTAATGCGTCCGCCCATGGATTCTGACTGGCTCGGGTCAAACGTGTACCATCCCCCGTTCACATACGCTTCAAACCAGGCATGAAAGTCCATCGGTTGTAGCCCGTGCAAATACCCCACCACCATGCGTGCCGGGATGCACAACCCTCGGCACAAGGCGATGCCCAAATGCGCCAGCTCACGGCAAACGCCTTCGCGCTGCTGATTCACCTCAACCGCAGACAGTTGAAAATGTGGAGAATCCGGATTGAAACGAATATTCTGGCGTATCCATTGCTCGATGGCCTTTACCTGGTCGTATCCAGGCAACACATTGGCGACAATTTGCTGGCCCAGATCAATGAATTTATCTGACTCACAATAGCGTGACGGCAGTAAATAAGTCAGCACATGGTTAGGCAAATGCTGAACCTCTTCAAACCGCCCGCCGGGCGCAGTCTCAAGCTTGTCAGCGGTCAAAATATCCGCCGATGTGCTGATATAAAACTCACCCACAGGCGCAATCAAGCGCTGGCAAAGATTGCCATAAGTGTCGGTATATTCTTCCACCGGCACACTGGGCTTAAGCGTATAAGACTGTCGAGCTACCCATTGATGCACCCCACTGCGCGGCCTCAGCATCAAAATAAACGGTGTGGGAATACTGACAACAAAGCTGATATCACATTCAGTGCGTAACCACATGTGCAATCCTTAAGTGATGCAAGCCAACCCATTCTAGCCTGCTTTCAAGACATATGTGCAAAAGTGAATGAATAACTAAGACATATCAATAATAACCCTGTAAAATTTATGGTTTTACAGTTTTAGCCAGAAAATTTTTTATGTCATTACCAGCCTGCCCAAAATGCCAATCCGAATACACCTACGAAGACGGTGATAACTACGTCTGCCCAGAGTGCGCGCATGAGTGGAGCAAAGTGGCCACTGCCGAATCAGAAGAACTCAAAGTCGTGCGCGATGCCAACGGCAACGTGCTGCAAGATGGCGATACCATCACCGTGATCAAAGACCTGAAAGTCAAAGGTTCTTCATCCGTCGTTAAGGTCGGCACTAAAGTGAAAAACATCCGCCTAGTCGATGGCGACCATGATATCGACTGCAAGATTGATGGCTTTGGCGCGATGAAGCTGAAGTCGGAGTTTGTGAAAAAGGCTTAGTTGGTTTTATTGGCCGGCTCTTAAAGCCGCTCGATCTAGCTGTATAGCGAGCATATTTCAATACGATACTTATTTCTTTTTTAGTCCCAATTGTTGGTTCTCAAGGATGTCTGACAGATTGACTTCTATCCAATCTGTCAGCGCCTCCACTTTCAGGCTGATGCCTTCGCCTAGCGGTGTCAGCGAGTATTCCACATGCGGCGGTACAACCGGGTAAGACACGCGTTGTACAAAGCCATCCTGCTCTAATTGTTGCAGCGTTTGTGTGAGCATTTTTTCACTGATCACCCCCACTCTTCGCCGCAGCTCACTGAAGCGGAGCGTCCCGCCCAACAACGCCACCAATACCAATACCCCCCATTGGCTGGTCACGTGCTTCAATATTTCTCGTGACGGGCAATCAGGCGAGAGCACTTCTCCGCGTCGCATGGCATTGGCCAATACACCTGTCTTCTGATCTATTTTCATACTTACCTTTTTGTGCGTACTTACTTTTAGTAAGTATAGGTGATAACCTGCGCGTTCTCAATTTATTTCATGTGTTGAAAGGGAATATTATGATTGTTGTTACCGGCGCTACGGGCCAGTTGGGTCGTTTAGTCATTGAACATTTACTCAAAAAAGTGCCTGCAAGCAGTATTGTGGCTGCTGTGCGTAATGCTGAAAAAGCGCAAGACATTGCGGCGTTGGGCGTGCAGGTACGCTTTGCCGATTACAACCAACCTGAAAGCTGGGATGCTGCATTGTCTGGCGCAGAAAAAGTCTTACTGATCTCATCGAGCGAAATCGGCTTGCGCGTGAAGCAGCATCAAGCTGTGATTGATGCCGCCAAGCGAGCAAATGTGCGCTTATTGGCTTACACCAGCCTGTTACGCGCGGATACTTCGTTACTGGGCCTAGCTGTCGAACATAAGGCGACCGAAGCTGCGATACAAAAAGCGGGCTTGCCGTTTGTCATATTGCGAAATGGTTGGTACACAGAAAACTATGCCGCGGGGATTCCAGCGGCATTAGCATTGGGCGCAGTGTATGGTGCGGCTGGAAAAGGCAAGATCTCAGCTGCAGCACGCGCTGACTATGCAGAAGCGGCCACTGTGGTACTGACCACGGATCACCACACAGGCAAAGTGTATGAGCTGGCAGGGGACACGGCATTTACGCTGGAAGAGTTTGCCGCCGAACTCTCACGTCAAACCGGTAAAGCGATCCCCTACGTCAATCTACCCCAAGCCGAGTATAAAAAAGCATTACTCAATGCCGGCTTGCCTGAGCCCATTGCCGAGTTGTTGTCTGACTCGGATACTGGCGTATCAAACGGTCAGTTGTTTGATGATGGCAAGCAATTAAGCCAGCTCATTGGTCGCCCAACTACGGCATTAGAGGAGGTCATCAAAGCTGGTCTATAAATGAAGATGACGCTGAGCCCAATGACTCTTGTTCTGTCATTTAAAACAGCTTGACCGATAAACACCGCCTCCCAGGAGGCGGTGTTTTTTATGGTAATTGGCAGATAAATACGTTACGCACACTGCAATCACGCCTCTATCCTCCGGTTTAATGGTAGTCTGACCAAAATTATTATTAGCCCGTAAGATGAAAACCCCAAAAAGATTAGAGCCGCTGCTTGAAGATGGCGTGATAGATGAAGTGATGCGCCAGTTGATGAGCGGTAAAGAAGCCACGGTGTACGTGGTGCGCTGCGGTGAAGAAACACGCTGTGCCAAGGTGTATAAAGAAGCCAACAAACGCAGTTTCCGCCAAAGTGTCGATTACACCGAAGGCCGCAAAGTTAAAAGCAGCCGTCAGGCACGGGCCATGGCCAAAGGTTCAAAATACGGCAAACAGGCACAAGAAGAAGCCTGGCAAAGTGCAGAGGTCGATGCGCTGTATCGGTTAGCTGCGGCAGGTGTGAGCGTGCCCACCCCCTATCAGTTTTACGAAGGGGTGTTGATCATGGATTTAGTTACCGACGCCCAAGGCAATGCCGCGCCACGGCTCAACGACGTGGTCTTCACCGCTGAAGAAGCCCGCCATCACCACCAGTCGCTGCTCAAAGAAATCGTGCGCATGCTATGCGCTGGCATTGTCCACGGCGACCTCTCCGAATTTAATATCCTGCTCAGTGCCCATGGCCCCATCATCATCGACTTACCCCAAGCCGTCGATGCCGCAGGCAACAACCACGCCATGAGTATGCTAGAACGCGATGTCGGTAATTTGGCTCATTTTTTCGGCCAATTTGCGCCCGAGCTTATTAACACGCACTATGGCAAAGAAATTTGGGCGCTCTACGCAAAAGGCGCACTCACGCCCGAAACGGTGCTGACTGGACAATTCAAACAAGACAATAAACCGGTAGATTTAAAAAGCGTGGTACGCGTGATAGACGCCGTGCGGGATGATGAAGCCAAAAAGCAAATGCGACTGGCAGAAGCCAAAGCCGCGCTGCCTAAGCCTAAACGGTTTTAAGACGGTAATTATTGAATGTTTAAGTAGTCCGCGCTTCAGCGAGCTACTTTTCTAGACATGACCCTCGGTTGCTATGAGGCTGGTTTTGCAGTCCTCAAATCAGCATATTTTTCTACCCCCGACCCTTACGGCTACTCACTTACGGTGGTATGAATAATTTGTGGTTCCGGTATTAGAGAACTCCTATGACTTCAGCTTCACTGGCAGATATATATCTATAGCTTTGTGGGGGATGAAAGTTCTTCCACTTCATTTTGAGATTAGACAACTCCAACGGTTTATCTAACTGCCATGATTTTTTAATGAATATCCCATAAGCCTTTTCAGTGCCATCGTAGTATGCAGTAAACTCCTCTTCCGTAATCCCAGCGATATGTGACACTTTGGCCCATAAATTTTGTGGGCTGGATTCAATCACTTTATCTACTTCGAAAGCACCAATAAGGGCTTTGGTTGGAGATGATACATAAACTAATACAGTATCACCGCATGAGAGTTTTGGTTTGATGCGTCGTAATTCAACCGTTTTTGCCCCATTAAAAATTTGTTCTGCAAACTTCGGTCTTATTGATAATAAAAGTGAGTGCACTGACATTTAATACCTTAAAAATCCTGAATTATTTTATTAAGCTAAAAAACAATTCTTCAGGTATACGGCATGGACTTTGTAGCTGAGAATTGATGCCAGCATCGGATAAAGCTTTCTGTATACTCTTCCAGTCACAACGGCATTTAAGTAATGATGTATTACTAAATTTAATAGCCATGAGCTGCTTGTCGATACTTTTTGCAGTATAAAGTACATCCTTCCATTCATATATCCCCAACCGCCTAAATTGTCTGAATAGTTGTTTAGGGTAGTCTACAACCACCTCATCTACTCGTGAATAAGCGCGTAATGCCCCTGATCCTGGAAATTTTTTGTTGTGACTAACGTACCAAAGAATTCTTGCTGGTAAGGAGATGCCAGCAGAGTTTCTTGGTGAACGATAATAAACAGCCTCTCTGTTCAAGGCTAGATCTAATCTCGCGCCAAACAGGTCATTTGAAGCTAAATACTCATCAAATAAATGTTGTGCCCAAAATGGCCTAATTGGGACAATATAGCAAGGAATGGATGAGGCTTTAATTAGTCCTGGACTGATTAAAGCCTCTACATTCTTAAAGCTAATTAAGTCCTGATAAGTTGCTGCACTTTCAATGATTGTGCAAATTGTTTGGCAATAATTATTCAGATTTTCATGTTGATTGCCAATATGAGATAACTTCTTGGATAGTGTCCTAGGGTCATAATGATCAAATATTGATAACTTTAACCATCCATCATCTGTTTTATGAAAGTTATCTTCTTGCAATGCTGCTTTGGTATCTGAGTCAAGATAAGGGTCTGAGATATTAATTAAATAACAGCTACAGTCTTCAGCCTCTTTAATTATCTTTCCAATCAGATGCCGAATTAATGTTTTGGAAAGTACATGTTTTTTATTGGTTCTAAGCAGTTCGACTTTTAATATACCGCTGATTTGTTTGTTATAGCTAACAAGCCCAATAGAGTTGTTATTGTGATCAAGCGCTTCAAAACAATCTATATCTCTGGGGTTAGATAAAATATTCCTCAAACAAGCTTTAAGGTTTGTTTGTCTTTCACCCTCAATTTCATTCTGGAAAATATCAACTATTCGACTTTCAGCTTTACTTTGAACCCTGGAAACTTTACAAAGTGTGCCAGCTAATCTTGCTGGTTGATATTCACTTTCCCTATATAAACTATCAATTTCAATGACAAGATCGGATGGTCTTATTATTGGAATACCGAATAGCTCGTATATGGCATTGCTTTTGTTGAGAACCTTTTCATCACGAGTAACGTAAAAGTCGACCTTCGCTGAAATAGCTTTTGCAAGATGCGTAAAGTCAGATATGTCTTGTTCTGACGGCTTTGCTGGTATGTGCTGTTTGAGTAGGCAATATGTGCTTTCGAATGCCTCATGTTCGCATCGAATAAGATCGAAGTTTGTTGCAAATGCTCTCGAGCTATTACGTTCAGTCTCTGATGATGCTCTATTGATTTCATTAAATATCTCGTCGGTAAGATATATTGAAATACTGTCGTCAAGCCAGTCCGCTGTTAGAGCAAGTGACTCGTCATTGCACTTGTTTTTCAGGTCATAAAATATATTGGCATCAATTACGACTCTCTTAGTCTCATCGCTTAAAGTGTTTTGAGCTATTGAGAATAAGTCTGGGTGATTATGGTCATACCACCAGCGAGTAAGAGTGCTACCGGCTTTGCTTTTACCAACACTCTCAGACATGGCTTTAAAGCCAAATTTTGGCCAAATCTTATTGGCTTCGAAGTCTCGCCTACATTTGAGGCCGATACCTTTTAGTGGCTTGGTAGTAGCTAATAACTCTTTAACTAAAAGAGAGGCAATACCCTGACCTCTTGCGTCTTTGTTAACGCAAAGATGCACAATACTGGCATCATTTCTTGATGGAGTAACTCTATAAAGCAAATAGCCTAAAAGTGTGCTCGATGAGTCAACAGCAATTATGATTTGACCCTTTTGAGCATAATGTTCAAATGCTCCTTCTGGAAAAAATCCTAATGTATCTGCGTAATCTCTCCATAGCTTCTTAATTTCATTAAGGCTGCTATTAGAGTTTGCTACTCTGGAAAGAGTTACAGAATTAGTTGCTTTCATTAAGCAATCCTGTTTGTATTTGTAATTAGAACTATATTTACGTGCGTTTCATTATAAATTGCAATAGTTGTCAGTATGTTGAATGCAATTTATAACAAAAACCGCAAGCCATCAGGGCCAGGTCTTGCAAAATAGCACAAGGAAAAACGTGAGCATCCTTCGATACTTAAACCCACATAATCATATCGCCATACCCCACCAACTGGCTGTCATGGGTCATTAAGTGCATCGGCTCATGTAAGGCTTGAGCAACCAGCAGGCGGTCATGGGTCTTGGTGAATCGCTGGCAGAGCAGTCGCCGGAGTCAGGTCTTGCAAAACAACAAAATTTTTCGAACAATTGGAATCATAATTACTCACCCATTCTACGCATGGATAGCAAGTGAGCCAGCCTTAGCTGTCAATGAATAGCTGCTACTGATTTTCTTTTGAGGACTTAGCCAAGCGCAAAAAATAAGCGACCTGCTCGACCCATTGCAAACGCTGCAATGGAGTTAACGCCATAAAGGCCCGTAAGCGTTCTTCACTCACATGATAAGTTCGGTCGGCTGGATTAAAGGGCGTGTTCATAGTGATTTTATTTTCTCTAAATGCTCAATATCACTCAGGTCTATCGGGCGACCAGCAGCACGTTTCATCGCAATTAAGTCATCTACGCAAGCCACTTCTACCGAGACATCCCCCAAGTTAAATTGCACAGCGCGTGTATGCATCTGGTTAAAATCCAAAGGTGGAAACAGCAGAATATCAATCGTGACCCCAGCCAGGTCTGGTGTGCGTAATGCAAATGCCAGCATGTTTTTTTCAGTGTGCCATTGACGCAATAACGCAAGATTGGTCAGGCTTTCCAGCGGCACAGGCGCAACGGGCGTCAACTGCAACGCTTTTGCACATTGCAACATGCCTTCAAGGTTTTCTGGCTGCATGGCGACTGTGATATCCACATCCATGGTTGCTCGCTCAACGCCATGTAAAGAAACAGCCAATCCACCGATCAACAGGTAATCGACATCAAATTTTTGCAGCGCTGCAAACAGGTCTAAATAAAACATAACTGCAGTTTAAAGCAGGTGGCTTAAAAATAGAATTAGTTTAATTTCGCACGGTTCATCAAGTCTTGACTTGGCATTGTTAATCAAAAGCCTCAATCAATGGAGTTAAGATTTCATGGAAAACCGTAGCCAATCGGATTAAACCAATTCAAAGAAGCCTACTCTCAAATATAATCCTTACTTAACCCTAAAAACTCTCAGGTAAATCCATGCGAACCGAAAACGCTGTTGCACCAAAAACCATCTACCTTAAAGACTACACGCCCGCGCCTTATCTGGCGAAACAGGTGAATTTGAGTTTTAACCTCTTGCCGGGAAAAACCATCGTCACATCTGAAGTGAAGTATTTGAAAAACCCGGTGGGGGTATCGAGCGACTTGGTGCTGGATGGAGAAGAGCAGACGATTGTTTCAGTGGTAAAAAATGGTGTGCCATTGAGCGATTACACGGTGGCCGATGGGCAGATGACGATTGCGAGTCCGGGTGATGAGTTCACGCTTACTATCGTGAGCGAGATTAACCCCGAGGCCAATACGGCGCTGGAGGGCTTGTATCAATCACAAGGCACTTATTGCACACAGTGCGAGGCTGAGGGGTTTAGACGCATCACTTATTATCAGGACAGGCCGGATGTGTTGAGCGTGTTTACGGTGCGCATTGAGGCGGATGTCAAGGCGTATCCGGTGATGTTGTCGAATGGTAATTTGCAGGAAGAGGGCGGCTTGCCGGATGGCAGGCATTACCGTGTCTGGCATGACCCATTCCCCAAGCCTTGTTATTTGTTTGCGCTGGTGGCGGGCGACTTGGTGCGGGTGGCGGATACGTTTACCACCATGACGGGCCGCACCGTAGATTTGCACATTTATGTGCGTGCGGGCGACGAAGGCCAGTGTAGTCATGCCATGGAGTCACTGAAAAAGTCGATGAAGTGGGACGAAGAGGTGTATGGCCGCGAGTATCAGCTCGACCTGTTTAATATTGTGGCGGTGAGCGACTTTAATATGGGCGCGATGGAAAACACCTCGCTCAATGTGTTTAACACCGCGCTGGTGCTGGCGCATCAAGAGACGGCAACCGATAGCGATTTCATGAGTGTGGAAGGCGTGATTGGTCACGAATATTTCCATAACTGGACGGGTAACCGCGTGACTTGCCGTGATTGGTTCCAATTGTCCTTGAAAGAAGGGTTTACTGTTTTCCGCGACCAGGAGTTTAGTGCAGACTTGAACTCGCGTGCCGTGCAGCGGATTGACGATGTAAATGGCTTGCGCCGTTTGCAGTTCCCTGAAGATGGCAGCCCGCTGGCGCACTCAGTGCAGCCGGACCAGTTTATCGAGATCAGCAACTTTTACACTAAAACCATCTACGACAAAGGTGCTGAGCTGATCCGCATGCAGCATACCTTGCTTGGGCCACAGATCTTCCGCAAAGCCACCGATTTGTACTTTGACCGTTTTGACGGCCAGGCGGTGACCTGTGATGACTTTGTGCAGTGCATGGCAGAAGCTTCTGGCCGTGACATGACGCAGTTTTTCAGGTGGTATAAACAGGCAGGCACGCCCACCTTGGTCGCCAGCAGCCATTACGATGCGGCCCAGCAGCGTTATACGCTAAGCTTTAAACAATCGCAGCCGGAGACGCCGGGGCAGACCGACAAGCAGCCCTTGCATATCCCGATTGCGGTGGGTTTACTGGCCGCGGACGGCAGCGAGATTGTGCCTACGCAAGTGCTGGAAATGACGGCACGTGAGCAATCATTCACTTTCGATGGCATCGCTGCCAAACCAGTGCCTTCGATCCTGCGTGGCTTTTCGGCCCCGGTCAAACTGGAGACCGATTTAAGTGACGATGACTTGCGCCTGTTGCAGGTGCATGACACCGATGGCTTTAACAAATGGGAGGCTGGGCAGACGCTGGCATTGCGCACCATACAGCGTGTGATGGCAGATCCGAAGGCGGATATCAGCCAGTTTATTGCCGATGTCGGCGCCCTGATTGCGCAAGGCTTGAGCGGGCAGGGTGACAAAGCCTTGCTGGCGCGCGCCTTGAGTTTACCCATGATAGGTGTGATTGGCCAATATCTGCCGGTGATAGACCCGGCAGCCATTGATGCGGCGCGTAGCAGCATCCTCACCCAGATCAAGCGTGCGCATAAAGACGCTTTGGCCGCGCTGTATGAGGCCAACGCCAATCCGGGCGAGTTCACCATTACCCCGCAAGCCATGGGCCGCCGTGCTTTACAGGCCGCCGTGTTAGTGATTCTGACCACCACCAATGGCACTGGTTGTGCCGCACGCGCCAAAGCGCATTACGATGCAGCAGATAATATGACGGATCGGGTGACTGCATTGTCGTGCTTGTCTGACAGTACACAGCCGCAACGGGCCGAGGTGTTTGCAGACTTTTATACCCGCTTTGAAAAGTATCCGCTGGTGGTCGACAAGTGGTTCTCATTGCAAGCCATTGCCAACCGCGAGCAAATTTTTGATGACCTCGCCTTATTGCGCGCACACCCCGATTTCAACATCAAAAATCCTAACCGCGTGCGTTCACTGTATAGCGCGTTTGCCATTAACAATCCGGTCAAGTTCCATGATCCTAGCGGCAAAGGGTATGCCTTTTTGCGTGATGCAATTATCGAGCTCAATAGCATCAACCCGCAAATTGCCGCGCGCCTTGTGACGCCGTTGCGTGAGTGGAAGCGCTACACACCTGCCTTGCAGGCGCAGATGAAAGAGGCGCTACAAGCGGTGCTGGATACGCCTAATTTGTCGGGTGATGTGTTTGAAGTGGTGAGTAAGAGCTTGAATGGCTAATAAAAAAGCGGAGCTTAAACTCCGCTTTTTTTAATGGTCTGTTCGCACTATTTCCCCATGGCCTCGCCCAGGCGTATTGGTTTGCCTGGGTGCCAGCTGGCATTAAACTCCAGTACGTCTTTTTCAAATAACATCACCACGGTAGAACCCAACAGAAAACGACCCATTTCTTCGCCTTGTTTCAAGATGATGTGTTGGTTGCTGTAATCCCAATGGATGACTTTGCCCGGACGTGGCGGGTTGATAATGTGGTCTTTGGCATCGTGCCAAACGGTAGCCATGCTGCCGACAATCGTCGCACCGACCAAAACCAGCACAAACTTGCCATGCTGGGCGGATTCAAAAGTGCAGACCACGCGCTCGTTACGTGCAAACAGGCCTGGCACATGGGCGGCAGTCAGGGGATTCACTGAGAATAAATCGCCAGGCACATAGGTCATGCTCAGCAGTTTGCCAGCGCATGGCATATGGATGCGGTGATAATCTTTGGGGCTTAGATACAGGCAGGCAAAACTGCCGTTGGTAAATTCGGCCGCCAGTGTAGCGTCCCCGCCCACTAGTGCTTGTGCGGTGTAATGATGGCCTTTAGCCTGAAAAATCTGGCCGTTTTCAACTTTGCCAAACTGGCTGATCGCGCCATCCACCGGGCATACAAAGGCATTATTTGCCAAGGGCCGGGCATCCGGTTTGAGTGGGCGCGTGAAGAACAGGTTAAACGTTTTGTAGCTGCTGATATCGCCGTTGAGTGCTTCTTCCATATTCACATGGTATTTGCGCACAAACCAGCCGATAAACGCCGTGGTCAGGCCACCCGCTTGCCAGTGCGCCAGTTTGCCGGCGGCGGCGGTGAGGAGTTGTTTGGGGGCAATGTATTGTAGCAGAATGGCGAGTTTCACTTCTTTCCCTTATTGAGTAGCGCTTGGTTGTTGCAAGCACTTGTTTTTATCATGTCTATATTCATGATTTTACAAATAAAAAAGCACAGGCGATACATCGGCCTGTGCTTTTTACCTATGGCTGGATTAATTTGTCATCAACCTAACCTTAGGTACTGATTCAAGGTCTAGAATTAGTTCTTAGACTGATCAACCAGTTTGTTTTTCGCGATCCAAGGCATCATGGCGCGCAGTTTGTTACCCACTTGCTCGATTGGGTGAGCAGCGTTCAAACGACGGCGAGCTGTCATTTCTGGGTAGTTAGTGCGGCCTTCCAGGATGAACTGTTTAGCGTAGTTACCATTCTGGATGTTTTTCAGGCATTGACGCATAGCCTCTTTGGACTGGCTGTTGATCACTTGTGGGCCAGTCACGTACTCACCATACTCCGCGTTGTTGGAGATGGAGTAGTTCATGTTGGCGATACCGCCTTCGTACATCAGGTCAACGATCAGTTTCAACTCGTGCAAGCACTCGAAGTAGGCCATTTCTGGCGCATAGCCAGCTTCAACCAGCGTTTCAAAACCGGCTTTTACCAGTTCAACCGCGCCACCACACAGTACGGCTTGTTCGCCGAACAGGTCAGTTTCTGTTTCTTCGCGGAAGTCAGTTTCGATCACGCCACCTTTGGTGCCGCCGTTAGCTGCAGCGTAAGATAAAGCGATTTCTTTGGCTTTGCCTGAGGTGTTTTGGTAAACCGCGATCAATGAAGGTACGCCGCCACCTTTGAGGTATTCGGAACGCACGGTGTGGCCTGGGCCTTTAGGGGCGATCATGATCACGTCCAGGTCTGCGCGTGGCACGATCTGGTTGTAGTGAATGTTGAAGCCGTGGGCGAATGCCAGTGCTGCGCCTTTTTTCAGGTTAGGCGCGATTTCGGCATTGAAGATTTCTGCCATGGTTTCGTCTGGCAGCAATACCATGACCACGTCAGCGTCTTTAACCGCTGCTGCGATCTCTAAAGTGGTGTGACCAGCGCCTTCGGCTTTGGCCCAGGAGCCGCCGCCTTTACGCAAACCAATGGTGACATTCACGCCGCTGTCGCGCAGGTTGGCTGCGTGTGCATGACCTTGGGAACCGTAGCCCACAATCGTCACTTTTTTGCCTTTGATAATGCTTAAGTCGGCGTCCTTGTCGTAATAAACGTTCATCTCTGCTTTTGCCTTTCAATACAAATGCTTTGTCTGTAAAAAATAATTCCGGTTAAACCTTGAGGATGCGGTCGCCACGACCAATGCCGGAAGCACCCGTACGCACGGTTTCAAGAATCGCGCTGCGGTCTATGGCTTCAATAAACGCATCCAGTTTGCTGCAAGAGCCGGTAAGCTCAATGGTGTAGCTATTGTCGGCCACATCGATAATACGGCCGCGGAAAATGTCGCACATGCGCTTCATTTCGTCTTTATGGACGCCGGTGGCTTTGACCTTGACCAGCATCAGTTCGCGCTCAATGTGCTTGCCATCGTTGAGATCCAGCACTTTGACCACGTCAATCAACTTGTTGAGTTGCTTGATAATTTGTTCAATCACATCATCGGAGCCTGTGGTCACAATCGTCATGCGAGACAGGGTAGGGTCTTCGGTGACCGCCACCGTGAGTGATTCAATGTTGTAACCGCGGGCAGAAAACAGGCCGGCCACGCGTGACAGGGCGCCTGCTTCGTTTTCCATCAGCAGTGAAATAATGTGACGCATTATTCTTCCCCTTTCAGGCGGCTGGCCGTGCGTGGGCTCAATACCATTTCTGACAGGCCCTTGCCGTTTTCAACCATCGGGAAGACGTTTTCTGTTTGGTCGGTTAAAAAGTCCATAAATACAAATTTGTCTTTTCTATCAAACGCTTCTTTGAGGGCGCCTTCTACATCCGCCGGATCGGTGATGCGCATGCCAACGTGACCATAAGATTCGGCCAGTTTAACGAAGTCAGGCAGGCTATCCATGTAGGATTCTGAGTAGCGGTTCTCGTAGAAGAACTCCTGCCACTGACGCACCATGCCCAAATAACGGTTATTCAACAGAATGACCTTGATCGGCAGGCCGTATTGCGCACAGGTCGAAAGCTCCTGGATGTTCATCTGGATACTGCCTTCGCCGGTCACACAGGCGACTTGCGCATTTTTGTCGGCAAATTGGCAACCCATGGCGTATGGTAAGCCCACGCCCATGGTGCCCAAGCCGCCGGAGTTGATCCAGCGACGTGGCTTGTCGAACTTGTAGTATTGCGCCGCCCACATCTGGTGCTGGCCCACGTCAGAAGTCACATAGGCTTCGCCTTTGGTGACCTCCCATAATTTCTGGATCACGTACTGTGGCTTGATCACGGTGTCTGAATAGGCGTAATCCATCGACTGGATGCCGCGCCATTCATTGATTTGTGACCACCAGTCGGCGGTGTCTGTGCTCTGGTTTTCTTCTTGAGCCAGAATCTCGTTCATGTCAGACAGCACGGATTGCACGTCGCCAACAATCGGCACGTCAACCTTGACGCGTTTGGAGATGCTGGACGGGTCGACATCAATATGAATGATGGTGCGTTTGTGGCTGCTAAAGTGCTTGGGATTGCCAATCACGCGGTCGTCAAAACGCGCGCCAACCGCCAGTAACACGTCACAGTGCTGCATGGCCATATTGGCCTCATAAGACCCGTGCATGCCCAGCATGCCGACAAACTGTTTGTCAGTGGCAGGGTAGCCGCCCAACCCCATCAGGGTGTTGGTGACCGGGAAATTCAACGCCTTAGCCAGTTTTACCAGCTCAGCCGCACCATTACCCAATACCAGGCCACCGCCGGTGTAAATCATCGGACGTTTTGCACCCAGCAGCAGCTTGACCGCTTTTTTGATCTGGCCGCTATGGCCTTTCAAAATCGGGTTGTAAGAACGCATCTCTACCGTTTTTGGGTAGATAAAATCAGCCACGTGCGCCGTGATATCTTTAGGAATATCCACGACCACTGGACCGGGACGGCCGGTTTTGGCGATGAAGAATGCTTTCTTGATGGTCGGCGCAATGTCTTTAACGTGCTTGACCAGGAAGTTGTGCTTCACGCACGGGCGGGTCACCCCCACCATGTCGACTTCCTGGAAGGCGTCCATGCCAATCGCTGGCACCGGGACCTGACCACTGATCACCACCAGTGGAATCGAATCCATATAGGCAGTGGCAATGCCGGTTACCGCATTGGTCGCACCTGGACCGCTGGTGACCAAGGCAACACCGACATCCCCTGTTGCACGTGAGTAAGCATCTGCCGCATGCACAGCCGCTTGCTCGTGACGCACCAGAATGTGCTTGAAGCCATTCTGTTTATATAAAGCATCATAGATATGCAAGACCGCACCACCTGGATAGCCAAAGACGAATTTGACTTTTTCTTCATTCAGGCAGGAGACAACAATGTCCGCACCTGTCATGGATTTGGCGTGGGTGTCTGTCGCAGAGTGGGCTGAGGCGTCCATAAAACCTTGATTTTTCGGCTAATAAATGTTGAACCCTATACATTAACTTGCTTTACTAATTTGGTCAAGATTTCGCACTGACCGAGCCCGACATTCAGTTGCGTCGGATGTCATATTGCAATCCCTGCAATCAATAGTTGACTTTATAAATGAGAAACATTATCATTTGCATAACAGTTAACGAGAGGCATACACGCCATGCAGAGTTTACAAGGCGCATCACCCAGTCAGTTGTTCGATCCTGACCTGCCGACCGCAAGTGCGGTGCTGGTTTCGCTGAGTTGTGTGGCAACGCGCTATGCCATGAATCCTTCGGAGGATTTGGCCTTGTTGGGTTGCAGTCTGGCCCAGACCTTGAATGCGCCTGAGTATGCAGAGAGTGGTTTGATTACCTCGGCGGCCAGGCAATTGTTGCGTGAATGGCAGGAGTTGTTGCAAGCGCATCAAACCTTTGCCATGCAGCAGGCGGTGTCTGAATTTGTGACGCCGTCGGCCACCATGCAGTGATAGGCGCAAGGGCGCAGGCACTCGTTGCATTAAGTAGTGTACATCGCATACAAAAAAACAAAAGATTAAGAAAGGCAGTATTGAAATGGCAAGAACCACCGGACCTCGACTCAAGATTATGCGCGCCCTGGGCGTGGAGTTGCCAGGGTTGTCACGCAAGTCGATTGAAGATAGACCCAATCCGCCTGGCCAGCATGGTCAGCAGGCTTCGCGTCGTCGTCGCTCGGATTTTGCCGTGAAGTTGGTGGAGAAGCAGAAGATCCGCTTTAACTATGGTGTGAGCGAGAAGCAAATGCGCAAGCTGATGCTGGAAGCGCGTAAAGGTTCGGAGCCTACCGGTGACAAATTGATGTCTTTGCTTGAGCGCCGTCTGGATAACGTGGTGTTCAGGGCTGGTTTTGCGCCGACGGGCATTGCTGCGCGCCAGTTGGTCAATCATGGGCATGTGTTGTTAAACGGCAAGTCTGTCAATATTGCTTCCGTGCGTTTGAAAGTGGGCGATGTGGTCACGCTCAAAGAGAAAAGTCGCAAAATTCCGATGGTGGCCGAGTCGATGGCGACGCCCAGTCTGACCATCCCCGAGTGGTTATCTGTGGATACGACGACCGCCTCGGCAAAAATTGGTCACTTGCCATCCATTGAGGATGTGCCGTTCCCGATTGAAGTGCAGCAAGTGGTTGAATACTACGCTAACCGCGTTTAATTTCGCGTGCAGGTGCAAGCCTGCAGGCCAATGAATTTGAGTGGTGCTCCTAACCCCAACATGTCACTGCTCAAATAGGCGTGTTTTTAATGCGCCAAATTACCCCTGGTAAGGGTGTTCCTTGAAATCTGATGCCGCAGTGCGCAAGCATGTAAGTCGGCTTTTTTTTGGACTGGATTGTAGATGACGAATCGCTTGCAGCCTGAGTTGAATCAAGGGCAAAATGCCGCCAACGCGACTCAGACCGGCGTGCCTGTGGTGGATGCCAATGAATTGCTGGGGAAGCGCGGCGTGGTAGCCATTATGCATGGTCGTGATGAGTACCGACTCACCCGGACCAGGCAAAATAAATTGCTCTTGACCAAGTGTCAGGACAATATTGGGCATGGCGTCTCTTCATGATTAAGAGCGCGTGGTATGTGGTGAAATATCAATGTGAAGCAGGCAACCAGCAGGTTGCCTTCAGCACTTTAATAAACAGTCTTTTTGTAGGAGATGGACGCTAATGGCGCAACGTGAGTCTTTGCGTGGGTTGTCGTTGAAGCCCGCCCGGATGTCGGCTAACAGCTTGCCTGAGTTGAGTTTGCATAAGCGGCAGTTGGGCGAGCTGGCGGGGGTGTTCCGCTGGTCAGTACTGGCGACTGAGCAGTTGCTCATGCGTGACCGCCGCCAGGGTTGGCATGCAGTGGGCATGCTGCTGGTGGTCGCGCTGCATGCGCTGGTGATCGCCAGTTTTCTGCTGTTTGAAGAGGAACTCATTGAGTTGCCCAAGCCAGAGCCGATCACGGTATCGTTGATTACCTTGCCTGCAAAAAAAGAGGAGGCACCTGCGCCAGAGGTGGTGCCCATCATCAAGCAGCAACCGGTGGTGAAGCCGGTGATCAAACCAAAAGAAACGCCAGTCAAGCCCATAGAGCGCCCGGCACCAGTGGTGGAACGGATCACGGAAACCACGCCAGATCAGCCCAAGTTTGAAGCCAGCACCCAGCCCGCTGCGCCGCCGCTGGAAGCGCCGCAAGCGGCTGCCCCTAGCAAGCCCGCACCTGCACCTGCTGCGCCACCCAAGCACGAGGTGGAAGAAAAAGAGGAGCCGCCAAAGTTTGGTGTGGCTTACCTGAACAACCCGGCGCCGGAATACCCGCGGTTGTCACAGCGCGCCGGTGAAGAGGGGCGCGTGTTGCTCAGGGTGCTGGTGTCGGCAGAAGGTCACCCGGAGTCGGTAGAGATTTTTAAAAGCAGTGGCTATGAGCGGCTGGACAAGGCGGCACTCAATGCCGTCAAGCAATGGCGGTTTGAGCCAGCCCGCAAAGGCGGCAAGGCGCTCAGTGCTTTCGTCAATGTGCCATTGTCTTTCTCACTCACACAAAATTAAATCAGTTTTTATTGAAAGGAACGTTTGATGCAATCAACTAGTGGTTTGGCATTTATTACCGAGGGTGGGGTTGTCTCGGTCATCGTGGCGCTGGTGCTGCTGACCATGTCGGTCATGAGCTGGTATTTTATTGTGGTCAAGGCTTGGCAAGTCTTCAAGCACAAGCGCGAAGTCACGGCTTATGTAAAGCAGTTCTGGCGCAAAGCGACTTTGCAAGAGGCCTTGCAGGATACGCAGATGCAATCACCAGCGTTCCGCCTGGCGCTGACTGCCGTGGAATCTACCCAGCACCATCAGCAACATGCCAGCCAGTCTCTGGGCGCGGCTTGCAGCCAGGATGAGTTTGTTGCACGCCAGTTGCGCCGTACCTTGTCGCAAGAGCAGGCAGGCATGGAGAGCGGGTTGTCTGTGCTTGCTTCTGTGGGCAGCGTGGCTCCATTTGTTGGTTTGTTCGGCACGGTGTGGGGGATTTACCACGCGCTGACCGCGATTGGCCAATCCGGCGTGGCGACCATCGACAAGGTGGCCGGCCCGGTTGGTGAGGCTTTGATTATGACGGCGATTGGTCTGGCGGTGGCGATCCCGGCTGTGTTGGCCTATAACGCCTTTATCAAGGCGAATCGCAGTGTCATGGCCGAGCTCGAGAATTTTGCGCAAGACTTGCATACCTTGCTGACCACGGGTGCGCCATTGATGATCAAGCAAGGTCAGAAACCTGCCAATGTGACTGAGCTGCACGCTAAAGTCGCAAGCAAAGGTGGCAACCTATGATGGGGCAAAATCCTTTTAGCGCGGGTGAACACACCCAGCCCATGAGTGAAATCAACACCACGCCACTGGTGGATGTGATGCTGGTCTTGCTGGTGATTTTTATCATTACTGCGCCCTTGCTGACGCATGCGGTCAAGATTGATTTGCCTCAGGCCACCTCGCAGCCACTGGAGGAAAAGCCGGAAGTCATTGACCTGGCGGTGGATGCAGACGGTAAGCTGTTCTGGAACGATAGCGAAATCCAGGCGCCAGAGTTGGCTGCCAAGTTGCAGGAAGAAGCAGGCAGGCAGCAACAGTCCGAGTTGCAGATTCGCGCCGATAAAAACACCCGCTATCAGGTGCTGGCCGAGGTGTTGGCCAAGGCGCAAACAGCGGGCATGAAAAAAATTGGCTTTGTCAGCCAGCCGCAACCTTGATTCAAATTCATCTGAGTTAACCATCGCATATGAAACAGCAAACCATCCGCCGCTGGGCATGGATCCATAAATGGAGCAGTCTGGTCTGTACAGCATTCATGTTGCTGTTATGCCTGACCGGCCTGCCCCTGATTTTTATGCATGAGCTGCATCATCTGCTGGGTGACCAGATTGAAACGCCTGTGATCAGCCATGCCGGGCCCAATGCCAGCATGGATAGCCTGATGGCGGCGGCCAAAGCCCGTTACCCCAAGCTGGTGCCGCAATATATGTACCGCGAAGACGACGAGCCATTGCAGTGGGTGGTCCGCTTGGGTACGACGCCGACTGACATCACGAATACCCACAACGTGGTACTCGATGCGCGTACGGCACAGGTGCTGGGTGAGCCCAAGGATGACGAAGGCTTTTTATATGTGATGTTCAAGCTGCATGTTGATTTATTCGCGGGCTTGCCTGGCATGTTGTTCCTGGGTTTGATGGGCTTTTTGCTGTTGATTGCCCTTATTTCCGGCGTGGTGCTGTACGCGCCTTTCATGCGCAAACTGCCGTTTGGCGAGATCCGTCACCAGCGTGGCGACAAGCTCAAGCGCCTTGATATCCATAACTTTCTGGGCATCGTCACGCTCTGCTGGTTGCTGGTGGTGGGGGCGACCGGCGTGATCAATGCCTGGTCGGATTTGCTGATTAAATACTGGCAATTTGACCAAATGGCGCAAATGGTCGCGCCCTATAAAAACCTGCCTCCACCGACAGCGTTTGCCTCACTGCAGCAGTCTTTGCAAGTGGCGCAGCGTGCCGAACCCGAGATGCAATTAGGCTTTATCGCCTTTCCAGGCACGCCTTATACCAGCCGGCATCATTATGGCATTTTCATGCGTGGCGATAGCCCGCTGACCAAGCGCCTGTTCAAGCCCGTGCTGGTCGATGCACAGACCGCACAGCTGACCGATAGTCGACCGCTGCCCTGGTATCTGGTGGGCTTGCTGGTGTCGCAGCCGTTGCATTTTGGCGATTATGGTGGCATGACCTTGAAGTGGATTTGGGCGGTGCTGGATCTATTAAGTATTGTGGTGTTGTGGACCGGGCTCAAGCTCTGGTGGAAAAAGCGCCACCAATATGTGCCGGATATTCAAACGCGCATCATACTGAGTGAGGCGAGCTGAGTCCGGTTTGATGAATAGCGTTTTTTGTGAATATCGACACTGTTTGTGAATTTAAATCTCTGGGGTTTCAACGGCGATGTCTCAATAGGCGAATATGAATCATGGTCACACATCTGTTTATGCAAAATAAATCACTGTCACAAATCTTTTTATGGCCGCTGGTCATTGGCCTCATCACTGTTCTGGGCCTGGTCACTGCCTTGCTGGTAGATGATGCCCGCGAATTGCTGTCCGATGCAGCGGTGGCGCTGCCGATTGTGATCAGCCTTTATTACTATCTTTGCAAGCCGCGCTTGCCTGCCCGTTTTTTGCCCGGCCAGCCTGGGCGCGCCCGCAAGTAAGTCTTTTTTTGATTGACCCGGCAAGCTGCCGGGCCGTCTTTAGTTTAGCCAGCCACCGAGTCGTCACTCCAGTAGCCAGCCAGTTTTTAAATTGGATGATTGGAGCATAGATGAAACTCACTTTTAACCCCCGCCTTTCCGCGAACCGGCCTTCTTTTTCAGTGCGCTTATTGTTAAAAGCCGCGCCGCTGGCCGTGGTTGCCAGCACTTTATTGCTACAAGCCTCTGCGCAGGCCGCAGATCATTGTGAAGTCACGGTAGAAGCCACGGATGCCATGAGCTATAACGTCAAGGAAATTGCTGTGCCCAAAGCCTGTGCCTCTTTTGCTATTCGCTTGAAGCATACCGGTACCATGGCTAAAAACATCATGGGCCATAACCTGGTGATCAGCAAACAGGCTGATGAACAGGGCGTATTGCAAGATGGCATGAAGGCAGGCATCGCCAAGTCTTTTGTCAAACCGCAGGACAGTCGCGTGCTCGCCGCCACCCAGGTGATTGGCGGTGGTGAGAGTGCAGAGACCAGCCTTACACCCAAGCAGCTGGATGTATCAGCCAGTTATGTCTTCTTTTGCTCATTCCCCGGCCATGCCTCGATGATGAAAGGCACGCTCAAGCTGATCTAGTCCTTGCAGAACCTGCCTGCACCGGCAGGTTCAAATGGGCACAGGGCCCAGTTGCGGGCGGTCACTTTGTTTCTTACTGGCAGTAAAAGCAAAGCGTTACCGCGGCTAAAACATGATGAGTGCGTTTGAGGAGAACACGATGCAAGACACACAAAAATTACAGGCCGTTGGCACTGAAGCCAATGCGTTCCACCGGCAGTTTCAATCCCTGCAGTTAGCGACCACCAGTGATCAGGGATGGCCTGAAGCCAGCTATGCCACTTTTGTCGAGCACGAGCAGCGGTTTTATATTTATGTGAGTGAGTTGGCCGCCCATTGCGCCAATTTGCAACATCACGGTCGTTGCTCGGTGATGTTTATCGAAAGCGAGCAGGCAGCCAGCCATCCATTTGCCAGAAAGCGTCTTGTGCTGCAATGCCAGGCGCAAGAAGTGCCTAGGGATGAAGCTACGTTTGTATTGGTGATGGATCAGTTTCATGCCAAATTTGGCAAATTTATGGAAGTGATCGCCAAACTGACGGACTTTCACCTGTATGCCTTAACACCGTTAGAGGGCAGCTATGTGGCTGGCTTTGCCAAAGCCTATCGCCTGACCGGCCAGGATTTATCTGAGGTGGCGCACCGTAACGAACAAGGCCATCGTGCGCCAGATAGCGCCAGTCAGGCGGATCTGGATGCGTTGGTTTGATGGCATGGATAAGCAGAAAACACGTATTCATGCCATGAACGCTTCAGTGGCGGCCAGACGGCAATTTTTACAGCAAGCGGGTGCATTGGGAATCACAGCCCTATTGCCCCAGTCTTTGGTGTGGGCCGCAGACACCGAGCCCGCGAGCCAGCGCATCGTCAGTATCGGCGGTGCTCTGACAGAAATGATATATGCACTTGGTGCCAGCCAGACCTTGGTCGGTGTAGATACCACTTCGCTTTTTCCGGCGGCCGCCACCAGGCTGCCCAGTGTTGGCTATGCACGCACCCTGTCCAGCGAAGGGATTCTGGCATTGGCGCCGACCCTGGTGGTCGCCACTGAGGATGCCGGGCCCCCAGCCGTACTAAGGCAAGTTCAGGCGGCAGGTGTGCCGCTAAGTATTCTGGCGGCGCATGACCGCTTTGAAGGCGTGGTAGATCGCATGCAACAGCTTGGGCGTTTACTTGATCGTACGCCAGTGGCGACGCAGTGCGTAGACAAACTCAAAGCCGACTGGCAGCGTGCGCGTGCGCCGATTCTGGCACGCAAAGGGCAGGGCCCAAGTGTGCTGTTTGTGTTGTCACATGCCCCCGGCCAGGTCATGGTGGGGGGGCAGGGGAGCAGTGCCGAGGCCATGTTGCATTATGTGGGCGCACGCAATGCGGTGCAGGGGTTTCAGGGCTTTAAACCGTTGACACCCGAGGCCGTGATCGCGGCGCAGCCAGAGATCGTTTTGTTCACAGAGCAAGGGCTGACAGTGGTTGGCGGGGTCGAAGGCGCACTGCGGTTGCCTGGCCTGGCGCAGACGCCCGCCGGGGAGCATCGCCGGATTGTGGCGCTGGAAGCTATGTTTATGCTAGGTTTCGGGCCACGATTGCCGCAGGCCGTCGCCGCACTTGATCAATTGCTCGGCAAGGCCATGACCCTATGATCAGCGCAACCGCCTGGCCGGTATTCTGCGAGCGCCTAACCACCCGTTTTGCAACATATCCTTCCTGGGGTTTGGGTCTTGTCTTGCTGATCCTGCTCGCATTGTCGGCCTGGGCGGGGGCCGTCCCCGTGACGTTGGCTGACTGGCGCATCGGCTGGTTGAATGACCCCGCTCATCCGCTCACAGGCGGTGCTTATGTGCTGTGGAATCTGCGATTGCCGCGCATTCTGTTTGCGGCACTGGTTGGGGCTGCCTTGGGATTGTCAGGCGCGCTCACGCAAGGCCTGTTTCGTAACCCGCTGGCCGATCCGGGGTTGCTGGGGGTGAGTAGTGGTGCCGCCTGCGCGGCGGCGTTAACGATTGTGCTGCTGGCTGGCTCGGGAATAGAGATTCCCATCACTTTACGCTATTGGCTGTTACCACTGACGGCTTTTTTCGGCGCGGTAAGCGTCTGCTTTTTGCTGGATGGCGTGGCGCGCTGGCTCACGGCAGATTCGATTGCCGGATTGCTATTGACTGGGATTGCACTCAATGCGCTGGCTACCGCCGTCATAGGCTTATGCACCTATCTGGCGACGGATGAACAGCTGCGTAGCCTCACATTCTGGACGTTAGGGTCGCTGGCGAGTGCCAGTTGGCGGCTGGTGGTGGTGTTGTCACTGTTGTTGATCGCCGCGTTGGCCTATATGCAACGGCTGGTGAATGCCATGAATGCACTGGCGCTCGGCGAGGCGGCCGCCGCGCATGTCGGCATTCACGTGCGTCAATTACGCCGCCGTGTCATTGTGCTGGTGGCGCTATTAAGCGGATTTGCCGTCGCCTGGTGCGGCATGATCGGTTTTATCGGCTTGGTCGCCCCACATATTGTGCGTTTATTGATCGGGCCTGATCAGCGTCGTCTAGCCCCCCTTGCCATGCTGGTTGGCGCCATCCTGTTGCTATTGGCTGATACCGCGGCCCGTACGCTGGCGATTCCCGCAGAAATTCCAGTTGGGATTTTCACGGCATTGCTGGGTGCGCCGTTCTTCTTGCTATTGCTCGGGAGCCTCAGAAAAGGCGGTCATCTATGAGCCATCGCACTGCACAGTTGCTCGAGCTGCAAGCCGTGACGCTCAAATTGGGAGGCCATATTTTTGGTCCGTTCTCGATGACCGTGCAGCCAGGTGAACGGATTGCGGTGCTCGGACCCAGTGGCGCCGGTAAATCTACCTTGCTCAAGTTGCTCGCGCGCGAGTATTTGCCCAGCGGTGGCCAAGTCAGGCTGCGTGAGCGCTGTTTGACAACGTGGTCACTGGTCGACCTAAGCCGCCAACGCGCCATCTTGCCACAGTCGCATGAGGTCGCCTTTGGGTTGCCCGTTGAACTGGTGATTGGTCTTGGCCGGGTCGCCAGAATGGTCGACCCTGATTTAAATGTGATAGTGCGTCAGGCGGCAGAACTGGCGTGTGCCCGGCACTTGCTGTCGCGCCGGTTCGATACCCTGTCCGGTGGCGAAAAGGCGCGCGTCCACCTTGCCAGGGTCTTTGCGCAATTGTGGGATATCGAGCAAGGCCTGTTGCTGGTGGATGAGCCGATGGCGGCGCTCGACCCGGGCTTGCAGTGGCAACTGATGGCCGCCATGGATCAGTTTGCCCGCCAGCGTGGGCATGCGATTTTCGCCATCTTGCATGATATCAACCAGGCCTTGCAGGGATTCGACCGGCTCGTGCTGATTAAAGACGGGCGTCTTATGGGCGATTATCCGCGCAGGCAAATTGCCCTGTCGACGTTGGCTGCTTTGTACGATGTCAATTTGGTCAGTGCGATCACCGAGCAAGGCCAGACCCTGGTCGCTCCTGAGAGGCCTCCAGCCGACTCTGTTGATTTTGTTAATGATAATTGTTATCATTTAATGCTTTAATGCAAGCCAACGAGTGTTTTCTCCTGTAGCCAGCGATTGTTTGTCAGGGGAATTGCATGTCTCAATTATCTTTAATACATCACGCGCATTATCGCCGTTTATTTGTTGCCTTACTTATTGCGTTTCACGAGCCAGGGTTTGCTGAAGATCAGCGTCAAACGGGGGAAGTCGACGCCTTGCCAGAAGTAAAAGTCACGACCAAAGTCGCCCATGATCAGCCCTCTGAGCAAACCAAGTCATACACTGTAAACGCGACGGCGACCGCCACACGGTTGAATACCAGTCTTCGCGACACCCCACAGTCGATCTCGGTCATTACACGGCAGCTCATGGATGATTTTCGTGCGTTGACCGTGAATGATGCGTTATCGCTGGCGACCGGGGTCCGTGTTGAGCAATTTGAAACAGACCGCAGCGAATATACGGCGCGTGGGTTTAACATCACCAACTTTCAAATTGATGGATTAAGCACACCGATCACCTATGGCACGCAATATGGGGACTTGGATGTTGCGCTGTACGACAGGATTGAAGTGTTGCGTGGCGCAAACGGTTTGCTCACTTCTACCGGTAACCCCTCTGCGACCATTAACTTTATTCGCAAGCGTCCGACCAAGGATCTTAAAGCACAGATTAATGCCACGGCTGGCTCGTGGGATAACCGTCGGCTGGATGCGGATGTTTCGGGAGCGCTTAATGCGGATGGCAGTGTACGTGCCCGTTTGGTGATGGCACATCAGGAAAAGAATTCTTATCTGGACCGCTATAGCAATGAGCGCAACGTGGCATATGGTGTGATTGAAGCTGATCTTTCTGACCGTACCAGCGTGGCCGTCGGCCACACCTATCAGCAGAATAACTCTAGCGGTAATAACTGGGGCAGTTTACCGTTGCTATACGCTGATGGAAGTCCCAGACATTATAAACGCTCAGATAGTACTGCCCCCCATTGGAGTTACTGGGATGTAGGCACCAATATCAGCTTCGCTGAAATGACTCATCTGTTTGCCAATGGCTGGAAAGCCAAAGGACAGCTCACCCACAAGCAGACTGAGGCTGATGCAAGACTACATTACATTTATGGCAACGAAGTGCGTTCGACTGGCTTGGGTCTCTTAAGCTACCCAGGCCGATACCATACCCGTACGGAGGACAATGTCTTAGATTTTTATGCGAATGGTCCCGTAGAGTTGGCAGGTCGCAAACACGAATTGGTCTTGGGAACCACCTTGAGCAAGGCGGATGTACGCGACTATTCACGTTTTGGTGCTATTGGCACACCGCTGGCAAGCTTTGAGTCTGCTGCAGACTTCCCGCTGCCAACCTTTGGGCCAGAGAGCAAAGTGGCTGATTTTTCGACTCGCACCATCAATACCTACGCAGCGGCCAGAATCAATGTGATGGATGACCTGAAAGTGACTGCTGGCGGCAGCTTGCTCAGTTACGACTTGCAGGGGATCAGTTACGGTGTACCGCAGTCAGTAAAAGAGGATAACAAGCTCACGCCTTATTTGGGGGCTGTATACGATATCAACGATCAGCATTCGTTGTATGCGAGCTATACAGGCATTTATAAGCCGCAAGCCGAGCTTGGCCGCGACTTTAAAGTCTTGCCGCCTTTGCAGGGCAAGAATTACGAGGCGGGGGTCAAAAGTGAATGGCTAAATGGCCAGTTAAACAGCACAGTTGCGCTCTTCAAAACTGAACAAGAACATTTGCCGCAGCAAGTTGGCACCCAAGGTGCAACCTCGATTTATGAGGGCATAGAGGCGATTAGCAAAGGCTACGAGTTTGATATTGCCGGACAGTTGACGGATCGGTTGAGCATGAATGCGGGCTATACGCGCTTGATGAGCCTGAAGAACTCAGACGGCAAAAATGTTAATCCTTACACCCCCAGGCATCAGATGCACGTCGCAGCAATGTATAAAGTGCCTTATGTGGAACACCTCAAGTTAGGGGCCAATCTTTACTGGCAAAGCGAAACGCATGTGGATATCACTTTGCAAAACGTGGGTACTTTCCGCTATCGCCAGGACAGCTATGCCACCCTCAATCTGGTCGCAAATTACAAGATTGACCAGCATTGGGACGCGGCGTTGAATCTGTATAACGTGACTAACGAGAAGTACCTCTCCAGCTTGCGTTATGCCTATGCGGGCCAAGCTTACTATGCTGCGCCCATGAGCGCTTTAGCCACACTTACGTGGCGTTATTAAAACGCCAAGCTCTTAGCAATCCGGTATGTTTACTGGCCCCTGACAGGGAGGGGTGCTGAGGGTGTTGAAAATAAAAATCAGATTGATCTTGTTTTTTGCCAGCCATCGAGTTACGCACTCCAGTAGCCAGCTTTATTTAATGGGAGTGTTGTGTGACCGTGATTCGATTAAAAACAGTTTATTTGTCGTTGTTGTTAGCCTTGCCGATGTCGGCTGTTTGGGCGCAGGGGGAGGCTGGGAAGACTGCTTCTGCCCCAGCTGCAACAAACACTGATGACGATCAGCAAACTCTGGGTGAAGTTGAGGTATCGACCAGCCGTCGTCAGAGTTTTCACTCAAACACGGTACAGGTCGGGACGTTTAGAGACATGAATCCGCTGGACGTGCCCTTGACCGTGAACACGGTGACGCGTGAGGTGTTGGATGCGCAAGCGACCAACTCATTGTTTGGCGCATTGCGGAACACCGCAGGGGTTTCACGCTCGCAATTGAGTGGCTCGACCTATGACAATATTGCGATCCGAGGCATTCTGGTCGAGAACCGCGGAAACTACCGGCTCAATGGTTCGTTGCCGATTATTAACCTGATTGATACGCCACTAGAAAACAAAGAGCGGGTAGAAGTGCTCAAAGGGGCTTCGTCTCTGTATTACGGCCTGGTGCCGCCCTCTGGCATTATCAACCTGGTAACCAAGCGGGCTGGCAAGGTTGAAAACAAAAGCCTGACGCTGTCTACCAATGAATTTGGTGCGCGTAGCGCCCATGTGGACTATGGCAAGCGCTTTGGCGCTGAGCAGCAGTTTGGTGCACGTTTTAATGTGGTCACTGGCAGCGAAGATATTGGCATTGACCATTATGACGGCAGCCGTGGTCTGGTCTCAGCCGCATTGGATTGGCGTGCAAACGATAAATTGTCTTTCAAGCTTGACCTTGAGCATTACCGCAAAGATGTTTCAGAGCAGGCTGCAATTGCCGTACCGACAGCCGTCAACGGTAAAATCACGCTGCCACCTGTGCCGTCGGCGACGCAAAACCTGGCGGGCAAATGGCAGCACTATGATGCTGAGGCAACCAATATTCTGTTCAGGACCGATTATGCCTTGAGTGATGACTGGAGTTGGTTGTTTGAAGCCGGACGAGCCAAGACGGAGCGCGACCGAAACTTTTCACAATTTCAGAACTTTAACCCACTGACCGGAGAAGGGCAGCTTCAGGTGTCGTTTGTGCGTAATCAGGTCTTTACCAACACCAATTTTAGAACTGAGTTACTCGGCTTGCTGGAAACGGGTCCTATCAAGCATCAGCTCACCTTGGGGTACACCAGTAATCAGCGTGAAGGCGTGACACCCATGTTTGCCAGCACTTCTGTTGCTCAAAACTATTTCAATCCCAGAGTTGTTCCTGTGCTTGCGGCGGTTTCCAATAACCGTTTATCTGACCAGACAATTCTGGATCGAGGCGTGTATGTATTTGATCAAATGGCGTTGACAGACCAATGGACCCTCATGGCAGGTGCGCGGCAAAGTCGTTATGACACCGAGACCATTGCCACCAATGCAGGCACGGCAACGGCTACGCGCTTCAACGCCAAAAAAGTCATCCCCTCCGTGGCGCTGATGTACAAACTTCAGCCAAATATTTCTCTCTACGCCAGTTACATTGAAGGGTTTGAAGATAGTGGTCAGGCACCAGCTAACCGGGCCAATGCAGGCGAGTTGCTGAACCCGGCAAAATCAAGACAAAAAGAAATTGGCGTAAAAACCCAATTGTTTAACCGCTTTTTGCTGCAATTGGCTTATTTTGATATTGAGCGCGCCGCAGCGTTTACCAATCCGGTGACCAATACTTTCAAAGTTAATGGGGATGCAAATTATCAAGGCTTGGAATTTGCTGCTACTGGCGAGTTGACGGAGAGGCTGTCTGTCGCCGCCTCTTTCCTGTTGATGGATGCGACCTTGAAAACACCTGACGCGGCTAGCAATGGCAATACGCCAGAAAATACGCCAGAGAAAACTGCCAGTCTGTTTGGCGAATACCAGATTGCGCAGGTCCCTGGCCTGTTTTTGAGCGCGGGCTTGTTTTATAGCGGCAAGCAACAGGTGAATGCATTTAATCAAGCCAGCATAGATGGCTACACGATTGGGTCGGTAGGGGCCAGATACAAGACCCTGCTTGGCAAGCAAAAAGCCACTTTTCAGGTCGTGGTCGATAATGTCACAGACAAAGATTACTGGAGTACAGCAGGCAACAGCCTACTGGGCGTCGGCCGGCCAAGAACCTTGCAGGCCAATCTGCGCCTGGATTTTTAAGTAATTACCTATTCATATGCTAGCCCTTTGATACGTAGATCAAAGCGCTAGCCCTTGTTGGGCCCACTTTGTGATAAGGGCCACCTCCAGCTACACGTCAACTCTTTCCCCATGCATGGTCACGGCCAGTTTTTTGCTTAGGCCTGAGGGCTATTTGTATTTGTACAAATAAATGTTCACGCTATGTTTCATTGATTGTAAAAATGAGAATTGTTATCATTCGTGCTTATTCTATTTTGCAAGCCAACGAGTATTGTTTCCAGTAGCCAGCAACTCACTTAACAAGATTGAATTAGGGAAAAAACATGCCATCCGGCTTTAATAAAAAAACAATGACCTTGGCGCTGTTGATGGCGCTTCCAGCGATTGCGATCGCGGCAGATGAAGAGAAAAAAACTGCAGACGCGACTCAGACCATGACCGAGGTGAAGGTCAAAACGCAACGAATTCAAGATGCGCCTAACAAAGGCTATCAAGCGACCAAGACCCGCGTCGGTAAAACCTATCAGGATCCGCAAGATGTGCCGCAGGCAGTCACTACGCTAACCAGAGAATTGCTGCATGATCAGCAAGTTGGCTCACTGCGTGAAGCCTTGCGGAATGTGGTTGGCTTATCAGTCAATGCGGCTGAAGGGGGCCGTGCTGGCGATAACTTTAACCTGCGCGGTTTTTATACCTTTGGCGATATTTACCTGGATAACATGCGTGACACCGCACAGTACAACCGCGAGACATTTAACCTGGAACAGGTAGATGTCTTGCGTGGTTCTGCGGCGATGTTGTTCGGGCGTGGCCAGGCGGGTGGCGTGATTAACCAGGTCACCAAGATGGCTGAGTTAAATGACAAAAATACCGTGACAGGTAGCTTGGGCAATTATGATTACCATCAGGCGACAGGCGACTTCAACAAGAAGCTGACAGACACTGCCGCGATTCGCGTGAATGTCATGGACAGACATGAAGAAACCTATCGTAAAAACCCGGCAAACGGGGATCATCCTGAGATTGATCGTCAGGGGATTGCCGTCAGTTTTGGGGCTGGTATCGGTACCGAAAACGAGCTGTTTTTAAACCACGTCTATTTGCGTACGCGGGATGTGCCAGACTTTGGTATTTCATTTGTAAACAAACGGCCGATCAATACCACGATTGCTGGTAACAAAGTTGATGACTCGTCCTTTTACGGCGGAAGCCAAAACTTTGATAACAGTGATACCAATATCACTACCGGTATTTTTACGCACAAGTTTGATGACGACACACAATTGCGTACGCAATTACGACATGCTGATTATGAGCGCGCTTACTGGGCAAAAACACCAAGCGCTGCATTTGCTCCTAACGCAACTTTGGCAGGGGGGGCTGGACTTGGATTAGGTGGCGGCAATAATGATGTAACTCGCACACAACATTATGAAACCTATAACCTGCAATCAGATTTTAGTACCAAACTGACGCTGGCAGGTATGACCCATTCCGTTTTGACTGGCGTTGAATACCTGCATGAACATTCCTATCGCAATTCATTGCGCAATTTGAGTACCAGCGCAGCCCCTGAGTTCAGTGAGGATGAGGAAACTGCAATCACGCCTGCCAATACACAATATGCAAGATTCAGTGCTAACAACTACGCGGTATATGCACAAGATAGCGTGGAGTTTATGCCACATTGGACGGCATTGGTTGGGATAAGACGCGATGAAATGAAGGCAGATTACACGACTAGCGCTGCACCACACCTTGATTATGGCCAAAACAGTTACAGAAGTGGACTTTCATGGCAACCAACCACAGACCAACACTATTACATTACCTACAGCAATTCATTTAGCCCAACTGCTGACCTGTATCAGTTGACGACAGTCAAGCAACCGCCCGAGCGCAGCCGTACATTAGAGATTGGTAGCAAGTGGTTGTTTATGGATGGTGATTTAGCTTTAAGAACAGCGATATTTACAACCACCAAGGATTGGGAGCGAAACACTGATTTGATTGCTTTTGGTAATAACTCTATTCTGACCAAGCGTCGTCGCACAAATGGGTTGGAGGTTGAGTTGACTGGTAAAGTCACCGAGCATTGGGATGTCTTTGCTGGTATCGCTTTATTGGATGCAAAGATTATCAACGCTGCAGAGAATATTAGTACTGCTGGTGTTCAAACTAATGCCGATACCCGGCTGGATGGTCAGCGGGCAAGAAACACGCCGCGTACTACGTTTAATCTTTGGACAACGTATGACTGGAGTAATGGGTGGAAAATTGGTGGTGGCGTTGAGGCGAAAGCAGACCGGTATGGATATAGCCCAACGACCACCAATGCGAGCACTTTGTTTGTTAATGGCACCTTCAAGCCCAATACTGCGCCTGGCTATGCACGCGTCGATGCGATGGTGGCCTACGAACAACCGAAATGGGCGGTGCGTTTAAATATCAAGAACTTGCTGGATAAAGCGTATTATGATGCGATTTATGATAATGGTGCTTTCTTGACACCAGGCAACCGTCGCCAGGCTATCGTCACAACTGAGTACAAGTTCTAGGAGTTAATTTGCTGTTAAGTTTACCGGGGGTTTTGCTTGAAGAAGAGCTGCATACTATCCGTGCCTTGCTGAAGCAGGCGCAATGGGTGGATGGCCGCACAACCGCCGGTATTCAGGCAGCCAGCGTTAAAAACAACCAGCAACTGGCCGAAGACGACCCGTTGCTGGCACAAATCCGCAGGATCGTGTTGCAGGCATTGCAGCGCGATCCTTTATTTTTTTCGGCCGCGTTGCCAGACAAAATCTTGCCGCCTTTTGTGAATCGTTATGCGGGTGAGACCAATGCCTATGGATTTCACGTCGATAGTGCCATGCGTCACATGCCGGATGGTAGTGCGCGGGTACGGGCAGATGTTTCGGCTACCCTGTTTTTTAACGACCCGGATGAATATGAAGGCGGTGAGCTGGTGGTGCAGGATGTGTTTGGTGACCAGCGCATCAAGCTCAAAGCGGGTGCTATCGTCATTTATCCCTCTAGCTCGGTGCATGCGGTGACGCCGGTCACGCGTGGTGAGCGCTTGGCTAGCTTTATGTTTATTCAGAGCATGGTGCGCGACGCCGCGCAACGGCGCATGCTATTTGATATGGATATGGCCTTGGTCCGCTTGCGCCAGCAACAAGGGGAAACGCCAGAAGTGGTGCAGTTAACCGGCATTTACCATAACCTGTTGCGCCAGTGGGCGCTCTAAGCGAATGCAGTCCTTACCTTTGCTCCCCTATTTTGCCCAGCAAGCGCAAGCCAAATTGCCAGCTGATGTCTGGCATTATTTGCAGTCAGATGCCGGGAACGGGTTGCAATTGCAGGTCAACGAAACGGGCTGGCAAAGCAAGAAGGTCTGTCCACGTCCACTCCTGCCCCTCCATCAACCGAACACGAGTTGTAGCATTTTTGGCGAGCAATGGGCGCATCCCATCCTGTTGGCGCCAGTGGCTTATCAGCGCTTGTTTCATGCCGATGGCGAGATTGGCACCGCTGTCGCTTGCAATGCCCAGCAGGGGCAGATGATGGTGAGCAGTCTAGCCAGTCAACCTGTGAGCGAGATTGTAGCGCAGGCACAACAACCGCTCTGGTTTCAGCTCTATTGGCAAGGTGACCGCGAGCAAACCGCGGCGTTATTGCATAAAGCCGTGGCAGCTGGTATCAGCGCAGTCGTGTTCACTGTCGATGCGCCAGTCAAGCAAGCTTTAATTGATTTACCAGACAGGATTTCGGCAGTCAATCTGGCGCAGCCACTGAGCATGCGTCCTGTGCAAGCGGGCCAAAGCCAAGTGTTCGATGGCTGGATGACGCAGGCGCCGACTTGGGACGATGTGGCCTGGCTCAGGCAGCAAGTGAACCTCCCCTTGCTACTGAAAGGTCTGATGCATGTAGAGGATGCCCGGCGGGCGGTGGAATGCGGCTGTGACGGCGTGGTCATTTCCAATCACGGTGGCCGCGTGCTTGATAGCACTCCGTCAGTGGCGGCAGTGCTGCCAACGATCGTGGCTGCCGTGGGTAGCCAATGCAAAATCCTGGTGGATAGTGGTATCCGCTCCGGGCAAGATGTGTTTAAAGCGCTGGCGTTGGGCGCCGATGCCGTTTGTATTGGTCGCCCTTACATCTGGGGCCTGGCTGCAGAAGGCGCGATGGGCGTAGCAAAAGTGATCCGCACTTTGCGTGATGAGCTGGAAATGACCATGGCGTTGACTGGCGTTTCGAATTTGGCAGAGCTGCGCCAGGTAGAATTGTTTGAATCATGAAAAGGACGTTTTGATGAAAAAAATTGGTTTTTCACTCTTGTTGGCAATCGGCCTGCTGCATGCACAAGCTGCGTTGGCCGCGGCGGATTGCAAATCCTATCCAAAAGAGGAGTGGGCTTCAGAAGATACCCTTAAAGAAGCACTGGAAGCAGAAGGCTATACCATCAAAAAATTTAAAGTAGATGGTAATTGTTATGAAATTTATGGCCGTAACAAAGAGGGTAAGAAGGTTGAGATTTACTTCGACATGAAAACGCTGGCGATCGTCAAAGCCATCGGCTTGAAAGACTAAGTGGGGAGATGTTGCAGCCATCCGCAATGCTTTGGCCCTGGTGGGTGCGTCTGAGTCACTGGCTGGTGGCAGCCGGGGTGATGGCATTGTGGCTGATGAGCCATGTCTGGTATGAAACGGATGCGCTGCATCGCACGGTTGGCTACGCTGTGCTGGCAATCATTATGATCCGCATCATGGCCGGGTGTTTTAGCGCATACCCAAGTGCGCGCTTTCATCTGCCCGGCCTGCGTGACATCCGCGCTCATATTGCAGAGGTGCGTCAAGCAACCCTGCCTGTGCATGCCGGGCACAATCCGCTAGGCCAATGGGCCGTGTATGTCATCTGGATGCTGATTGCCTTGCTGGCGCTGACTGGTTGGTTAAGCCGCACCGATGCCTTTTGGGGCGAAGAGGGGCCGGTTGTGATTCATGCACTGTTGAGTTGGTTACTGATGGCCGTGATTGCATTGCATATTGTTGCGGTGATCTGGATTGGACGCTTGTCCAAGCAGCATTTAGTGCGGCAAATGTGGCATGGCCGCATGCACTTACGCAAATAAGCGGGCCTTGCGCCTTTAATCTACTTCAATCGGCGGGGCAACCTTGAGCACTTCGTCTACGGTTGTCAGGCCTGCCGCAATTTTCTCAGCACCGTTTAACATCAAAGGTTGCATCCCCGCTTGCGTGGCGGCTTGTCTGAGCTTAATCAAATCGGTCTCAGGCGTGATCAGTTTGCGTAAGGTCGGCGTCAGTGTCAGCATCTCATAAATGCCGGTGCGACCACGGTAACCCGTGTTGCGGCACTCCTTGCAGCCCACGGCTTTCATGATTTTTGCCGGTTTGGCGGCCTTGAACGGGCGCGTAACGCTGGCCCATTCTGCGTCTGAAATGGTGGCTTCTGTTTTGCAATGCGGGCACAAGGTGCGCACCAGCCGCTGCGCCATAATCCCCAGCAGGCTGGAATGTATCAGGTAGGCAGGCACGCCTAAATCCAGCAAGCGCGTGACAGCGGATGGCGCATCGTTGGTGTGCAGCGTGGATAGCACCAGGTGGCCGGTCAGCGCGGCTTGAATCGCCATATCGGCGGTTTCCTGATCGCGGATCTCGCCGACCATGATAATGTCGGGGTCTTGGCGCATCAGCGTGCGTATGCCTTCGGCAAAGCCCAGGCCGATATTCTGTGTCACCTGCATCTGGTTAAAGGCAGGCTCTATCATCTCAATCGGATCTTCTACCGTACATACATTGACTTCATCGGTCGCCAATTGCTTGAGTGTTGTATACAGCGTGGTGGTTTTGCCCGAGCCGGTTGGCCCGGTGACCAGAATGATGCCGTTGGGCTGGTGAGTCCACTGCGCCCATTGCTCGCCCTGACGCTTGGAAAAACCAAGTAACTGAAAATCCTGTACCAGTACGTCCGGCTTGAAAATCCGCATCACCAGTTTTTCGCCAAACGCGGTCGGCATGGTCGATAAGCGTAATTCAACCTCCTTGCCATCAGTGTCTACGGTTTTGACACGACCATCCTGCGGGCGGCGTTTCTCCACCATGTCCATCCGCCCCAGCAGCTTGATGCGGCTGGTAATCGCATTCATGATATTGCTCGGCAGCTGATACACTTGATGCAAGACACCGTCGATACGAAAACGCATCAAGCCCAGATTACGGCGCGGTTCCAGGTGGATATCACTGGCGCGCTGCTCGAACGCATATTTAAACAACCAGTCGACAATGCTCACCACGTGCTGTTCATTCGCATCCAGTTGGCGGTCTTTGCCCAGTTCGATCAACTGTTCAAAGTTTTGTACGCCGACAATTTGCCCGGCCTTGGCGGCATTGGCAGATTGAATCGCTGCAGAAAGCTGATAAACCTCGGGCAAATAACGCTGCAAGTCCAGCGGATTCACCATGACCACTTCAATGCGCAACTTCAGCATACGCTCCAGATCATGCAGCCAGGTCTGGTGGAATGGATCGGCCGTCGCAATTGTGGCCACCCCATTCCTGACCGTAATCGGCATGATGCGCAGGCGCTCGGCATAGGCTTGCGAGACAATTTGCGCCGCGGCACTAAAGTCCAGTTTTAGGGGGTCGATTTGATAATAAGGCACTGCAGCCTGCTCTGCCACAAAGCGGCTCAGGGCCTCTACAGTCAATAATTGATTGGGGTTTTGTAAATCCGACCATTTTTGCTCGGCCACAATCACAACCGGGTGAATTTTAGAGCTGTCCCGCTTGCGATCTTTATAAAGCTTTTCAGCCTGGACTTTATCTGCATGCCCATGAGAAACCAGCATGCGTAACAAATCCGAGAGGCGCAAGCTCTCTATGGTTTTGGGCAAGGAAACAGGGATTGGACTATTCATGTCACATGCTGGCTAGACTAGCTGCAAATGATGCAAGAGTCATGCCATCAGGAGGTGGCAGAAATGGTCACATTGCTTAGATTGGAAATGTGTTTAGTCTGGGTTTTCTAAAGGTTTTTTTAATTTGAGTCTGTCACTTATTGATGAGAGTTGTTAAGTTTTATTTAAGATAGAATCTTGAGTGATGTTTTTTAAAGATACATTTTTTCGCCTCTCGGCGAGTTACTTTCTGGTGCTTGTCCCCCAGAAAGTAACCAAAGAGGAGGACACCCAGCCATCACTGCCTTCGGCTGCCTTGCGTTGCTCGGTAAAGTGGGCTGCCATCAAAACTCGCCCTGGCGGCTTGCACAAACCGCAAGCCACTGCGGAACTCAAACAGTTGATGGCAGAAAGCTCCCACTTCATCTGCGCTACTCAGCGTGATGGGATGGGATTTATCTCGTCAAAGTCACACTGTTGAAGTTTGGACGCTTGCAAAAACCAATTCTTTTATTCAATCCACTGACCGTTACGCTCATCTGGTGTTCGGGGTCCCCCTCTGCCGCACGCTTTAATTAAAAGAGTGCAACGCAGGGTTGGCGTGAGCCTTCGGCCATCGGCTGTTCGAGTTCCGCAACAAGCTACGACGTGTGCGGCTTGTCAGGGCGAGTTTCGATGGTCGCCCGGCAAATCGAGTGGCACAGGAAAGAAGCGGAAGCTGGGGTGTCTTGTTCTTTGCCTTCTTTCTTATGGACAAGCATAAGAAAGATTGGTCGCCGTAAAGGCGAAACAAATCGCTATTCAAACCAGCTCATGTTTCAGGTTTAAATCTATTTGTTCGAGCAAGTAAATAATAAAGTTACTCGCTTGAGACAGTAAGCTGAGGCTATAAAAGGTCTAAGCATCGGATTGCTACAGCAATACTCGTCAAAGAATAACTTTTTACTGCGTTATTTAAATCGTCTGCGCGGATGTTCTATCACTGCATCTGTATCCGCATACTCAAATCCACCGCCTGAATATTTTTAGTCAGTGCCCCAATAGATATTCTATCTACGCCTGTTTCCGCAATCGCCCTAACCGTCGTTAAATCCACATTGCCCGATGCTTCCAGCAATGCTTGCTTTTGATTGATTGCGACAGCTTTACGCAGGTCTTCCAGCGTGAAATTATCGAGCAAGATACTGGTGGCGCCGGCATCCAGCGCTTGCTGCAATTCATCCAGTGTTTCCACTTCGATCTGGATATTATCCGTGCTGCGCATGGCGAAGGCGGCTTCAAGCACGGCGGCAATCGAGCCTGCGGCGGCGATATGGTTTTCCTTGATCAGGATGCCATCGTACAAAGCCAGCCGTTGGTTGGCGCCACCGCCAGCGAGCACAGCATATTTTTGTGCCAGGCGCAGGCCAGGCAGGGTCTTGCGCGTATCGAGAATTTGAGTGGGGAGTCCACTAATTGCGTCAACATAGCGGCGGGTATGTGTGGCTACTGCAGAAAGCGTTTGCAAAAAATTGAGGGCCGGGCGTTCGGCACTGAGCATGGCGCGTGCGTCGCCATGAATATGGACCAGCGCTTGATTGGGGACGACGCGGTCACCGTCTTTTACCAGCCATTCGAGCTGGATGCTGCGATCCAACTGCGCAAAGCACTGTTGCGCCCAGGCACAGCCGCAGAGAATGCTAGCCTCACGGCTGATGATGGTCGCGCTGGCCTGCGTACCAGCAGGGATGAGTGCAGCGGTCAGGTCGCCTTTGCCCAGGTCTTCTGCCAGGGCCGATTGCACTTGCGCCGCTATCAGATCGGCATTTAAGTAGTCGGGCAAGTGTTGGTAAAGTGATGCAGTAGTCATGAGCAGCTCAGTCAATTTAAAATTTATGCAGATGAGCGTTCTAAGCCCATGGCAAAAGCTATTATAATAAAAGCACCCCAAGACCAGCGAGTTTTGTACCATCGTATTGCGTCATGGGGTATTTTTTCGGTAAAAGTACTCTTCAATCCGGCTCACATCACACTATGCAGCTTTTATATACGGTTAACAGTCCCTATGCACGTAAAGTGCGTATCGTCGCCATTGAAAAACATATTGACCTGACTTTGACGGAGGTCGTGCTGTCTGCGCCGGATTGTCCCGTGAGCCAGCACAACCCGTTGGGTAAGGTTCCTGTGCTGGTGCTGGATGATGGCGATGCCTTGTATGATTCACGCGTGATTGTCGAGTATCTGGATCATCGCACGCCGGTGGCCCACCTGATTCCGCAAGACCACTCAGCCAAAATCAAGGTCCGTCGCTGGGAGTCACTTGCCGATGGTGTGTGTGATGCTGCCGTGGCGGTGATCTTGGAACAACGCAAGCCAGAGGTACAGCAGTCTGCACCATGGATAGAAAAGCAATTTGCCAAGGTGACGGCCGGCCTGACCGTGCTTGATAACGACTTGCTAAAGAAAAAGTGGTGTGTCAACGAAACATTCAGTCTGGCAGACATTGCCCTGGGCACTGCGCTGGGCTACATAGACTTGCGTTTTAAAAATGTGCAATGGGAAGGCAAATACTGGCAAGAGAAGTTTCCTAATCTGGCCAAACATTACGGGGTGCTGGTAAAGCGTCCCAGCTTCAAGCAAACCATGCCACAGCCTTAGGGCACCTTATCTCAGCATTCCGTCCTAAGCTGTCGGGATGCTGTCTTGATTTTCTCCAGTTGATCTTCAGCCGTTCACCTTGTGATGCGGCGCTTTCCCCTCGTCTGCCTTCTTTTTCATTCTGCCTTTTGGCCTCACTGCATCTATCCACTTAAGCTTAATCACCGATCGTATTTTTACGTTGCAAAACTAAATGATAATTGTTATCATTTAAGAATACTCAAAAACATGATCAATACATGCTATGCAGGCAATGAATGCACCCGTCAAAAAAAGATTGCTAGAACTGCTGGATGAGCTCATCGCTCATGATGGCTTCGGTAGCATCAAAGTGGATATACGCCTGCTCAAGCGGGGCCAGAAAGAAGTCATTATTGATTGCGGCAAGCAGTACCGCTATGTGGTTGATTTTGAGTCCAGGCAGGAGAAGCAAGGCGCCTGACCAGGCGTGATTAAAACAACATCACTTTTATTTTTTAATTTCAATTTTATTGCCATGCGCAAAGCGTGGCGATTGAAATACTCAACGGTGTGGGTCCGTGAGACTTCATTTTAAAAAAATGGCGCGATGGCCTTCGAGAGGAAGGGGCACAAGCGCTCGTTGAGGAGAAATAAATCATGAAATTTTCAGCTTTGGCATTCACCTTAGGCATGCTGTTCAATAGTTCCGCGTTTGCGACCCAGGCAGTATGGGACACCGCCAATCCCTGGGGGAGTCTGACACCAGCGAGTTATGCTGAGTGGAACGTCTTTAACAGCACCAATGACAATACACCAGATGTCGCTGTGACTGCCGGGATCACCGCTTCTGTGCAAGAAACCACAGGCGGTGCTTTTATCACTGGCGGGGGCAATATTTATAGTTTCTCTGGCGCTACGGCATTCACCGCGACCTTGAGCGGTGCCAGCACAGGCCTGTTTGATGTCTATCTGCGTATTGCAACCTTGGGCACCCTGGCCAACAGTTCAGCAACCTTGAATGGCATTACAGCGACTTCCGTGTTGCAGTTCAACGAAGATCAAGGCACCGTGATGGGAGGGGCAACTGCTGAACAAGAGTTGTATTGGAAATGGAGCAATGTCGCCGCTTCCAGCCTGTATACCTTTAAATTCAATGCCAATTCATCCAGTATGAGTTTGGATCAATTGGCATTGGCCGCCGTGTCTGTGCCTACTGTGACACCGGTGCCTGAACCTGAGGCCTTTAGTCTGATGGGCTTGGGGCTGGGTTTGATGGCATTTGTCGCGCGCCGCAACGCAAAAAAACAAGCCTGATTCCCATTCGGCTGACCATGGCAAAGGGGCTGTTTAGCCCCTTTCTTGCGCGCCCACTTATTTTCGTTAAATGAACATCACCGGTTTAAAGCGGGCTCGCTCTCTTGCGATCCTCTCCAGTTGCCTGCCTGAAAAAAGCTTCATTCGCACAAGGTTAACCTTGTCTGTGGGGCTGTGTTGGCTCGCCTGTTTTTTTTGGCCTCACGCCGCCTGGGCTGAGCAGCCAATACCAGACGTGGAGGCAACGGACGTGCAAACGCCCCCTGCGTCTCCAGCACCCACGATAAAACAGCCAGTGGCCGAGGAGGTGCATACGCTGCCTGAGGTCACCATCCAGGAAAAAAAACAAAAAGCGCCCGAGACTGGGATCAATCCAACCTTGCCGGTTACCACCATTACCAGCGAACAATTGCAACGTGCCCAGCCCAGCAATATTTTTGATGCGGTCAGAGCCGTGCCAGGGGTGTCTATCTCTGGCGGACCACGGCCGAGTGGCATGACGTTTGGGATTCGTGGCTACGTGGACAATGAAGACGTGCTGGTGAAAGTGGATGGCGTGCCCAAAGGATTTGAGAAATACCGTATGGGCGGGACATTTATCGAGCCGGAATTATTAAAAAGCATAGAGGTGCAACGTGGGCCGCAGATTTCGAGTGGTTCCGGATCACTGGGCGGCACCGTCAATGCGACGACTAAAAATGCTGAAGACTTTTTAAAACCCGGCCAACACTATGGCGGCAAGGCCAAGTTTGGCTATGGCAATAACAGCGATGAATATTCACGTTCCTATCTGCTGTATGCGCGCCCCGATGAACGCGTGGATATTTTGTATAACTATTCCAATCGGCAGGCCAATAATTTGACCTTGGGCGATGGCTCCAAGCTACAAAGTTCTGCGATTGAATCTATTTCACAGTTGCTCAAGGTCAGTGTGTTTCCAACCGAAGACTTGCAGTTGGTGACCTCTGTGGTGAAGTTTGAGGATACCGGACTGCAACCTTATGATGCGACAGGCGGGCAACCCGGTTTCTTTGGCAATGTGGTGCGTTCGGTGGATGATCTCACCTGGTCAGAGACAGTGAACTACGATCCTCAACACCCGTGGATCAACTTTAAGGGCACTATCGGCGCCGGGCATACGCATTTGCAAGACCTGATTGGGCAAGGTGCGCCGTTCAACTCCACGTTTAATGCCTTGCAAAGGCAGTGTCAGGGTGTCATCAATACGACAAATCCCGCGGATACCACGACTTGCCGCGGCAATTTGACGGATACGTATGAATATAAAACAAACACCGTAGACCTGAGCAACCGGGCAATCTTTGCTGAGAAAGATCTATGGTCTGTTTCGTTACTGACGGGCTATCAATACAACGCCAGCGAACGTGAAATTACACGCTTCTTCGACAATCGGAAGACCGCGTTACAAGCGCTTTATCCCGATGGCTTTAATGCCTCAGCGCCGCCAGGGCGCAAGTCATTTCATGCCGTTTATGTGCAACCAAAGTTTGAGTTCGGCGCATTTTCAGTGATCCCGGGCTATCGCCAGGACCGTTATCAAGTAGAGGCTGATGGAGGGACTTTGGCCTTGCTCGCTCCCTATGGCCAGGCAAGCACCATCAAATTCAAACAAGAGACCTGGAGTCTGGGCCTGGCCTATGATACCTTAGCCAAACAAAACCCCGACAAACTAACCTTTTACAGCAATTACGGGCAAGGCTTCAGGCCGCCCCTGATTGATGAATATTTTACGCAGGGGCCGTTCAGCCGTTGTCGTGCGCAAGTCATGACAACCAAGGGGCCGAAGTCGCAGATTTGTGGGGATTTGTATGTGCCGCAGCGCTCTGAAACCACCGAGGCCGGGGTGAGTTATCAAACACCGCACTTGTTCAATAGCACTATCTGGTTTTCAGGCAAGCTGAATTTTTATCACACCTATACCTCGCATTTGCTGACCTCATTGCGTGAAGATGCCAATGGCAATCTTGCGCAAGATGGTTGGGAGCGCAGAAACGGGGTTGAGGTTGAAAGCTTTTTGCAATATCGTGGGTGGTATCTGCGTAGTGCGTATTACAGAATCAATGGCGGGATTAATACCGGGCTGGTCAGTGCGCCGTTGTATACCGCGCCAGGCAATGCCTTCAATGTGCAGCTGGGCGCCGTGCTCTCAGAGGCAGTCGATCTGAACCTCAGTTACCGCAAGGTTTCTGACCGGGATATCCTGTTAAGTGGGGATGGCACCACCGCCAGCCCTTACCGGTTTGGGACACAGGACGGCTATGCGCTTTGGAATGCAGGTGCCCGTTGGCAGGCGAGTAAACATGTGACGTTACGACTGATCGGTGAAAATCTCAAAAATACGCTGTATCGCCTGGATGGCACCATGGGCGGCCTGGGTATGTACGGCCCGGGCCGGAATGTGAAATTTCAGGTTGAACTGACCTACTAGCCAAGATGGGGCATTGTCGGTTGACGACTGCTGCTAGAGTGGGCCCAAATCGTCATCGCCCAGCAAATGCAGCTTGTTTTTGTGACGCAAGGTTTGACGCTCGTTCAAGCGTTTTTGTGCGGGGCTCGGGAAGTCGGTAAAGCTGATCAGGTTACGCTCAATCAAAATGCCAATCAGGTCTTCAAGCACGCGCGCGAGCTGAATGTCACTCTCACGGAAGGTGTGGTGCCTTTTGAGTTCGTCATCCAGAAAACACAAATACTCTGTGTCGGTATTATCTATTTCCACCCAGTCCGCAGCCACTTGCGTATCCGGGCTGGCCGCAATAATCGCACCTTGGTTATTTTTTAAGACGTAGGCCATCAGGTGTCATTCCTTGTCACTTGGCAGTGTATTTTGATTAAATGGTGTAAACAAAAGCAATAACCATGCCTCGCGCTTGCGATCTCAACCCTGGTTAAAGCGCACCCGTGATGATGCCGCCGCCCAGACAGACGTTGCTTTCGTAAACGACCACACTTTGCCCCGGTGTGATGGCCCATTGATGCTGACCAAAGCGAATAGTTGCTTCTTCTGCATTCACCGCATCGACCTCGCAAGGCGCATCCGGCTGGCGATAACGGGTTTTGGCCGCATATACCCAGTTGGTACGCGGCTCTTCGCCACTAATCCAGTGCAGTTGTCCCGCTTTCAGCCCGTCGGATTTCAGAAGCGGGTGATCATGGCCTTGTACCACAATAAGCTCGTTATCGGCCATATGCTTGGCGGCGACAAACCACGGCTCGCCATTGCTTTCACGGCTACCGCCTATCTTGAGCCCCTGGCGCTGACCAATGGTGTAATACATCAAGCCTTCATGCTCGCCCACCACTTTGCCTTCGGGCGAACGCATCACGCCAGGATGGCGCGGCAGGTAGCGCTGTAAAAACTCCTGAAACGGCCGCTCGCCAATAAAGCAGATACCAGTTGAATCCTTTTTCTCGGCATTGGCCAGGCCATATTCCCGTGCAATTTCACGCACTTCACGCTTGAGATATTTGCCCAACGGAAACAGCGTTTTTGACAACTGCGCCTGATTCAGGCGTGACAAAAAGTAACTCTGGTCTTTGCTGCCATCATCGGCTTTAAGCAGTTGAAAATTGCCCGGCTGAATCGGGTTTTCACGCACTTGAGCATAATGTCCCGTGGCGATTAAGTCTGCGCCCATCCCCATGGCATGGTCCAAAAACGCCTTGAACTTGATCTCGGCGTTACACAGAATATCCGGGTTGGGCGTGCGGCCCGCCTGATATTCCTGTAAAAAGTTAGCGAACACTCGCTCTTTATACTCGGCGCTAAAATTCACGGTTTCAATGTCGATGCCAATTCTATCGGCCGCAGAAACCGCATCAATCAGGTCCTGGCGAGAAGAACAATACTCATCCGTATCATCGTCTTCCCAGTTCTTCATGAATAAACCGGTGACCTCATAGCCTTGCTGTTTCAACAACAAAGCGGTCACGGAAGAGTCAACACCGCCGGACAAACCGACGATCACATGTGGCTTACTCATAATGCTTGGCCCAAATGCTTCAAAATGTCTAAAGAATAACGTTTGCCGGCGAGGTAGTCTTGTACGCACAACAATACTTGCGGGCTACGCATCAACTCGCCTTCGGCCGCAATCTCGGCTTCGGTTTTCCACACTGTGCGGAGAATACCATCATCCAAGGCCTGCTCTGGATAATGCGCACCCAATTTGCCAGTAAAGGCAAAACGCAAATAGGTAATGCCATTAAGCGGATGCTGCCAGTGATAAATGCCCACAATCGCTTCTGGCGTGAAATCGTAAGCCGTCTCTTCCAGCGTCTCGCGGATCGCCGCGGCAATAATGGTCTCGTTTTCTTCCAGATGCCCGGCGGGCTGGTTAAAGCGATTGCCTCTGTCCGTGGTTTCTTCCACTAACAGAAACTTGCCATCTTGCTCGATGATGGCCGCAACGGTGACGTTAGGCTTCCATTGATGCGACGATTTGGAGGGTTGCAGAACAGAAGAATTCAAGATGTGCGGGTTTCGTTAAAAAACGCTATTTTACCGCTATGTGATTGATTGGGCGAGGGATAGTTTTTATCAGGCGGAGTATACTTTTGGGAATCTATAGAAACTGCTTCTGTTGAATGGCATGCAATGTGTCCATTGCAAAACAATGAATATTAAATTACGCTAGTTTTCATAGGACGATGTCATTCAGGGACTTAAATGCCTACAATATTACTAGCCCAAGGATTTAGGTTTTTCTTTTTTAGCCAAGAAGGCAATGAGCCGCCTCATATTCATGTTGAGCATGGGGATAAAGTGGCTAAGTTTTGGCTTAACCCTGTAGAGCTCTCAAGTTCAACAGAGTTTAGAAGCCATGAGCTGAAAAAAGTAAGAATGTTAGTGATTCAACACCGTGAGCTATTTGTGGAGAAATGGAATGAGCACTTTGGCAGTTAAGCTAGACGCCCATGCAGTTGACGTGAGTTTTAAAAATGACGCTTTACACATTGTCGTGGCAGACGGTCGCGAAATCTCAGCTCCTTTGGAATGGTTTCCCAGATTAAGAGATGCGAGCGAAAATCAACGTAAAAATTGGCGCTTAATCGGCAAGGGAATAGGTATTCACTGGCCAGAAATTGACGAAGATATTGCTGTCAGTACGTTGATGAGGAACAGCTAAAAACTGACTACACTAAATTCTGTATGTCAAATCTCTCGATCTTTCTCCGTCAAGTCCGCAGTCGTTCGCTTGAGCATCAGCGAGCAATGGAACTTCTTGCAGGTGCCAGACTTGCTGGACAAATGGTTTCCGTGTTGAGGCAAGAGTTGGATTCGATGGTCCGTGTGATTTACTTGCTTACACAAAGTTTAGAGCGCAGGGAACTACTCATCGGTGCGTCAGTTCGTGGCGAAAAATGGGCGCAAGCAACTTCGAGCGCGAAGGTTACTGATAAAGAAATGGTTGAGCTTGCTCAGAATCTTCAGGGGTGGACACAGTCCGTGTACAAGTTCGGGTGTGCGTTTATCCATCTATCGGGCCTTCACGACTATAATGACCGTGATCCGCTTTCACAACTATCTAACGAGGAACGCAGCGACATCCTAAAACATTGCCATGACTACCATGGTGGCCCCGACCTTACTACCGAACGCTTTGATGATCTGGTTCCATATTTTCCCCGTATTCTTGAGAAAATTTCGGGAAACCTTGAGTGCTACCTTGAGGCTTTGGAGGGTGGCAAGGTGCTTAATGCCAATGAGGTTTAACGAGTCCGCTGGATAACTGTTTGTGCACTCTATAATTTGTATTCGGAAAACCAGACGAGACGTCAACCGATCTATCCAAACACCTTGGGAAACAACCCCTCCAGCCCATGCGCAATAAACTCCACCGACATCGCGGCCAGAATCAGGCCCATTAAGCGCGTCACGATATTAATCCCGATCTTGCCCAGGTAGTGGGTAATGCCATCGGCCAGTTGTAACAGTCCCCAGATAAATAATGAGATCAAGGCAATTGGTAACATCAGGCTCAAGTGCCCCCAAAAGCCGGGATGTTGCTGAGCGGTGAGGATCATGCTGGAAATGGCACCGGGGCCGGCTAATAGCGGGATGCTGAGTGGGACGATGGCGATAACTTCACGTTCGCTTAAGTCTTGCGCTTCTTCAGGTGTTTGGCGCGTGGCGCTTTGTTTGCCGTGCATCATGGAGATGGAGATCAGTAAGAGCAAAATACCGCCACCGACCTGAAACGAGGGGATGGTGATGCCAAAAAAGTCCAGAATCAGGTCACCAAAAAAGGCTGAGACCCCTAGCACAATCATGACGGTGATGGCGACAGTGCGGGCTGTGCGCGAGCGCTCTTCTTTACTCCAGCCGCTGGTGGCGCTGATGAAAATCGGCAGGCAACCGATGGGGTTGACGATGGCGATGAGGGCGATGGCCACTTTAATCAGGTATGCGTAATCGGTCATGCTTTTTCAGACTCCCAAGTGCGGCTGGTGGCGTTGAGCAGGGGCTTATGCCGGACGTTTATCGAAAAATGTTATCGGCTGCGGCGGCGGGATTTGCAAAATATGTTTTCGCACTTTGCCCATCACACGCATTTCGCACGGTTTGCAGTCGAATTTGAGTGTATACCTGTCGTTACCGCTAATCAGTGTCATTGGCTCAGCCGTCACCGTGCCTTGTACACCGATGACACCTTTGGCTTCTTTGGGGCACAGGCCATGGCTAAAGCGCAGGCAGTGCTTGGTGATCATCACCGGCACTTCGTCTAGCGTTTCATTCGCTTCATACGCACTGGCGATGAGTTTGACGCCGTGCTTGTGGTAAAACTCGCGTGCTTTCTGGTTATAGACGTTAGCCAGATAACTCAGACTGTCTTGCGGATAAAGTGCAGGCGGTTCCGCGGCTGCTCTTAATGCTGGGCGCTCATAGCCCAAGGTGCGGACGGCTTGTAATTGGTCGATGGCTTCACGGCGTAATTGGTTGACGACTGAGGCGGGCAGAAACCAGAGTTGGGTCAATTCCAGGCCAATGTCATTGGCGACGAAGTCGGTATTGCCCAGTTTGGAAAGGTTTTCACGCAGGGAGGCGGCGGCTTTTTCTGCATCGTTGGCAGGCTGTTTTTCGGCGGCACATTGCGCAGTGGCGCTAAAGCCTTGTTCATCGGTGAGGGTCAGTGCAAAACCGTCACGGGTTTCATACAGCACAGCATCGAGGGCGATTTTGCGTGTTGCCGATTCTTTTTCCAGCAGTCGCATAAACGCATGGTCGCGGTTGCGGTATAGCTGCGTGTTGTTGCGGATATCCGCTGGCATTTCATTGGGGAATAACCGTTGTGTGTATTTGTCCAGGCTTTGCACAGTATTAACGCGCAGGCCGACGAGCTCTTTATGCACGTCAAAAAAGCACACGCCGTCACCGTTGTGTAGCTCGATTTCGGTCGCCACATCAATAAAATCTTTACCCACCTTACGCACTTTGCCCAATTCTTCCCCGGCAAACTTCGGCGTATCAAACGCGCCAATATCCGCCTGGCGGCCATTGGCAAAATAATCGGTGGCGCTGCGGTTAAAGGTTTTTTCCGGTTGCGGGGTGAAGGTGTACGTCGCATGTCCGGCCGAAGATTTGCTGTATTCCGGCATCTCTTCCAGAATCTCGTCCAGCAATTGCCGATAATGCGCGGTGGCGTTTTTCACATAAGGCAAGTCTTTGTAGCGGCCCTCGATTTTAAAGCTACTGACGCCTGCCGCAATCAAGGCGCGCAGGTTGGCGCTCTGGTCGTTGTCTTTCATCGACAAATAATGCTTGTCTTTGCCGATGATGCGACCTTTCTGATCCTCCAGCGTGTAGGGCAAACGGCACTCTTGCGAGCACTCACCGCGGTTGGCGCTGCGGCCAGTATGCGCATGGCTGATAAAACACTGGCCACTAAATGCCACGCACAAGGCGCCGTGGATAAAGTACTCCAGGTTGGCGGTGGTCGCATCGGCAATTTTCTTTACCGTGGCAATATCCAGTTCGCGCGCCAGCACCAGCTGGCTAAAGCCGACCTGGTCTAAAAATTGTGCTTTTTCGACGGTACGGATATCGGTTTGCGTACTGGCATGCAGCTGAATCGGCGGCAAGTCCATCTCCAGCAAGCCCATGTCCTGCACGATCAGCGCATCGACGCCACAGTCATACAATTGATGCACCAGCAGGCGCACGCCTTCAAGCTCGTTGTCATGAAAAATCGTATTGAGCGCGACAAACACCTCGGCATGAAAGCGATGTGCATGCGTGACCAGCCTGGCAATGTCCTGCACGGTATTGGGTGCCTTGGCGCGTGCACCAAACGCCGGGCCACCAATATAGACGGCATCGGCGCCATGGTTGATGGCTTCGATGCCAAAATCAGCATTTTTGGCCGGGGCCAGCAGTTCGAGGTGTTTACGTGTTTTTTGCATGGATTATGCATATAAATCAATAAGATGCGCACTATAGCACAAAGCAGCATTTGACAGGTAAAGGTTGTGGTGTTACTTTGGTAACACTTTTTCGGTTTGAGGGGAAAATCATGGCAACCACCAGCTTAAAGTTACCCGATAGTTTAAAAGATCGGGTGAGTAACTTAGTGTCAAACACAGACAAAACTGCTCACGCATTTATGGTAGAAGCCATTGCAGAAAAGGCTGCACGTGAAGAACAAGAACGCGCATTTATGGCACGGGCTGAGGCATCTTTACAGCATTATCGTGAAACTGGTATTTCTTATGCGGCTGAGGATGTGCATGCGTATGTGCGAGCAAAGTTGAATGGCCAGCCTCTGCCCGACTTGATTCCAGTAAAAGATAAAAAATGAGCCAGCAACTCTGCCGAGTGGAATATGCGCTTGATGCGCGAGAAGATTTGATTCGGCTCAGCATGTTGCATCAAGATCATCTCGAGTTGGCGAATCACATTTTGTTTGTGATCAGTGATGGGATTGATTTGTTAAAAAAGCATCCTTTAGTTGGCAGGCAGCTACCAAACGGTTTAAGAGAGTTAGTGATTTCGCATGGCAGCACAGGCTATTTGGCGCGCTATCAATATGATGAGCTCGCAAATTTAGTGATGGTGCTAGCGATTAAACACCAAAGAGAAGTGGATTACCATTGAACAACCCTGAGTTATTACAACGCTCCCTGCGTGCCGTCTGGCACCCTTGCACGCAAATGAAGCATCATGAGCGCTATCCTCTGGTGCCGATTGCGCGTGGCGAAGGGGCCTGGTTGTTCGATAGTGAAGGCAAGGGTTACCTCGATGCCGTCAGCAGTTGGTGGGTCAATTTATTTGGGCATAACCAGCCCGTCATCAAAGAGGCGATTAAATCCCAGCTTGATCAGTTAGAGCATGTGATGCTGGCCGGATTTACGCACGAACCCGTGGTGGCGCTTTCAGAACAGCTGTCGGCATTAACTGGCTTGGGTCACGCCTTTTATGGCTCGGATGGTGCCAGTGCCACCGAGATCGCGCTGAAAATGAGTTTTCATTACTGGCGCAATATCGGACAACCGGAAAAAACCAAATTCATTAGCTTGCAAAACAGCTATCACGGCGAAACGCTGGGTGCACTCAGTGTGACCGATGTCGCCATTTTTAAAGACACCTATGCACCCCTGATTTTGCAGTCGGCACAAATGCCCAGCCCGGATAGTCGGTTGGCTGAAGCGGGTGAGTCTGCAGAGGCCTACGCTTTGCGTTGTGCTGAGGCGCTGGAAGCCTATCTGGCCGCGCATCATGCCACCCTGGCTGCGTTTATTATCGAACCTTTGGTGCAAGGTGCAGCAGGCATGGCGATGTATCACCCGGTTTATTTGCAACGGGCGCGAGAAGTTTGCAGCCGTTATCAGGTGCATTTAATTGCCGATGAAATTGCTGTCGGTTTTGGCCGCACTGGTACGCTGTTTGCCTGCGAACAGGCGGGTGAAAAAGTGAGTGAGATTGCTGATTTTATTTGCCTGTCTAAAGGCATCACCGGCGGTTACTTACCTTTGTCCGTGGTGTTGACCACCGATGATGTGTATGGGGCGTTCTATCATGACCAGACCGTCAAAGGCTTTTTACATAGCCATAGTTATACCGGTAATCCGCTGGCTTGTAGTGCCGCGTTGGCCACATTGGCGCTGTTTGAAGCTTCGGATGTGCTGGGGCAAAACCGTGAGACAGCGCAGACTTTGCTGAGCGCCGTTGAGCACTATGATTTTGAAATGCAGCATGTTCGCCAGCGCGGCATGATTACGGCTTTTGAGGTCGTGACGCAAAACCCGCAGTTCGCGCGGGATTGTTATGCCGCGGCCTTGAAGCATGGCCTGCTGTTGCGGCCAATCGGCAATACCGTGTACTGGATGCCACCCTATTGCCTGACGCAATCAGATCAGCAGCATCTGGTGGAAGCTACACGGGCAGCGGTGATGGAGAGCATGTAATGCGCTGGTGGCTACTGTTTGCCAGTCTGTGGCCGGCGCTGGTGCAGGCGGCCTTGCCCGCCAGTTTGCAAGACGCACTCGCCAAAGCGCAGCTGCCGCTTGAGAGTGTAGCAATTGTTGTACAGCCGGTGGAAGGCGGGCCGCCTTTGATCAGCCATCATGCGTCCAAAGCCATGAATCCCGCCAGCGTCATGAAGCTGGTCACCACCTATGCTGCGCTAGAGGCGCTGACGCCTGCCTATCGCTGGAAAACCGAAGTCTATCGCAATGGGCCGCTCAATCAAGGCGTGCTTGAGGGTGATTTGATCATCAAAGGCGCAGGTGACCCGGCACTCAATGTTGCAGAGTTCTGGCGCTTGTTGCAACAAATACAGCAACAAGGCGTGCGCCAGATCAAAGGCAATCTGCTACTCGATTTAACCCTATATGCGCCTGAAGTCAGCCAACGGCCCGTGCTGGATGATGAACCTTGGCGCGCCTACAACGCCAACCCCAGTGCGCTATTGCTCAATGGCCGCAATACCAGCTTCCGTTTTTCGGTCAGCAGTCAGGCGAATAAGCCCGCCGTGCTCATCGCGCAAGAATTTGAGTTGCCGAATATCCATATCATCAACACCATGCAAGCGCGCAAAGGGGCCTGCAATGACTGGCGCAGTGACTTGCATTACAGCGTCACCCCGCAGCCGGATGGGGTCACCGTGGCCTTTAGTGGCACACTGCCCGAGCAGTGTGATGAGCGCTACCTTGAGTTGAGTGTGCTGTCTGATACGCAATATGTGTATGCCACGTTTAAAAAACTGTGGGCGCAATTGGGCGGGCAGTTTAACGGACAATTGGCACTGGCTCCGGTCACGGATGCGGCGATCCCGCTCACGACCTGGTCATCGCCACCGCTGGATTCGGTGGTGCGCGACATCAATAAGTGGAGCAATAATGTCATGGCGCGCCAGGTGATGCTGACGATTGCGCAAGATGCCGGGTTTACGCCCGCGGATGAAGCCGGAGCTGCTTTGGCACTCAAGCAGGTTTTGCGTCAGCGTGGTTTGGTGTTTTCTGAGCTGGTGCTTGAAAATGGGTCTGGGTTATCGCGCAATGAACGTATCAGTGCGGAACATTTGGCGCAGTTGCTCGTCACAGCCTATCAGCGTCCGGCGATGCCGGTGTTTATGGCTTCTTTGCCTATTTTAGGCATGGATGGCACCACCAAAAAGCGACTGGCCGATAGCACGAGCAAAGGCATGGCTTATCTCAAAACCGGCTCGCTTGAGGGCGTGAGCAGTCTGGCTGGCTATGTGCAGGATCAGGCGGGCAAGCGCTATGTGCTGGTGATCGTCGCTAACCATGCGCGGGCATCGGCCGTGCGTGCGGTGCAGGATCTGTTATTAAAACAACTGATAGAAGGTTATTGAACCCAGATTTTCCATTAGGCGATTTTCAATCTACTTGAATGCCAACTTGTCCATTTTGCGTCTTTTTTGCGTAAATTTTCGGCCAATAGAATGACTATTACCCTCAAATTTCCGTAAAAAATCCATCAAACTGTCCTTCGTTGTCATTTCAAGTCCTAATAGAAAATCTGGGTTGAACAACACACTAAAGAATTTGTGGATAAAAGCGCGTAAAATGACGGACGTTTTCTGGGAGCAAATACATGAAATCTGGAATGAAATTAATCGGTTGCAGTTTGTTGATGCTGTTGACCATGACGGGTTGCCAGGCGCAATCTAACTCTGCGAATACAAAGGAAGCTACGCAAATGTCTGCCAAGGTGACTGAATTACAAAAAATTGATACGGTGGTAGGCACTGGTCGCGAGGCTGAAGTTGGTTTTAATGTCACTGTGCATTACACCGGTTGGCTCTATGACGCCAACAAATCCGATCATAAAGGCCAGAAATTCGATAGCAGCCTGGATCGCAATTCGCCGTTTAACTTTTTTCTTGGTGGTGGCCAAGTGATTGAAGGTTGGGATACGGGGGTGCAGGGCATGAAAGTGGGCGGCAAGCGCACCTTGATTATCCCTTCTGAGATGGGCTACGGTGCCCGTGGTGCAGGTGGTGTGATTCCGCCGAATGCGCCTTTGGTGTTTGATGTTGAGTTGCTGGGCGTGAAGTAAATAATACCCGTGTCGGTATCATACGTTTTTATCCTTGTGAAATGAGAGTTTAGATGCAAGTCCAGGTGAAGTGGATAGATGGGGTCAGTTTTGTCGGTGAGTCTGAAACAGGCCATGCCGTGGTACTCGATGGTGCACCAGAAAATGGTGGCCGTAATATTGGCATGCGTCCCATGGAGATGCTGCTGATCGGGATGGGCGCATGCACTTCATTTGACGTGGTGACGATCCTGAAGAAAGCCCGTCAGCCCATTGTCGACTGTGTGGCGCAGATTCAGGCAGAGCGTGCTGATACGGTGCCCAAGGTGTTTACCAAAATTCATGTGCATTTTGTGGTGACGGGTGAAGGCCTGAATGCGTCCCAAGTGGAGCGTGCGGTAAAACTGTCTGCCGAAAAATATTGCTCGGCCAGCATCATGCTGCAAAAAGCCTGCGAGATCACACACGGGTTCGAAATCAAGGCGCCGACCTTTGACTAATCTACGCATGATGACACTGGCTGGCATGATCAATCAACGGAGCGTAGCATGAGTATTCCAAAAGGCATGATAGGCATTCGTCACGTCGCGCTGTTTATCAAGGAGCTGGAGTCAGCCGTTGATTTTTATACGCGGGTAGTGGGCATGCAGATCGAGTGGCAGCCCGACCCTGACAATGTGTATTTGACCAATCATGGCGATGTGTTTGCCTTGCACCGCGTCAGTTATACACCGGACCCGATGCAACGGCTGGATCATATTGGCTTTGTGCTGACAGATGCGCAGGCGGTGGATGACTGGTATGCGCATATGGTGGCGCATGATGTGCGCATTACAGAAGCGCCAAAAAGCCATCGGGACGGCTCTCGTGGCTTTTACTGCCTCGACAGTGTCGGCCATTTGCTCGAGTTTATCTATCACCCGCCCATCGTCCGGCATCTCGCGGCGATTGCGTGACTGGACATTAAAAAAGCCTCTAGTGTTAGAGGCTTTTTTGTTTGGAGCTACTCGGTAATGAGCTTGATATTGAGCGTTAGCTCTTTATCTAACACATTGAGCAAGCGGTCGATATTGGGATGCTTGCCTGGATGATCTTCCGCATCCTCGGTATGTTCGGCGTATAAGGCCAATCCCTCTACCGCTGCATCGGTGTTAATTTCACCAAAGACTTTGAACAGATGATGGTAAATCTTGATGGAGCCTTGGGTGCCAGGTTTGTTCTCGATGATCCCGGCAGGCTGATTGCTTTCATCATACAGTTCAATGCGTTTGACGTGATCCGCACTGTCCAGCATCAGAAGATTGTCACTAAATTTTTGCATGGTTGACTCTAGGTTACTACAAATCATTACAAGTGATACGCGGTGCGCGTCATCACTTTTGAAGCCAGCCGCATGGCCAGTTTGACTGGTGCTGGCAACCTGGCGCCGCCCAGTTGCTCTGCGGTATGGGCGTGGTGCTCTTCGTCTTCTTTCATTTGCGCCACAATCGCTTTTGATGCGGTATCGTGAGCCGGGAGCTGTTGCAGGTGACTTTGCAAATGCGCTGACACCTGATGTTCTGTTTCGGCCAGAAAGCCCAGATTCCACTTGTCGCCAAGCAGGCCGGCTGTGATACCCATGCCAAAACTGGCACCGTACCAGAGTGGATTGAGCAGACTCTTGCGCCCCCCCAACTCTTGAATCCGTTGTTCGCACCAGGCAAGATGATCCACCTCTTCACGAGACGCTTGTTTAAGCGCCTCTACATTGGCCGGATCACGTGAAACCAGGGCTTGGCCACTGTACAAGGCTTGTGCGCAGACTTCGCCGACATGATTGATGCGCATGAGTGCCGCAGCATGTTTGCGTTCACGGTCACTTAACGTGTCGGGGGTGGTTTCCGCGGGTGGGTAAGGGCGGCTGGAGACTGCCGGGCTGAACACCGTACGCAAACCCATATCCATGACGGCGATGGCTTTGTCTAGTGTCAGCGGCGGCAAGTTCAGCATAGTGGTGTCTCAAGTAAGGCCTGTTTACACCTGCGGGTGCAAACAGGCAGAACATTATGGTTTGGTTGCGCTTACTTTAGCAGGTTCTGGCGCTTTTTGAACAGGCAAGCCTTTGAGTAAGTTCATAGCCTGAACAAACTGGAAGTCATCCTGAGTGGCTGGCTCAATCGGGCCACGTGTTTCAGCATGTTTTTCTTCCTTGAGTTTTTCAGCAGCGGCGCGTGATTTCGCCTCGTCAACGGATTTGCTGTCAGTCGCATTCTTGCCATCGGTCGGGTTGGACAAGTGGCGCTTCAAGTCTGCTTCATGCAGGCTCAGGCTAGGATCGGAACCATCATCCACCGTCACGTCCGGCACAATGCCCTTGGCTTGAATCGAACGGCCATTTGGCGTGAAATAGCGCGCTGTGGTCAGTTTGATTGCGCTGCCATTGTTCATTGGCAATATGGTTTGCACAGAGCCCTTGCCAAAGCTTTGGATGCCCATAATGGTTGCGCGTTTGTGGTCTTGCAACGCCCCAGCCACAATTTCTGAAGCAGAGGCTGAGCCGGCATTGATCAGCACGACGATAGGCACCGATTTAAACTCTTCTGGCAAATCTTTGAGGTAATCAGACTTGCCGCGACGCGCATAATCCAGAGGGGTTGCATTCAGACGCATCTTGGAGTCTGCGACACGACCTTCGGTGTACACAACCAAGTCATCCTTGGGCAGGAACGCGGCAGAGACGCCTACGGCCGCATCCAGTAACCCGCCTGGGTTGTTACGCAGGTCGAGCACCAAGCCTTTGAGCGGACCTTTATTTTCTGCACGCAAGTTTTTGAGCGCTCTGGCCAAATCTTCACCAGTGCGTTCCTGGAACTGGGTGATGCGAACATAGCCGTAACCTTGTTCAATCCATTTGTTCTTCACGCTTTGTGACTTGATAATGGCGCGTGTCAGGGTGAAGGTCAGCGGTTTGTCCTCGCCTTTACGAATCACGGTCAATGTAATTTTGGTGTCTGGAACGCCACGCATGCGTTTAACTGCATCATTCAGCGTCATGCCACGTACTTGGGCATCATCCAGTTTCATGATCAGGTCACCAGACTTGAGACCTGCTTTATAAGCCGGGCTATCTTCAATCGGCGTAACTACTTTGACCAGGCCGTCTTCCATGGCGACTTCAATTCCCAGTCCGCCAAACTCACCTTGCGTACCTGCTTGCAGCTCTTTATAAGCATCGGCATCCATAAAGGTTGAGTGTGGGTCCAGGCCTTGCAGCATGCCGGACAAAGCTTCGTTGATCAGCTTCTTGTCCTCTACAGGCTCAACGTAATCAGATTTTACTTTGGCAAAGACTTCGGCGAAGACGCGTAATTCATCAATAGGTAATTGAGAGACTGAGGTCCGGTCTGCCCATGCAGAAATATTGATACTGACCAGAATCCCTACAAATACGCCTGCACCCAGCAAGCCGAACTTTTCTAATTTGGAACGCATACCATGCCTTGTGTGATCAAATAAGCGAAGAATATTACTTCATTCAGAATCAGGATGCATCAGTTGATGTCAGCCTGTTGCAGAGAGTAGATAGAACGCTGTTAAGTTCATTTTCCGCTATTTCAATAAAATTGACTATACTCTTCTAGCAAATAATTGTTTAGAGAAAAACATGCAAAAGCCTATCGTAGAAATCGAGTTTTGTACACAGTGCCGATGGTTGTTACGGGCTGCCTGGCTGGCGCAGGAGCTGTTAACCACGTTTGATGGCGATTTGAAGTCAGTCAATCTCGTCCCTGGAACTGGCGGTATTTTGGAGGTGCGCTGTGATGGTGTGGTGATTTTTTCACGCAAAGCCGCAGGGCGCTTTCCAGAAGCCAAGGAGTTGAAACAGCTGATCCGTGATGTGATTGATCCCGAGCGTTCGCTCGGGCACAGCGATACGCCCGTCAGTCCTTAAGCGGGCTTGAGCGAGACTGGTCGTCATCCTGAAGAGGTGATGACGTTTATTGAGACGCTTCTACCTCAAGTCGCTTGGCACCGTTATAGCGCGATTTCCAATAGCGCTCATCCATGTTTTCAATGCGTACCTTTGCCCCCGCGCGTGGCGCGTGGATAAACTGGTTATTGCCGACATAAATGCCCACATGCGAAAACGCAGATTTAAGGGTGTTGAAAAAGACCAGATCGCCCGGTTGCAATTCCTCACGTTTGACGGTGTTGCCCATTTCGCTAATGGTACGGGCTGAAGGGGGGAGCGCAATCTGCGCAGCGTTCATGAACACATACTGTACAAAGCCGCTGCAGTCAAAGCCTGTTTCAGGGCTGCGTCCGCCATATTTGTAATTGACCCCGGTCAGGCTTAAGGCGCGGATCATGATTTCCTCGACCTTTTCAGACCAGCTGCCAGAGACGCCGGACTGACTCTCCATCACCTGCGCTTGGGAGTAGCTGTAGGCGTTTTGCCAGCGCTTGTCATCCCCGGGCGCGGCAACGCTTTTGCACTGGCAGAGCAGTACACTCACGAGTAAGGCTGCCAGCCGGAAAATGGATTTATTCATCACAATCAAGGGCTTGTTATATTGAATTTGAAGCGGTTTAAAAAGTTTTACAGGCTAAACCATGCCATATTTTATATTGATATGCAAGTATTTGGCGCCTTTTGTACGTTGCTTGACTGACTGAAAGTCGCAAAAGTGCTGTCTGTTTTGGCGATGCTCATGGGATAATTACGCATGTCTTTAGCGCAGCAAGTCAGTTCGGCATTTTCAGAAAACGGGTCTTTGGCACAAGCCATGCCCGATTTCCGCAGCCGCCCGCAGCAACAGGAAATGGCGCTGGCCATCGCCGAAGCGATTGAGCAGCAACAGCAGTTGGTCGCCGAGGCTGGCACCGGCACCGGTAAAACCTATGCTTATCTGGTGCCTGCGCTGTTGTCGGGGGGCAAGGTCATTATTTCTACCGGCACCAAAACCCTGCAAGATCAGCTCTTTCAACGGGATTTGCCAGCGGTACGCGAAGCGCTCAAAGTGCCCGTGTCTGTTGCCATGCTCAAAGGGCGCGCCAACTATCTCTGCCATTATCACTTGCAACGTGCCAGCCAAGAAGGGCGCTTTCAGTCGCGCGAGGACGCACAATATATTCCTATCCTGCAAAGCTTTGCTGAACATAGCCAGACTGGCGACAAAGCAGAGTTGGTCGAAGTACCGGAACAAGCGACCGTTTGGCAACAAGTGACCTCCACCCGCGATAACTGTGTCGGCCAAGATTGCCAGTTTTACAAGCAATGTTTTGTCATGGAAGCACGCAAGCAGGCGCTGGCAGCTGATGTGGTCGTGGTCAACCATCATTTGTTTTTTGCTGATGTCATGTTGCGCGATGAGGGCGTGGCCGAGTTGTTACCCAGCGCCAATACCGTGGTGTTTGACGAGGCGCATCAATTGCCTGAGGTGGCTGGTCTCTTTTTTGGCGAGGATATCTCCACCTCACAGTTGATGGATCTGGCGCGGGACAGTCAGATGGCTTACTTGAGCCTGGCCAAGGATTGTGTTGCACTGAGTGAAGCGGTGCCGCCGTTGGAAAAGGCATGCCGAGATTTCAGGCTGGTGTTCCAGTTTGAAGGTTCGCGTATGCCGGCACAAAAGGCGCAAACCATGAAAAATTTTGATGAGGCTTTTCAGCGCATGCTGGAAACACTCGCCGCCCTGACCGCGGTACTAGAAACCCAAGCTGGTCGTGATCCGCTGCTGGAGAAGTGCTGGCAACGCGGTGAAGCATTGCTGGCCCTGTTGCAAGCCTGGTTGAAAGGCAATCACGCCAATCTTGTGCGCTGGGTCGAGGTATTTAGCCAAAGTGTACAGTTACATGCGACCCCCCTCAGTGTGGCGGATGGCTTTGGCAAGCAACTCAATGCGCAGCCGCGTGCCTGGATTTTTACCTCAGCCACGCTGGCCGTTAAAAGTGATTTTAGCCATTACCAGAGCCAGATGGGGCTGTTGGCGGCGCAAACCCGGCACTGGCAAAGTCCATTTGATTATGGTCAGCAAGCGTTACTTTACGTGCCTACAGGGATGCCTGAGCCCAATAGCAGCGCTTATGCTGCTGCGGTCGCTGCTGTGAGCTTGCCGGTGCTGCAAGCGAGCCGTGGCCGTGCTTTTGTACTGTGTACCTCGCTGAAGGCCATGCGCGAAGTGCATGCGCTGCTCAAAAATGCGTTTGAAGAACTTGGCCTCAATTACCCCCTGCTGATGCAAGGCGAGAGCAATCGCACCGAATTGCTGGACCGTTTCCGCAGTCACGGCAATGCCGTCCTCGTCGGCTCGCAAAGCTTTTGGGAGGGCGTGGATGTGCGCGGTGAGGCGCTGTCATGCGTCATCATCGACAAACTACCGTTCGCCCCGCCCGATGATCCGGTCCTGGCCGCCCGCATCGACAAAATGAACGCCGAAGGCAAGAATGCCTTTATGGAGTACCAGTTGCCCTATGCTGTGATTACCCTCAAGCAGGGCGCCGGGCGTTTGATTCGGGATGAGCAGGATGTCGGGGTATTGATGATTTGCGATCCGCGCTTGGTGGATAAACCTTATGGACGCCGTATCTGGCAAAGTCTGCCTCCATTCAAACGCACGCGTGTGCAACAAGAGGTGGAAGACTTCTTTGCAGTGATCAATGGGGTTTCTTGATTTGTGAGGATTGTGCGCCATGCTTGAGATTGCTGCTCACGAATATACCCTCACTGCCATTCGCGCCCAGGGCGCAGGCGGTCAAAACGTCAACAAAGTTTCGTCTGCCATCCATTTGCGGTTTGATATCCCAGCCTCCAGCCTCAGTGAGACCGTGAAAGCCCGCTTGCTCAGTCGCAAAGACCAGCGCATCAGTGCAGAAGGTGTGCTGGTAATCAAGGCGCAACAATACCGCACGCAAGAAGCGAATAAACGCGATGCGATTGCCCGGTTGCATGCGATTGTCGAAGCGGCAAGTCATGTGCACGCGGTACGCCATGCGACCCGGCCAACACTGGCTTCGAAAAAAAGACGGGTGACCGGAAAGTTGTTGCGTGGGGTCGTTAAACAGGGTAGGGGCAAGGTGCTGGATGAGGCATAAATAAGACATACCTTTGCTTGGCCGCTGTCTGGGTTGAAAGCGTTTTGCGTGCGCAAAATAAAAAAAGCCATCACAAAGCATGGGAAGACTTGTGATGGCTTTTTTATTGTGACTGCCTCATTACCGATGAGGCAGTCAGCTAACTATTAGGATCTATAGTCGGCATTGATCTTTACATAGTCATAAGAAAAGTCGCAGGTCCATACAGTCGCATTCGCCGCGCCGCGATTCAATACCACACGCACCAGGATGTCACTTTCTTTCATGACTGCCGCGCCTTGTTCTTCGACATAGCTGGCTGCACGGCCGCCTTTTTCGGCAACCAAAACATCGCCCAGATAAAGTTGCATGGTGTTGACATCAAGGTCTTCAATGCCCGCGTAGCCGATGGCGGCCAGAATCCGGCCCAGATTAGGGTCTGAGGCAAAGAAGGCTGTTTTGATCAACGGGGAGTGGGCAATCGCATAAGCCACTTTACGGCATTCCGCTTCATCTTTGCCTGCTTCAACCTGAATCGTCATGAATTTGGTGGCGCCTTCGCCATCACGCACAATCGCTTGTGCCAGTTCAATCGCAACGTCGGTCAGGGCGGTTTGCAAAGCCGCAAACTCAGGGCTTTGTTCTGTGATCATGGCATTGCCAGCCTCCCCGGTAGCCATCAGAATCAGGCTGTCGTTGGTGCTGGTATCGCCATCGACGGTGATGCAGTTAAACGATTTGTTCACAGCATGTTGAATGATGCTGTCAAGAGCTGGTTGTGCGATAGCCGCATCGGTCGCGATATAGCCGAGCATGGTTGCCATGTTGGGGTGGATCATGCCAGAGCCCTTGCTGATGCCAGTGATGGTGATCGGCTTGCCGTCTATGGTCAGTTGGCGGGAATTACCCTTGGCCACAATGTCGGTGGTCATGATCGCTTCGGCGGCATTTAACCAGTTATCTTCCTGTAAGTTGGCGACTGCATTCGGGATGCCACCTAACAAGCGGTCCATCGGCAGCGTCTCCAGAATCACGCCAGTCGAAAATGGCAGCACTTGTTCCGGGCTGATATTGAGCGCCTGCGCCACACCAATACAGCTGGCGAGTGCATCATCCAGCCCTTGCTGGCCCGTGCCTGCATTGGCACAGCCGGTATTCACCAACAGGGCGCGAATGCCTTTGTTGAGTGTCAGATGCGTTTTACACACCGTCACTGGCGCCGCACAAAACCGGTTCAGGGTAAACACCCCTGAGACGCTGCTGCCTTCAGGCAGGGTCATTACCAGAATGTCTTTACGGTTGGGCTTGCGGATATGAGCCTGGGCAAAGCCAAGTTTGACGCCTTTGACAGGCAGTAGGGTCCCGGCAGCGGGAGCAGTCAGTTTAACGGGCATCCAAGTTCCTTCGTGATTGCTAATGAGTTGTTTTTAATCAGGCACGACGCCAGGTGGTGCCTTGAGGCGTATCTTCCAGAATCACGCCCGCTTCAGACAGGGCTTTGCGAATCCGGTCGGCCTCGGCATAGTTCTTGGCTGTTTTTGCGGCGATGCGTGCACTGATCATGCCTTCAATATCCAGGCTAGTGCTGTCGGTGTCGCCTTGCATAAAGCTTTCCGGGTCACGTTGTAGCAAGCCGATAATCGCAGCCAATTGTTTCAGTAATGCGGCGGTGGTCGCAGATTTATCTTTATTGAGATCGTTGGCAAGTTCAAACAAGGCGGCAATCGCCTCTGGGGTGTTGAAGTCGTCATTCATGGCTGCCTGGAATTTGGCCGCTTGCGGTTGTTGCCAGTCGATCTCACATGCATCGACCTTAATCCCGCGCAAGGCCGTGTACAGGCGGGTCAACGAGGCTTTGGCATCATCCAAGTGCTTGTCAGAGTAATTAAGCGGGCTGCGGTAATGGGCGCGCAGAATAAAGAAACGTACGACCTCTGGATCATATTTTTCCAGCACTTCACGGATGGTGAAAAAGTTGCCCAGCGATTTGGACATTTTTTCGTCATCGACCCGCACAAAGCCGTTGTGCATCCAGTAGTTGGCCATGGTGCAGTCGTGGGTGGCTTCGGATTGGGCAATTTCATTTTCATGGTGCGGGAACTGCAGATCCTGCCCGCCACCATGAATATCAAAGTGCTGGCCGAGATGGGCGGCACTCATCACCGAGCATTCAATATGCCAGCCGGGGCGGCCATTGCCCCAGGGGGATTCCCAGTAGGGTTCGCCAGGTTTGACGGACTTCCACAACACAAAGTCCAGCGGGTCATGCTTGAAACTATCGACTTCTACGCGTTCACCCGCACGCAGGTCTTCCAGGCTTTTGCCGGAGAGCTTGCCGTAATCATTAAAGCTGCGCACTTTGTAAAACACATCACCATTTTGTGCCTGGTAAGCAAAGCCTTTGTCTATGAGTTTGCTGATCATGTCCAGCATGCCTTGCACATGTTCGGTTGCGCGTGGTTCAAGGTCAGGGCGCAAAATGCCAAGCTTGGCCGAGTCCTCGTCCATGGCGGTAATAAAACGCTGCGTCAGACTTTGGATGGTTTCATTGTTTTCGTTCGCACGCTTGATGATTTTGTCGTCAATATCGGTGATGTTGCGTACATATGTCACTTGATAGCCAGTGGCACGCAGCCAGCGCGCCACCATGTCAAACACCACCATGACGCGGGCATGTCCCAAGTGGCAAAAGTCATACACGGTCATGCCGCAGACGTACATATTTACCTGGTTGGGCTGAATCGGCTTGAAGTCTTGCTTGCTGCGTGTAAGGGTGTTGTAAAGTTTTAGCATGCGAATGAAATTGAAGAAGGATGGATGCGTGATAAAATTAGCAGAAATAGTCTGGTGTTTAATTGGTGTTAAGCAGGCAGGCTGCATGTTTTGCCTAAAACAGTCTACAAACAATCCCTTGCTTGATCAGCTTGTTGTGGTTGAGGCGACGCCAAACACAAAATGATGTGTAATTCGTCTGCATATTCACCTAATTTTGCACTGTCTCTAGTACAATCCGAGTATAACATACTGATAAAAATCAACGATTACCCAGGTAATAGCTCATGAACGCAACATTAAAAAAATATTTACTCGTGCTTGGCGTCTTTTTAAGCCAGGCGGCCTTCTCCGATACCGTGCTGGCCGGTCAAACCAATGTCGAGTTGCGCGAAATCAACCAGCTCTCTGAGCAGGGCAATCAGGCAGCAGCGCTGGATCGCGTGAATAACTATTTGGCAGCCAACCCGAAAAATGCCGAAGCCATGTTTATGCGTGGCGTGATTCTGGTCGAGCTGGGCAAGCGGGACGAAGCGATCAAGGCTTTTACCGAATTGACTGACAAATATCCTAGCCTGCCTGAGCCTTATAACAACCTGGCCGTGCTGTATGCGGATCAGGGGCAATATGACAAAGCGAGAAAAGCGCTGGAGTCTGCCATCAAAACGCATCCAAGTTATGCCACGGCCCATGAGAATCTGGGCGATATTTATGCACGTCTGGCCTCTGAGGCTTATGACAAGGCGCTCAAGCTGGATACTTCAAATAGCCGTGCGCAGAATAAGCTGGCCATGATTACGGATCTGTTCGGCGGAAAGCGTGCGCAAGCGCGTCCAGCGACAGCTGTACCACCTGCCGCGAGCGTATCGCCTACGCCGCCCACCAATAATGCGGCTGTGAATCCACCGGCAGCGGTGACGCCACCGGCTGCGACCGCCCCTGTGACCAATAATTCTCCCGTGACAGAGACTAAAAAACCGGTCGTCACTGAAGTAAAACCGCAGGAGATCAAGCCGGCTGAGCCAAAACCAGTAGAGTCCAAGGTCGCTGAGTCCAAGCCAACAGAGTCTAAATCTGCCGACAGTAAATCGTCGGCACAACTCGAGCGCGCAGTGTTGGATGCGGTAAACGCCTGGGCGGATGCTTGGGAGGCACAAAATGTAGAGCGCTATCTGAACAGCTATGCCAAAGATTTTAAAACACCCGCAGGTGAGCCGCGCAAACAGTGGGAATCCACGCGTCGTGATCGCGTGAGCCGGCCAAGTAAAATTTCGGTCAAGTTGAGCAATATCGATGTCAGGATGGAGGGCGACAGCAAGGCAAAAGTCACCTTCCGTCAGGCCTATAAAGCAACCGGCCTGGATGCGAACTCAAACAAAACACTCAATATGGTCAAAGAAGGTGGTCGCTGGTTGATTCAGCAAGAGCGTGTAGGCAAGTTTTAAATTGGCGCACTTGCCTCTGGGGGCCTCTTGCATGATGCATGCTGGTGTTCTTGAGGCGGGTCACACCAAAGCCGCACTGCGGCGCCTGGGGCCTGAGCACACGGGTTTTTACTGAAACAATTGTATAATCATGGTATGAGTCGGTTGAGAAAGTACTGTTGTATTGCGTTTGTCAGCGCTGCGCTTTTGCCCTGGAATGCAACTGCGGTTAACCATGAGGCGTTAACCGCCAGGTTGTTCATGCAAAGCAAAAACACCAATGCGGTAGAGCGCATGTTGGTGCAGACTTTGCAGTCTATCAAAGAAGGTCATTTGCAACAGGCGCTGGATTATGTCGATCAGTTACTCGCCATCTCTCCCAATTTTGCACTGGCGCACTTGATTCATGGCGATCTCTTATCCGCCAAAGCCAGAATCCTGCATGGCTTTGGCGATGCGCATGTCGCCGATGTCAGCCGTATCCAGGACTTCAAAGAAGAAGCCGAGATTCGGATTCGTAATTACTTTGACCGCAATCGTGGCTTGACCCAACCCAATCTGCTGGTTGAGTTGTCCGAAAAACAAAGCCATGTCCTGTTTGTCGATACCGCACGCTCCCGTGTCTATGTCTACGAAAAAGGCAATGACAATGAGCTCAAGTACATGGCTGACTATTATGTCACGATAGGAAAAAATGGCATCGGCAAACAAGACCAAGGCGACAAACGCACACCGATTGGTGTGTATTTTGCCTCGCGCAAACTGAACCGTCCCTTACCAGATTTGTATGGCGATGCGGCTTATCCGCTCAACTACCCGAACGAAATAGATAGCTACGAGCGTAAAACAGGCTCCGGGATCTGGATTCATGGCACGCCACGCGATACCTACAGCCGTCCGCCAAGGGCCAGTGATGGCTGTGTTGTGTTGTCCAATCCTGACATGCAAGCGTTGCAAGGTATTTTGCAAGCAGGCAATACGCCCGTGGTAATCGGGGTGGATTTTCAATGGGTGACACCGGAATCGGCCCGCCAGCAAGATCGTGCCAAGGCTGATCTCAAACAGGCGATCGAGCGCTGGCGTAAAGACTGGATGGCGCAAAATACAGAGGCTTATCTGTCGCACTACACGCCTGACTTCTTTTACTCTGATGGTGATTTGTCTAAATGGGCCAGTTACAAACGCCAGATTCAAGCGTCCAAGCCCAAGGTCAATATCAATTTGTCTGATGTCAGCATGTTCACCTATCCGAACGCCAAGCGCAATATGGTGGTCGTAGACTTTGAGCAGGAATATATTAGCGCTGCGCTCAGAAATGTCATGAAAAAACGGCAGTACTGGGTGCAGGAAAACGGTGAATGGAAAATTCTTTACGAAGGATCAGCTTAATGCGTGTGTGGTCAAAATTAGTAGGTGTGTGCTTGATGTTGGCTGTGAATCTGGCGATTGCAGCAACGCAGGTCATGTTTGAAACCAATCAGGGTAATTTTACGGTAGAGGTTTATCGTGACAAGGCACCTAAAACCGTGGATAACTTTTTGCAGTATGTGAAAGACGGTTTTTACAGCAATACCATTTTTCATCGTGTGATTGGCCGTTTCATGATTCAGGGCGGAGGCTTTGACCGTGACCTCAACGAAAAACCGACCCGCGCACCCGTCGTCAATGAGGCAGCCAATGGGTTGATCAACCAGACTGGCACGATTGCCATGGCCCGTACACCAGACCCTAACTCGGCCACCGCCCAGTTTTTCATCAATGTTGCAGATAACCAGTTTTTGGATTACACCAGCCCGGAACCAGACCGTATCGGCTACTGTGTCTTTGGCAAAGTGGTGTCTGGCATGGATGTGGTATTCAAAATCAGCAACTTACCGACAGGTAACCAGCGCGGTTTTTCGGATGTGCCCTATCGTACGGTCATCATCAAACGTGCAACGATAGTCAATTAATTGAGCTTATTGATTGTCGCAACCTTTAATCAACGGAGAATATTTTGGTCAAACTGACGACTAACTTTGGCGATATCACGCTAGAACTCAACGCAGAAAAAGCACCGATCACGGTCGCTAACTTTTTGAGCTATGTAGAAAAAGGCTTTTATGATGGCGTGATTTTTCATCGCGTGATCAAAGACTTCATGATTCAAGGCGGTGGCTTTGATGTCGACATGAAGCAAAAACCAACTGACGCGCCGATCAAAAATGAAGCCGATAATGGCCTCAGCAATGATAAATATACGATTGCCATGGCACGTACCATGGTGCCAGACTCAGCGTCTGCCCAGTTTTTCATCAACGTGAAAGATAACGACTTCCTCAACTTTAGCGCACCCACCACTCAAGGTTGGGGTTACTGCGTGTTCGGTAAAGTGGTCGAAGGCATGGACGTCGTGGATAAAATCACAGCAGTCAAAACAGCTAGCCGCGCTGGTCATCAGGATGTGCCCGTTGAATCTGTGGTGATTGAAAAAGCAGTTGTGGTTGCCTAGGGCATGACCACCTGGATCATTTCTGATCTGCACTTGAGTGCGCAAAGGCCTGCGGTAACGCAGGCTTTTTTGCATTGGCTAGACACCGTGGTTAGTCAGGCCAACGCATTGTATATTCTCGGTGATTTTTTTGAGGTCTGGGTGGGTGACGACCTGCTGCAAGACGCCGAGTATGGCCGAGCATTTTTGCCTGTCGTCCAGGCGCTTCGGGCTTTGTCGGCACAAAGGGTTCAGCTTTATTTCATGCACGGTAACCGTGACTTCTTAATCGGTGAGGCCTTTGCTGAGGCCTGTGGCCTCACTTTACTCCAAGACCCTGCGCGCTTGCAGATGGCAGGCAAAAGCATTCTGTTGAGTCATGGAGATGCGCTATGCACGGACGATGTGGCTTATCAGCAATTTCGTCAGCAGGTGCGCAGTCCGGCCTGGCAACACGCTTTTCTGTCGCAGCCGTTGGCAGCACGCATTGCCTTTGCCCAAGAAGCGCGTAGCCAGAGTGCGCAAAACAAAGCCAGCCAAAGCATGCAGATCATGGATGTGAATGGCGAGGCGGTCAACCAGTTGATTCGCGATAATCACTATCCGGATGTGTTGTTGCATGGCCATACACACCGGCCAGCGATACATCCTTTGCTGGTCGATCAGCATGCCTGTGAGCGTTGGGTGTTAGGGGATTGGCACGACACCGCAGTGGTGGCACGTTTAGATGCTGCTGAAATGCAGTTGGTGACGTTATCACTTGATGTGTAATTGCTATTTTTCTGCGACTTACTCACTCCGCACATAAAAAAGACAGCGCTTTTAAGCGCTGTCTTTTTTATGTCAGATCCAGGTTCAAACCGTCAAAGAGTTACTTTTTGACTTGTTGACCAAATTCATGCGGACGGACTTGCGCGGCGACTTTATCCAAGACGCCATTGATGTATTTATGGCCGTCTATGCCACCATAAGCTTTGGCGAGCTCCACGCCTTCATTGATCGCGACCCGGTACGGGATGCTGACATCAAACATCAGTTCATAACCTGAAATACGCAAAATGGCATGTTCGATTGGACTCAGTTCTTCGAGTTGACGGTCAATAAACTGGCCGATCATGGCGTCGATTTGCTCGGTCTGCTCGAGTACCCCGGTCAGCAGTTGTTTGAAATACGCTTCATCCGCTTTGAAATAGTCCGGGTCATCCAAACTGTCCAGGCGCAGTTGTTTGACATCGCCCGCATTCATACGGTTGCGGTACAGGGCCTTGAGCGCCAGCTCACGCGATTTTCGGCGGTTTTTACTGCCTTTGCTTTTGCTGGGTGCTGCCTGATCAGCACTCATAGTGCATTCACCAGATTGGCCATTTCAATCGCCACTTGTGCAGCTTCAGCGCCTTTGATGGCCATGCGTGCTTCGGCTTGTTCGTCGTTTTCGGTGGTCAGGATGGCGTTGGCGACGGGCACGCCAGTGTCACGCTGCACTTCGGAAATGCCGCGCGCGGACTCGTTGGACACCACTTCAAAGTGGTAGGTCTCGCCGCGGATGATAGCGCCTAGGGCAATCAGGGCATCGAAGTTTTCTGACAGCGCCATGTGCTGCAGAATCAGGGGCGTTTCGAGCGCACCAGGGACACTGGCAAGCGTAATATCTTCAGCAGCGACGCCCAGTTTGAGCAGTTCTTGTTCGCAGGCGTTAAGCAAACCTGCACCGATATTGTCGTTAAAGCGGGAAAGAACGATACCGATTTTTTTACCGGTACCGTCCAGATTTTGGGCAATTTTGTTCACTTTGAGTCCGTGGGTTAACACATAAAAGTGCTATTTTAACCCAAACGGCTGCTTTACGGATTATGCGAACAATGACCAGGCTTTTTGTACGGTCATCCAGATGCCGTAACTGATGGGGATTAGTACCGCCAGCCAGGCCAGTTTTACCAGTATGGCAGGTGTTGGCGTATCTGTTTTAGCCAGACTGACTGCGTTGTCTGCCGGTTTTTTGCCGCTTTGCTGTTCAGCCGCCAGTTCGCTGTCGGACATGAAGTATTTGTCTGCCACTGGCCGGACCAGCAAATTGGCCGTGAAGCCCACCCCAAGCAAAGCCGCCAGCGTCATGAATATCGGCGCATAAATGTCTGCATACGGAACATGAGCCTCCAGCCTCACATCGTGCATGTAGTTGACGATGACGGGCCCCAAAATCCCTGCGGTCGACCAGGCGGTTAACAGGCGGCCATGAATCGCACCGACAAACTGCGTGCCAAACAGGTCTGCCAGGTAGGCGGGAATGGTCGCGAAGCCGCCGCCGTACATGGAGGCGATCACACAAAACACCAGTAGGAACAAGGCTAGTTGATGATGGTTGGCGGCATAGGTGCCGCAGACATACATCATGATGCCCAGCACAAAAAAGATAAAGTAAGTGGTTCTGCGCCCCAGCTTATCGGAAGAGGTGGCCCAGCCGATACGGCCAAAAATATTGAACAGCGAAATGAGACCGACAAAGCCTGCGCCAACAGCGGCTGCTGTGGCGGTTAATGCTTCGTCTGCCTTGATCTCGGCAAAGCCCAGTTGTGGCTGGCCTATCAATACGCCACCAAAGGTCTCTTGTAACATCGGCGCTGCTGCGCCAATAATACCGATGGCTGCTGACACATTCATGCACAAAATCAGCCATAATAGCCAGAACTGTGGCGTTTTATGGGCATTTTTCAAGTGTACATGCCGGGTGGCTACCAGTCGGTTGTGTTGTACATCGGGTGGCGTCCAGCCAGCAGGTTTCCAGTTGGCGGCGGGGACACGGTAACCCAGCGAACCACAAGTCATGAATACCGCGTAAATCAGCGCCAGCACCACAAACGTTTGCCAGACACCAGGGTCTGTCGGTGTGGCAAACATCGCCATCAGCTTAGTCGCCAGAGGTGAGCCTATCATGGCGCCCCCGCCAAAGCCCATAATCGCCAGGCCGGTCGCCATGCCGCGACGATCTGGGAACCATTTAATCAGGGTGGAAACGGGTGAGATGTAGCCCAGCCCCAAGCCGATGCCGCCAATGACGCCGCTACCCAGCCACATCATCCAGAGTTGATGCTGGTGTATGCCCAGCGCCGAAATCAGTAAACCACCGCACCAGCAAAGCATGGCTACCAGCCCGGCTTTACGCGGTCCTGCCCGTTCCAGCCAGCCGCCCCAAATCGCCGCCGAGCAGCCAAGCAAGACAAAAAATAAGGTATACATCCAGCCCAGATCAAACTGGGTCCAGTTACAGTCGGTGGCGGTCAATGCTTTTGCGGTGCCGGCCAATTTGTCGGCGAAAGTGGATGCGCCTGCAGCACAGGCGGCAACAGGTTTGCCGTCTGGTCCGGTCAATGCATTGCCTAACGGTTTCCAGAACACGCTAAAGCCATAGGCCATGCCTATTGAAAGATGTACTGCCAATGCGGCTGGCGGTACCAGCCAGCGATTAAACTGATTGCCGGCTGTAATGTGTTCTTTGGAAAGATTAATCAAGATAAAGCCCCTCATTTACGTCTGTTACATATTGTTACAATTTGCCCCAAAAGGCAATAACAGTCTTGATTAAATTTATGTGATGTTGTCATTAAAATGTCATAATTAATTCATAAACTGGCGAGCATTCAATTAAGTAGTTTGATCTCAATATTGCTCGAAGGGAGTGTCATGGCTGCAGCGAATATTTTGGTGGTAGAAGACGAACCGGCGATCCAGGAATTGCTGGCGTTGAATATCAAACAGGCGGGGCATCATGCTATCCGTGCCACCAGCGTTGAACATGCACAAATGTTGTTACGCGAAACGATGCCAGACCTGATTTTGCTGGACTGGATGTTGCCTGGCATGAGCGGGATCGAGTTTGCGCGCAGGCTTAAATCTGACAGCATGACCAAAGAAGTGCCGATTATCATGCTCACTGCCCGCGGCGATGAGTTTGACAAGGTGCGTGGTCTAGAAGTGGGTGCGGATGATTATGTGACCAAGCCATTCAGCCCGCGTGAATTAAATGCACGCATCAAGGCCGTGTTGCGCAGACGTGCGCCGCAGATGACAGATGATCCGATTGAAATTGCCGGCTTGCATCTGGACCCGACTACCCATCGGGTGACTGGTCACAATGTCCATATTCCACTGGGCCCTACCGAATTCAAACTGCTGCATTTCTTCATGACCAATCCTGAGCGTGTGCATAGCCGTACGCAACTGCTGGACAAGGTGTGGGGTGACCGTGTCTTTGTTGAAGACCGTACCGTGGATGTGCATATCCGTCGTTTACGCAATGCACTGGTGGCCTCCAATCATCAGGAAATGATTCAGACGGTACGCGGTTCAGGCTACCGTTTCTCCGTGCATACCGATCCTGGTACGCAATAAGCATTCTTCCTTAATTTGACAAAATACGAGCAAGACCATGGGTCTTGCTCTACCATCCGGCAGGGTGTCGTGATACGCTTGCGCCTGTTTCATTTTTTTAATGGCAAGGCCCATGAACGCTGCTGCAAATGCTTCCTCGAATGAGTCACTTTACCGCTGGTTGATCCGGCTGTTTTGGCTTGTACTGGTCGCATGGGTAGCGTTGACCTTCCGTCAGCATGGCATCAGCAATGATGAGTATGTGCAGCATACCTATGGCCAAATGCTGCTCGACTGGTATCAGTCGGGATTCAAGGACCAGGACGCTTTTCATTACCGTAATCTATATCTCTATGGCGGCCTGTTCGATATTATCGCGGCCGCACTCGACCCCTACATCCCGGTCATGATCTGGGATATCCGGCATCTGCTCTCTGCCTTGTTTGGCTTGCTTGGTTTTTATGGTGTTTCGCAATTTGGCCGGTTGCTAGGCGGCCCCCGTCTGGCACTATTGGCAATGACCATGTTGTTTTTGACCGTGTCGTGGTCAGGCACCATGTTTACCCATACCAAAGATGTTCCATTTGCGACCTGCATGCTGTGGGCGCTGTATGCCACCGCCTTGGTGGTGCGCGACATGGAACTGGTGAGTGGCAGAGTCATTGTCCTGCTCGGCTTTGCGGTCGGCGGTGCGCTTGGCTTGCGCGTGGGCGGCGCCTTTGCCGTGATTTATCTGGTTTTGCTGGTCATGCTGCGGGCCTGGCTCGATCATAGGCAACTGCACACGCCGATATTTTCGCGCCTGTTGCGCATGGTATGGGTGTTGCTGCCTGCGGCAGTGCTGGCGTTTGTGTTTATGGCCATGTGCTGGCCGTGGAGCGTGATCGAGGCCGACAACATGCTGGAGGCGGCCAAGTCGTTCTCCCATTTTGACTTTAATATGCAAACCATCGCCAACGGGGTGGTGTATAACATCAGCGAGGTTCCACGCAGCTATTTGTTCCAGTATCTGGCAGTGAAGTTGCCCGAGGCTGCGCTACTAGCGTTTGCCGGGGTCGCCTTGCTCTGGCTGGTGAATAGACGGTCACTGCGACTGGCTGACAACGCAATACGCATGCCTATGTATACGCTGTTGATGGGCATCCTGTTTCCGCTGGTCTTTGTCATGGATGACCGTCCCGCTTTGTACAATGGCGTCCGACACTTTACCTTTATCTTGCCCTTGCTGGCCATCTTGTCTGCCTGGTCTGTGCTCGCGGTTTGGCAGGCCTGCGTGCAGTGCACATCGTCCTTGCATTATCACGCCCAAGCGCTGTGGGCGGGGGTTATCGCCGGACTCATGCTGGTGACGCTGGTGGATATTGTGCAAATGCATCCGTATCAATACGTCAGGTTAAATCGTCTGGTTGGCGATCAGGCACAAGCACAGTTCAAATGGGAGGGCGATTACTGGTCCAGCGCCCTGCGGGCGGCTGCGGCCCAACTCACGGCCCTGCATTTGCCCGCGCGCAGCCAGCCTTATTGGGTGGCCGCCTGTGTGGATACGCCACAAATTGAGCCCTATCTGGATGGTCGCTTCAGTGTCACCCGCCGCTGGGAGGAAGCAGATTTTTTCCTCTCCACCACCAATATGCATTGCCACGAGGTCATGCAAGGCAAACTCATCAGTGGCATCCAGCGCGATGGCATGTGGCTGGCGGTAGTCAAGGACCGTCGTCACTTGCAAGGGGCGGATCGCAAAGCGACGCCAGCCAAAAACTAACCGCAATCCGCTACAATAGTCCCAGTTATTTTTGAGTATGACGCCATGACCACTGCTGTTAGCCATCGCCAATCTGCCCAGCCGCATATGACGGTGATGGTGCCTGCTTACAACGAAGAAAAAAATATTGCAAAAACCTTGCAAAATATCCGGCAAGATTTGCAGCAAATGTCGCCCAACTGGGACATTGTCGTGGTGGATGACGGTAGCCGTGATCAGACCTCACTCGTGGTGCAGTCGCTGGTGGACGAGTGTCGTGTGACCCTGGTCAAGTTCTCCCGCAACTTTGGCAAGGAAAACGCCATCAGCGCTGGCCTGACTTATGCCAAGGGTGAGATCGTCATTTGTATGGATGCCGATGGTCAGCACGCTTCAGATCTGATGTACACCATGCTGGAAAAGTGGCGCGAGGGATATGACATGGTCTATGCCGTGCGTCAGGACCGCGAGCAGGAATCGCCTTTCAAACTCTGGGGATCTCGGCTGTTTTATCGCATGATGAGTAGCAGCACCCATGTGGAAATCCCACGCGACGCCGGTGATTTCCGCCTGATGGACCGTAAAGTGGTTGATGCGCTGTGTGCACTGCCAGAACGCAACCGCTTCATGAAAGGTATCTATGCCTGGGTTGGCTACAAGTCGATCGGCATTCCGTACACCCCATTGCCGCGGTTGCATGGTGAAAGTGCTTATTCAAAACTCAAGCTGATTGCCTTGGCCTGGACTGGCATTACCAGTTTCTCGGTGTTGCCTTTACGTCTGGCCAGCCTGACTGGTGCCACCCTGGCTATTCTGGCGTTTGCCTATGGTTTGCTGGTGGTCATTGATGCGCTATTTTTTCATGAGTCTGTTCCTGGATGGCCCACCGTCGTTGCCAGCATGATGTTCCTGTCCGGCGTACAGTTGTTGTTTATCGGCGTGCTTGGCGAATATCTGGCGCGTGTTTATGATGAGGTCAAAGGGCGGCCACCCTACATTGTGGCAGAAGTCGTCACGCCTGCGCCATCAGCGGATTCCCGCTAAGCGTCCCATGCGTGCCTCGGTACTCGGGTTTGTCAGTGTTGGTGCCTTCGCGGCCGCCGTCCATTATGTCATGGCGCTACTGGCACATGCCTGGGGCCTGTCACCGGCACAGGCGAATTGGATCGGCTTTTTATGCGCATTTCCGGTCAGTTACCTCGGTCATCGGCTATGGTCTTTTCGCGGCACACAAGCCAATCATCTGGCGGCATTCTGCAAGTTTTTTGCGGTGGCCTTATTGGGGTTCTTTGGCAATCAGGCCCTGTTATGGCTGGGGCTGAACTATACGCCGCTGCCTTTCTGGCTGGTGCTCGGCTGCGTGATGGTGATGGTCGCGGCAAGCACCTGGCTGCTCAGCCGCTTTTGGGCGTTTCAACACCATGAGGGCCAAGCATGACGCAGCTCATTATTTGTGCAGATGATTATGCACAGTCCGCCGAGATTGATGACGCCATCCTGGCCTTGATCGAGCGCGGCGTATTGACCGCCACCTCTTGCATGACCTTGAGTCCGCGTTGGTCAGAGAGTGCCCGGCATGTCACGCCAGCCATCCGCAATTTGGCAGACATCGGCTTGCATCTTGATTTCACGCAGTACGCGCACACCTCACGCTTTGCACATCCCGTCCTGATCATGCGCAGCCTGTGCGGCATGCTCAATCCTGCAGATGTGACGTCGAATATCACACAGCAACTGGATGCCTTTGAAGCGGCCTTGCACACGCCGCCTGATTATATTGATGGTCACTTGCATGTGCATCAGTTGCCAATGATCCGCGAATCGTTGATCACACTCATGCAACAACGCTATGGCCATCTGCCCGTGGATCAACGTCCCTGGCTGCGTATTTCCAGCCCGCCAGCAGCAACCGGTCTCAAGGCGCGCATTATTCATTGGCTAGGCGCACAAGCCTTGCAGCGACAGGCAAGTGCGGCTGGTTTCCGGGTCTCGCCAGTCTTATTAGGCGTCTATGATTTTCAGGGCGATGCTGCCGCCTATCAGGCACATTGGATAGAATGGGCCAGACAACTTAAGCATCTGAGGCCTGCCACGCAAAACGAATTGCCACCCGTCCTCATGTGCCATCCTGCCCGGCCAACACAGACGGTGGATCCCTTAGACCCCATCGCCATTGCGCGCATGATCGAGTGGCAAGTCATGCAGTCCGCCGATTTTTCAGCCTGGCTTAAGATGGCGGATCTGCAACCGGTCAAAGGTCACCCGAAAGGCCTGCCATGCGCGTAATCACCGCCTGGCTCAGCCAGGCCTCGTGGATGCAGCAAACCGTTCTTTCATGCCTGTTAGGCGCGTTAACGGTGTTTGGTTTTGCGCCGTTTAATCTGTTTTGGTTACCGTGGCTGACGCTGGCAGCCTTGCTGCTACTTTGGCAGCAGGCGGTCACGCCCGCGCAAGTGTTCAGGCTGGGCCTGGCGTTTGGCTTGGGCTTATACGGTGTTGGTATCTACTGGATTTATATCAGCCTGCATACCTTTGGCGGCATGCCCTGGTGGTTTGCCGGGTTTTGTACCTTTTGTCTGTGCGCCTTCATGGCACTGTTCCCGGCCCTCGCCGCTTATCTGGCAAAAAAAGTCGGTCATCTGCTATGGTCTGCACCACTGCTGTGGGCCTTGTCAGACTGGGTGCGTAGCTGGATTTTTACCGGGTTCCCCTGGTTGACACTGGGCTACAGTCAGGCCCCAGATAGCCCGCTCAGCGGTTTTCTGCCTGTCGTTGGCGTCTATGGCGTCTCGACCTTGCTCATGCTGGGGGCTGCCAGTCTTGCTTGCCTGCTGATCACGCCGCAGCGTAAACCGGCCTTCATCATGCTCGCGCTATTGTGGCTAGGCGGCAGCCTGCTGACACTGGTGCCGTGGACGCAGCCTACGGGAAAACCTGTCTCGGTCGCCTTGCTGCAAGGCAATATTAGCCAAACCATCAAATGGTCGCCTGAGCACGCGGAACAGACCTTGCGACAGTATTTCGACATGGTGCAGCAAACCCAGGCCCAATTGATTGTGCTGCCCGAAACCGCCTTGCCGGTGCTGCTCGACCAACTTGCGCCCAGCTATCTCGATGCTCTCAAACAGCACGCAGTACAGCAAAAAGGCGACCTCTTGGTGGGCGTTGTTGAGTCCAAACAAGACCAGTACTTTAATAGCGCCATCAGCCTGGGCAGCTCTCCCACACAGTCATATTCCAAAAGCCACCTGGTGCCTTTTGGCGAATTTATTCCGCTTAAAAGCCTGTTCGGCTGGATCTACCGTGACTGGCTGCATATGCCGCTCAGCGATTTATCCCGCGGCACATCGAAACAGCCATTGCTGATTGCCGGGCAAAAAGTCGGCGTCAATATTTGCTATGAAGACGTGTTTGGCGAAGAAATTGCCCAGCAACTGCCGCAAGCCGAGCTCTTGGTCAATATCAGCAACGATGCCTGGTACGGACAATCATTTGCGGCCGACCAGCATATGCAATTCAGCCAGGTGCGCGCCATTGAAACCGGGCGGATGGTGTTGCGCAGCACCAATACGGGCGCGACCGCCATCATCGATAAAAATGGCCAGGTATTGCAGCATGCACCGCATGATGAGGCGGTGATCTTGACGGGGGAAGCGCAGAGCTACCAAGGAAAGACGCCTTATGTTTGGTGGGGGAATTGGGCGTTTTTGGTCTTGAGTGCGGCAGGATTGATCTGGATTAGGGTAAGAAGGTAATTCTTGCTGCTTGCGTTTGCGGATTGAAGTAGACCCGTCTTGTCGTGAGTGCAGCCAGGTCTGCGTGGATTTGGTAGGCGATTCTTAGGGCATTCTGTGTCCACATCAAGGTTGATTGATAGAGTAGTAGGGTGGGCATGGATGCCCACGCGGACAGTTGCTTGTAATCTGTGATGTTCTATTTCGCCACTCGGCGAGTGATTTGTCTTTGCTTGCCCAAAGAACAAGTCAGCAAAAGAAAGTGCACCCGAGTTTCCACTGATTCCCTGCGGTGCTCGGCTTAGGAATTTCGTCCATTGCTTTGCCGGACTTTGGCTAAGCGTTCGCGAAACTCATCTTGGCTAGAGCTGCCAATACGGCTTCACCTGAAGCTTAGCCTATGTCGCAACACTTTGCTGGATGTGGTGACTTTCTGGAGGGAAGCAGCCAAAATTCACTTGTCGAAAGGCGAAAAGATTGCCTGACTAGTCAGCCAAACATCACTGTTAAGCAGAATTGCTTGCTCATTTAAACCCTCTTTTCCCTACCAAAAAAGTGCTGATACAAAATCGGCAAGACAAACAACGTCAAAAAGGTCGCTGTGATGAGGCCCCCAATCACCACAATGGCTAATGGCCGTTGAATCTCAGCGCCTGGTCCAGTGGCAAACAATAGGGGAATCAGGCCAAAGGCGGTGATGCTGGCGGTCATGAGTACTGGCCGCAGGCGGCGTTTGGCGCCTTCGTAGGCGATGAGGCTGGCCGCCATTCCTTGTTCGGCTAAGTGTTGGAAGTGACTGACCATGACGACGCCATTTAGTACTGCGATCCCTAGCAAGGCGATAAAGCCGACCGAGGCTGGGACAGAGAGGTATTCACCTGATAGCCACAGTGCGAATACGCCACCGATCATGGCGAATGGGATGTTGGCGAGTATGAGCAGGGCTTTTGGCAGGGAGCCGAAGGTCATGAACAGCAGCAGCGCAATCAGTGTGACCGCAATCGGGATGACGATGCTGAGGCGTGCGGCGGCACGTTGCTGGTTTTCGAACTGGCCGCCCCATTTCAGCCAGTAGCCTTCGGGTAGCGCTACTTGCTGTGCCACTTTTTGCTTGGCTTCTTCTACAAAGCTGACCAGATCGCGCCCTTTAACATTGGCGGTGACGACGACCATGCGGTTGCCGCGTTCGCGGTCTACCTTGACCGGGCCTTCTTCGCGCACGACGTGAGCGACGCTGGAAAGCGGGACAGTGCCACCTTGCGGCAGCGCCAGCATGAGTTGGCTGAAGTCGGCGGCGGATTCGCGCACGATCTGGCTGCCGCGCAGCAAGATTGGGGTGCGGCGGTTGCCTTCCAGCACGATGCCGAGCAATTTGCCTTCGAGCTGGCTTTGCAGCAGGGTGTTGATGTCCGCCACGCTGAGGCCGAGTCGTCCGGCGGCGACGCGGTCTATCTTGATTTGCAAATATTGCACGCCACTGTTTTGCGGGGTATAGACATCCTGATTGCCAGGGATGGATTCGAGCACTTTGATGATTTGCTGCGCTTTCTGGTCGAGTACGTTGAGGTCTGTCCCAAAGATTTTGAGCGCCAAATCACCACGCACACCGAGGATCATTTCGTTTACGCGCATTTCGATCGGTTGCGTGAAGTTGTAATCCAGGCCGGGAACGCTGTGCATGACTTGGCGCAGCTTTTCGATCAGCGTCGCTTTGTCTGGCACTTGCCATTGGTCACGTGGTTTGAGCACCAGAAAATTATCGGTCTGATTCACGCCCATCGGGTCCAGACCCAGTTCGTCAGCGCCCGCCCTGGAGTAAACGCCTTCGAGCTCTGGCACTTGTTGTAGCAGGGTTTGTTGCAGATGGGTATCTGTTGCGATGCTTTGTTGCAAGGAGATAGAAGGCAGTTTTTCGGTGCCGATGATGATGTCGCCTTCATCCATGGTGGGCATAAAGGTTTTGCCGATCAGCGGATAGACGGCGCCGGTGAGCACCAGCAGGACAACCGCGGCTAAAAGCACAGGGCGCTTATGTTGCATGGCCGTGTTTAGTGCGCTGGCATACCAGCGATTGAGGTGCCGGATCAACCACGGGTCTTCGCTGGCTTGTTCGCGGATGAGGAATGAGGCCAGTACCGGAATAATGGTGAGCGATAGCAACAACGATGAACCCAGTGCGAAAATAATGCTCAGCGCCACCGGCGCAAACAGCTTGCCTTCCAACCCTTGCAGACTGAGCAAGGGGAGAAATACGGTCATGATGATGATCATACCGGCACTGACAGGCACACTGACCTCGCGCATGGCCGCGAGAATGATGCCGAGTTTATCTGTGGTGGGTGAGGCTTGGTTGTGCGCCAGATGTTCGACGATGTTTTCGACCACCACCACGGCAGAGTCGACCAACATGCCAATGGCGATGGCAAGGCCCCCCAATGACATGAGATTGGCTGACATGCCATATTGTTGCATGAGCCAAAAGGTGGCGAGCATGGCCAGGGGCAAGGCACATGCGACCGTGAGCGCTGCGCGCAGATTGCCTAAAAACAGTACCAGTAAAATCAGCACCAGCACTACCGCTTCCATCAGCGCCTTGTTCACCGTGTGTACCGCGTGTTCGACCAGATTGCCACGGTCATAAAACACATGAATGGTGACGCCCTTGGGGAGGGTGGGGGCGATTTCATCCAGTTTGGCACGTACGCCTTCCACCACTTGTCTGGCGTTCGCGCCCCTTAAGCCCAACACCAGGCCTTCCACCGCTTCACCTTTACCATTACGGCTGACGGCACCGTAACGGGTCAATTCCCCGATGCGGACTTCGGCAACATCCGCGATGCGTATGGGGCTGCCCTGGTGACCTTTGAGCACGGTATGGCGCACATCATCCAGCGTCTTAAAGGCGCCTTCAGCACGGACCAGTAAAGACTCTTCGCCATCCTTGAGGCGGCCTGCCCCATCATTGCGGTTGTTTTCGCTGATGGCTTGTTGCAGCTCGCTCAAGGCGACGCCACGTGCCTGCAGCTTGGTGTTATCCGGCACGATTTCAAAGCTGCGCACCAGTCCGCCCAGGGCATTGACATCGGCCACGCCAGGCACGGTGCGCAAACGTGGACGAATCACCCAGTCCAGGAGCGAGCGCTTTTCCTGCAGGCTGAGCGTGTCCGACTCTATGGTGAACATGAACATCTCGCCAAGCGGGGTGGTCATGGGGGCGATGCCGCCAGAAATCTCGGCGGGCAAGTTGGGCCAGGCATTGTTGAGCCGCTCAGTGACCTGCTGGCGCGCCCAGTAGATATCGGTGCCGTCTTCAAAGTCGATGGTGATGTCGGTCAGGGCATATTTCGCCACCGCGCGTAAACTGGTTTGTTTGGGGATGCCCAGCATCTCGACTTCAATCGGTGCGGTAATCCGCGTCTCAACTTCTTCCGGCGTCATCCCTGGTGATTTGATGATAATTTTGACTTGCGTCGAAGAGACGTCCGGGAAGGCGTCAATGGCAATGGTCTGATAAGCGGTCCAGCCTGCGAACAGCAGGCCGATCGCAAACACGCACACCAGTAGCCGCTGCTTGAGCGAGGTTTCAATAAGCCAGTTCAACATGCTTACTCTCCCCCCATGCCCAGCCAATAACCTTTTAAGGCGGCTACGCCATGCGTGGCGATACGCTCATTGCCGGTTAAATCAGCTTTGATAATGAGCTGTTGGTCTTCTTCCAGCAGAATGTTGACGGGCATGACGGTCACGCCGTTGGCTTGTTGCACAAAAATCAGGGCCTGTTCGCCCTGGCGGGCCACCGCCGTTCTCGGCACGGCAAAACTGTGTTGTGTCGTATGCTCAACCAGCGCCACATCTACAATTTGCCCGATAGACAGTTGCTCGGCGCCTTCGCTAATCACGGCACGGACTTGCGTGGTTTGGTTGTTTTTGTTGAGCTTGCGCAACACGGTTTCAACTTTGGCGCTCAGCCCCAACTTGGGCAATTTGACGGCTGTGCCAGGCGTCAGTGTGCTGGCCTGAGTCATCGGCAGCTGCATCATCAGCCATAACGGCTTGGGATTCATGATCGTGAAAATCGGCATGGCCATGTCCACGCGTGCGCCTACGGATTGTTGCTGATCCATGATTTGGCCGCTGATAGGCGCAATAATGACCATGCCGTTTTGCATGCTGCGTTTTTGCGCCAGCTGATGGATTTGCGTTTCGCTCAGGCCAGACAGCTTGAGGGTTTGTTGCCGCTCATGCATGAGCGCCTGGCTGGTTTCATAGGCGCTTTGGGTTTCCTGCATCCGTCGCTGGGCAATAATGCCATCCTTGAATAATTCCTGGTCACGTTTGAGGGCTTGCTCATGCAGTCTGGCCTGGGTTTCTGCTTGCAGATAATTGCTTTGCAAGGCGATCAGGTCCGGGCTGCTGAGCTGGCCGATGACCTGGCCTTGTTTCACACTATCGCCGACACTGACATTCAGTTTGGTAATCAGGCCGGCTTGTGGCGCGGTGACCACGCGTGTTTGCGTGGGCGGCAAGACGACTTCTGCGGGATAGCTGGCAGAAAGACCGGTTTGCTGGGCTTTCAACGGCCCCCATTGCACCTGCATTTGCTGCAGTTGTGACGCGGTCAGTGGCAAGCGTGTGGCCGCCAGGGTGTTCAACGACAGGCAAGCCGCGAGCGTGAATAACAGTATTTTTTTCATGGGAGGACTCCTACGGCCTGATTGTATTTGGCGATATTCCATTGCACTTGAAGTTGCTGGCTGCTCAAACTGCGTTCAGCTTCAAAAGCCAGCAGTTGCAGGCGTAATAATTGGTTGAGGTCAAGCTCGCCCAGCCGATAGGCTTTGCGTGCCAGCGCAAAATTTTCACTGGCGATGGCTTGTTGTTGCTCGATCACGGCGAGCTCCTGGCGGCTGACATGCAGGTTGTGCTCAGCCTCGTGCAGGCTGTTTTCAAGCTGGCGGCGCAGGGTTTCCAGTTGCATGCGGGCATCGCCGATATTTTGTTCTGCATTGGCAATCAGGGGCGCGCGCTGCACCTCGCTTTGCAGCGGGATGTTGACATAAAGCCCCATGCTGCTATTGAACTTGCTATCAAACCCTCCTTGCATAGTGCGCGTGTTCACAGTGAGCGTCGGGTTTTGTCGCTGCTCTATCATGGTCAGGTCACGCTGCCCTTCTGCCAGCTTGACTTTTGCCTGGGCTGCCAGCCAAAACGGGGATTCTGTATAGCCTTCACGGCTGGAGAGGGATTCTTCGAGGCGGGCTGGCATTTCATTCAGACCGGTCAACTGCTGGTAGCGGAATTGCGCATGCATGAGTTCTGCCTGTGCCGTGATCCACAAGCGCTCAGCCTGCAAGGTTTCCTGGCTGGTTTGCATCACCTCGAGTCTGGCCACTTCTCCCGCCCGAAAGCGTTTTTGCACATCCTCGGCAATGCTGCGCAAGGTGTCGCGTCTGCTTTCTGCCAGACGCAACTCATTACGGCGCATGGCAATCTCCCAAACCGCATTGCGCAACAAGTCTGCCGCCAGCTGTTGCAGGCTGGCCTGGTCCTGTGACAGGCTGTTATCGGCCAAACTGGCCACCTGGCTACGCGCTTCGCGTTGCCCCGGTAGCCAGATCGGGATTTGCATTTGTGCTTGCCATTCGCGCTCATCGCGATCACTCAGCCAGGCATCGTTTTGATGAGAGAAACCCACGCTAGGTGCCAGGGGCAACCAGCTTTTTGCCATGATTTTGCGTGCGTTGACCATTTGCTGATGCGCGGCCAACAAGGCTTGTTGCGGGTGAATGGCCACCACCTGCTGCAAAACCTCGTGCAGTGACAGGCGTGCATTGAGCGCCACGGTATCTTCGTGCTCGGTAGGATGCTGGGCGACACTGGCGGGCATTTTCTCGGCCAGCGCTGGTTGCGCAAGCCAGACGCCGCAGGCGGCAAGCCAGGCGATCAGCAGGGAGCGGTTGACTCCCCTTACTAAATGAAACATAGAGACTCCTGAATAAAACAGGCAAACGGATGGCTAATGCCAACCGGTGCTACGCGTATTTATTCAGGCGTAAGGCGGTGCGCGTGGGGCGTGGCAGGCGAGAGTGAGACTGGACCGAGCGCGTTCCTGACGGTGTCGCTCAAAAGGTTTTTCAGATCGTTGCAGCGCGATTGCCAGCAACAGTAGTGCGGGCAAAATGGCGGCGGGCAGCCAAAAGCTGGCATAGGCATCTATCAGTGATGACAGCGGATTGCTTTCGCTGATGGCTTGGCCTAAGCCGATGATTTGACCGTGCGATTTGTTGGAGTGTACATGCCAGTGAAACGGGTGCTTGGAAGCTTCGGCCTGAGTATGCAGGGCGGGAATATCTACCATGTGCATGTGCGGACCGTCATCCGCCGCGGTATCGCCAGCGGCATGGGCGTGCATGAGTGGCGCGACGGTTTGCAGCAAGGCAAACCATAGCGTCAACAACAATACCCATGTGCGATAAGTGCTCATCTTCTCAATCTAACAAAATTCAGTGAATGCCACAATCGCAAAAAGCCGCAAAAAAAGCATTCAACTCTTCAAATGGGGCTGCCAGGTAGCTGGGCATGGCCTGAATGCAATTTCTTTACCCGGGCTGAATCAGGTAAAATATTGGTTTTACATTTATCTGGATCAGGCGTCATGGTACTGACCTTTCAACAAATTATTTTAAAGCTTCAGGAATACTGGGACAAACAAGGCTGCACTTTGTTGCAACCTTACGATATGGAAGTGGGCGCTGGTACCAGCCACACCGCAACTTTTTTGCGCGCCCTGGGCCCTGAGCCCTGGAAAGCCGCCTATGTGCAGCCTAGCCGCCGCCCCAAAGATGGTCGCTATGGCGAAAACCCAAACCGTTTGCAGCATTACTACCAATTTCAGGTGGTACTGAAGCCCGCCCCCGCCAATATTCTGGAGCTCTACCTCGGCTCACTTGAGGCACTGGGGTTTAATCTGAAAGAAAACGATATCCGTTTTGTCGAAGATGACTGGGAAAACCCGACGCTGGGCGCCTGGGGTCTGGGCTGGGAAGTCTGGCTCAACGGCATGGAAGTGACGCAATTCACCTATTTTCAGCAAGTAGGCGGTATTAACTGCAAACCGATCACCGGTGAGATTACCTATGGTCTGGAGCGGTTGGCCATGTACCTGCAAGGCGTGGAAAACGTCTATGACCTCGAATACTCGCCCGGCGTGAAATACGGTGATGTGTTCCACCAGAATGAAGTGGAACAATCGACCTATAACTTTGAGCATTCTGATGCGGATTTCCTGTTCACGGCCTTTAATGCGCATGAGAAACAGGCCAAGCATTTGATGGAGGTGAAGCTCGCGCTGCCAGCGTACGAGCAAGTGCTCAAAGCCGCGCATACGTTTAACCTGCTAGATGCGCGCGGTGCCATTTCCGTCACCGAGCGTGCCGCTTATATTGGCCGTATCCGCAACCTGGCGCGCGCCGTGGCCGCCAGCTATCTCGATAGTCGCGCCCGACTGGGCTTCCCGATGGCGCCTAAAGCTTGGGCGGATGAAGTCATCGCCAAACTGGAAAGCGAACAAGCCGAACAAAACAAGAAAGCCGCCGCATGAGTACCCGCAATCTGTTAGTTGAATTATTTGTAGAAGAGCTGCCGCCCAAAGCACTGAAAAAACTGGGCGAGTCGTTTAGTAGTGTGCTGGCCGAGAGCCTGAAAGCTTCTGGCCTGGTGGCAGAAGGCAGTGTAGTCACCTCCTTTGCGTCACCCCGTCGTTTAGCCGCACATATCACACAGGTATCCGAAAAAGCGGCGGACAAGCAAGTCGCGCAGAAACTGATGCCAGCAACCGTTGGTCTGGATGCCAGCGGGCATGCAACGCCGGCATTATTGAAGAAGTTGCAGGCCTTGAGTGAGAATGAAAGCGCGGTTGCCAAATTGCGCAAGGAGCACGATGGCAAGGCCGATATTCTGTTTCTGGATGCCACTCAAGCAGGGGCGACCTTGCAAGAAGGCTTGCAAAAAGCGCTGGATGAAACGCTAGCCAAATTGCCTATTCCCAAAGTGATGACTTACCAGATCAATGATGGCTGGGAAAGTGTTCATTTTGTGCGGCCGGCGCATGGCTTGGTCGCTTTGCATGGCGATACCGTTGTGCCGATTTCAACCCTGGGGTTGACGGCAGGCAACACCACGCAAGGGCACCGTTTTGAAGCGAAAAATCCGGTGGTGACGCTCACGTCTGCCGACACCTATGCGCAACAACTGGCGGATGAAGGGGCGGTGATTGCGAGTTTTGATGCCCGTCGTGCCGAGATTGCGCAGCAATTGCAAGCTGCGGCTGACAAACAAGGCCTAAAGCCGATTGAAGACGACGCATTACTTGATGAGGTCACGGCGCTGGTGGAGCGCCCGAATGTATTGCTGGGCCAGTTTGAAGAAGAGTTTTTGGCGGTGCCGCAAGAGTGCCTGATTCTGACCATGAAGGCCAACCAGAAATACTTCCCGCTGCTGGATGCCAATGGCAAGCTGACAAATAAATTTTTAATTGTGTCTAATATTAATCCGGCCGATCCTAGCAAGGTGATTGGCGGTAACGAGCGCGTGGTGCGTCCGCGCCTGGCAGATGCCAAGTTCTTCTTTGACCAGGACCGAAAAAAGACGCTGGAAAGCCGTCTGGCCGGTTTGGCGAGAGTGGTTTACCACAACAAGCTCGGCTCGCAAGGCGAGCGTAATGAGCGTGTGGTGACCATTGCCACCGCCATTGCGCAACACATCGGCGGCGACGGTTTTGTCGCCAAAGTGGCGCAAGCTGCGCGCTTGTCCAAGGCTGACCTGCTGACCGATATGGTCGGCGAGTTCCCTGAATTGCAAGGCATTATGGGCCGCTATTACGCCCAGCATGAAGGCTTGGCCGATGACGTGGCATATGCGATAGAAGACCACTACCGCCCACGCTTTGCCGGTGATGAGTTACCACGCAGCCAGGTAGGTGTGGTGGTGGCGTTGGCAGATAAGCTGGAAACCCTGGTGGGCTTGTTCAGCATCGGCGAGAAGCCGACTGGCGATAAAGACCCATTTGCCTTGCGCCGTCAGGCCCTAGGCATTTTGCGTATGCTGATGGAAACCGATTTGCCGTTGGCCTTTGACCAGTTAATCGCACAAACGCTGAGCGTCTTTCATGGGGATGCTGAGGTGGCAGAAGCCATCCAGGCTTTCTGCTTTGACCGTCTGGCGGTAAACCTGCGTGACCAGGGTGCGACTGCGCAAGAGGTGGATGCGGTATTGTCCTTGTCACCGAACCAGCTGGCAGAAGTGCCGCGCCGGTTAAGTGCCGTGCAAGCGTTTGCCAATTTGGCAGAAGCGCCTGCGCTAGCGGCTGCCAATAAGCGTGTGTCGAATATCCTTAAAAAAGTTGAAGGGGATGTTAAGGCCGAAGTGAACGACAGTTTGTTGCAAGAGGCGGCTGAAAAAGCCTTGTATCAGGCCCTGGCTGACACCAAGCCTAAAGCGGATCAGCTGTTTGAAGCAGGCGATTACACCGCTTCGTTACAGGCACTGGCCGTGCTTAAGGCTCCGGTGGATACTTTCTTTGATGAGGTTATGGTGAATGCCGAGGACCCTGCCTTGAAAGCCAATCGTCTGGGACTGCTGGCGACCTTGCATCAGGCCATGAACCGTGTGGCTGACTTGTCCAAGTTGGCCAGCTAAACAGCCGTCAGGAGTGTAGCCATGAAACTCGTCATTCTTGATCGTGACGGCGTGATTAACCGCGACAGCGCGACCTTTATCAAAAATCCTAACGAATGGATTCCGATTCCGGGGAGCCTGGAGGCAATTGCGCTGCTCAACCAGCATGGCTACCGGGTGGCGGTGGCGACGAATCAGTCGGGCATCGCGCGCGGCTATTTTGATATGGCCACGCTCAATGCCATTCACGACAAAATGCACAAAGCCTTGGCGCAAGTCGGTGGTCGTATTGACGCCGTCTTTTATTGTCCACATGCGGCCGATGCCCATTGTGACTGCCGCAAGCCCAAGACCGGCATGCTGGAAGAAATCAGCCGCCGTTTTAATGTTGAGCTGACCAAAGTGCCAGGCGTGGGCGATGCCTTGCGAGACTTGCAGGCCTTCGCCAAAGCCGGTTGCCAGCCTTACCTGGTGCGCACCGGCAAGGGCGAAGAAACTTATAACTTGTCCGAAGTGCCTGCAAACACGATTGTGGTGGCTGATTTGGCCGCTGCGGTACAGCACATCATCGCCGGGGACAAGTAATGCAAACCGTGCTGCTGTATGTGCGGGCCTGGCTGTTTTATGTTGGCCTGTTTGTGCTGACCATTCCATTTTCATTGTTGGCAATCGTGCTGATTCCGCTGCCTGCGGTGACGCGTTCACGCTGGGTCAGTGGTTGGGCACATGCCGTCATGTGGTGGCTGAAGGTCACCTGCAATCTGCGTTATGAAGTCAGTGGCCGCGAGCATATCCCGGCCACGCCCAGTATTATTCTGGCAAAACATCAATCTGCCTGGGAGACCATTGCCCTGCAAACCATTTTGCCGCCGCAAGTGTGGGTGCTCAAAAGAGAGTTGCTGATGATCCCGTTTTTTGGCTGGGGTTTGTGGGCGGTGGGCTCGATTCCGATTGACCGCAGCAGTGGCCGCGAAGCGCTTAAAAAGTTAGTGAATCACGGCAAAGACCGGCTCAAGCGTGGCTTGTGGGTGGTGATTTTTCCGGAAGGCACACGTACCGCCCCCGGTGCCCGCGCCAAGTATCATATTGGTGGCGCCTGGCTGGCGAGCCATACCCAAACCGCGGTGTTGCCGGTGGCGCACAATGCAGGCCGCTACTGGCGTAAAAACTCCATCCTTAAATATCCAGGCGTGATTCAGGTGGTGATCGGCCCAGCCATCGCCACCAACGGCCTCAAGCCGGATGCACTGAATCAGCAAGTCGAAACATGGATTGAAACGGAGATGCAGCATCTGTGATCACGCAGCAGTTGCAACTGCCTAACGGGCAAACGATTGCTTACCAGCTGGATCTGCGGGCACGTAGAACCATAGGCCTTAAAATCACGGCCGAGGGCTTGGTGGTCCATGCGCCCAAGCGCATTTCTACCTCGCAATTGCAGCAAGTTTTGCAGGAAAAATCCAGCTGGATACAGCAAAAGCTGGCCCTACGTGAGGCTAATCAGGTGGCCCCCATGCAATGGCTGGATGGTGAGCCGCTGTTGTTCATGGGCCAGGATATTGTGCTGACCCTGGTTGCGCATCCCACCAGTAAGGCAGTCACGCTAGAGGGGGACAAGCTGCTGGTCCGTTCACCTTATATCAACAATCCCGACTGGGTCGCGCGCAAAGTGCTGCAATGGTATGCGCAGCAGGCTTTGCCTGATTTTAAACGCCGCGTTGCCTTGATTGCCGCCCAGATGGGCGAGCAGGTCAGTGGCGTCGGACTTTCCAATGCCAAGTCACGCTGGGGCAGTTGCAATAGCCGCAAGCAGATTCGCCTGAACTGGCGCTTGATCCAGGCGCCGCCGCATGTGATTCAATATGTGGTGTGTCATGAAATGGCGCATCTGAAAGAAATGAATCATTCAGCTAGGTTTTATGCGGTGCAGGCCAGTTTGTTTCCGCAATACGAACATGCTGAGAAAGCGTTAAAGGCCCTGTCGCCTATCCTGCATCGCATGGCTTGATTCATCAGGCTTTTAGTGAGGCTTGCCGGTGTTCGCCAGCCCAATACCACAAAAGATCGTCAGCATGCCTGCCAGTTGGTAGCCATGAAAGGGTTCGCTCAATAATACGCTGGAGAGTAAGGAGCCAAAAATCGGCATGGCATGAATAAACACGCTGGCGCGCACCGAGCCGACCAATGTGACGGCCTTGGCATAAGCCAGGAAAGCAATCACCGAAGGAAAAATCCCAATATAAAGCAGTGACCAGACAGTTTGTACATGGTCTACCGTTGTCACGGCGGTCTGCTTCTCCCAAATATAGAGCGGTAACAATAAAATCAGCGCAATCAGGACCTGGCATAGCATGAGTCCGGTGCGGTCAACAAAAACTGGAATCTGTTTTAGCCACAAGGTAAACAACGCCCAGCAGATCATGGCGACAAAAATAATCATATCGCCAGGAGCAAATGCCAGCGATCGCAGCACTTGTATATCGCCATGCGAGACGACCGTCAGGACGCCGATCAGTGAAATCAGTAGCCCGAGCAATTGACGGGTCGATAAGCGTTGCTGATAAAACAACCCGCCAAAGATTGCGACTAGAAAGGGAATAAACGAATTCAAAATAATGCCGTTGGTTGCGCTGGTGCTATGCAAGCCCCAGTACACCATCAGGTTAAACGCAAGCACGCCCGTCATTGCGGTCCCTAGCACATGCCAGCGGTAATTTAGGTAGTGGACGCGGTCACGCAAAAAAGGTTTGATCGCAAAAGGGAGCAAGCATAAAAACGCCAGGCCCCAGCGGATCAGGGATAAAGCAACGGGCGGCACCTCATGGCTGACGGCGCGGCCTGCGATAAAATTACCTGCCCAAAGCAGGGGCGGGAGAAGTAACAGCCCCAGTGTATATGGGGTAAGAGTGGCGTGCGATGTGTCTGTCATCTGGGGATTGCATACGATGATTACCTGTTTGCTGACATGGTATGCTGCCCCAGCCTCTCTGGCTAGGGGCAATGTTGGATGATTGTGTACCTGAGTGCTAAAAGGGTTAGTGAGGCGAATGGCCAGGCCGCTGGCGGGTCAGGGGGCGATCGCCCGCGTTTCCTTTGTGCTCCTGATGTCAGAATGCGCCGCCCCCCAGGACTTTATATAAGGTCACCTGATTGGAGACTTCCGACAGCCTGACGCTGATGAGATTCTGTTGCGCAGCGTAGTAGCTACGTTGCGCATCCAGTACCGTCAGGTAACTATCCAGGCCTTTCTCGAATCTGGCGCGTGATAGTACAAAGCTTCTTTGCGTGGCATTCACCTGTGCCGTTTGTGCCGACAATTGTTCTTCCAGCGTGGCACGCAATGCCAGCGCGTCAGAGACCTCTTTGAACGCGGTTTGAATCGCTTTTTCATATTGCGCCACGCTAATCTCCCGGCTGACTTCGGCAACCTTCAGGTTGGCCTTGTTTAACCCACCATTGAAGATGGGCAGTACGATTTGCGGTGCAAAACTCCAGACATGGTTATTGCCGCTAAACAGGCTCCCCAACTCCGGGCTGGCCAAACCGGCGGATGCCGTCAATGAAATGGTCGGAAAGAAGGCTGCTCTGGCCGCACCAATATTGGCGTTATTGGCCTGAAGCGTGCGCTCTGCTTCCAGCACGTCCGGCCTGTTCTGCAAGACCGTAGAGGGAAGGCCATCAGGCAGGCTGGCGGTTTGGGAGACGGCCTGCAAATTGTTCACCTGTTCAAGATTGATATTCGGAGGCTCACCCACCAGTAGGGCCAGCGCGTTTCTATCCTGGTCTACCTGGGTCATATATTTGGCGACATTGACGCGGGCAGATTCCACGCTGGTTTCCACTTGCCGCAGCGTCAGCTCATTGATACTGCCCAAAGCCAGTTGCCGTTTACTCAAGTCGAAAGTCGCCTGTTGGGTGCGCAAGGTTTCCCGTGCCAGCGCCAGGTTTTCACTATCTGCGGCCAATGTCAGGTAGGCGTTCGCCACCTCAGACACCAGGCTGATCTGGGCGCTTCTCTTGGCCTCTTCTGTTGACAGGTATTGATACACGGCCTGATCGCGCAGGCTGCTGATGCGCCCGAAAAAGTCCATCTCATAGGAAGAGAATCCCAGGTTTGCCGAGTACTGGTGGCTGTTAAATGTCATGGGTCCGGTCGGCAAGTTCAGCATCATCCGTTGATTGGTCCCGCTGACCGTGCCATTCACCTTGGGAAACAGGGCCGCCCGCTGGATCTGATATTGGGCACGCGCCTTTTCGATATTGAGCGAGGCGACCCTTAAGTCACGGTTGTTTTCCAGCGCCTGCCGGATCAACTTTTTCAATTCGTTGTCGGTAAAAAATTGCTCCCAGCCCAATTCAGCCGAGAGTGTGTCTCCCGTCAGTTTTGCTTGGCCTGACGATGGCTGCCATTGTGCAGGAATCGGTGCTGCAGGCCTTTCATAGTTGGGTTGCATGTTGATGCAGCCTGCCAGCAGCAGGCTGGCAATCACAATGGGATAGCGTGATTTATTCATGTTCGTTATTCCTTTTAATGAGCGACCTTAGCCTTTGAATATCCTGCGTACCGCCACGAAAAACAGTGGTACAAACAGAATGGCCAGTACGGTGGCTGTCAGCATGCCGCCAATCACGCCTGTGCCCAGCGCATTTTGGGCGCCAGAGCCTGCGCCAGTCGAAATGGCAAGCGGCAGCACGCCAAGGATGAAGGCCAGCGATGTCATGATAATTGGCCGGAAGCGCAGCCTTAACGCCTCTAATGTGGCCTCTGTCATTTCTTTGCCTTGCTCCATTTTTTCCTTCGCAAACTCCACAATCAGGATGGCATTTTTGGCAGACAGGCCTATCGTCAACAGCAAGCCAACCTGGAAATACACATCGTTGGAGAGTCCCCGCATGGACGCTGCAATCAAGGCGCCGACGATCCCCAGGGGCACCACCAGCATGACTGCAAATGGAATGGACCAACTCTCATACAATGCTGCGAGGCATAAAAACACAATGAGCAGGGATAAAGCATACAGCGCGGGGGCTTGTGAACCGGTCATGCGCTCCTGGTATGACAATCCTGTCCACTCGTAGCTGATGCCGGGAGGCAGGGTTGCCGCCAATGATTCCATGATGGCCATCGCCTCGCCGGTACTATGCCCCGGTGCCGGGGCGCCCAGGATTTCTACCGAGGATTGACCGTTATAGCGTTCCAGCTTGGGTGACCCATAAGCCCAGTGTGCGCTGGCGAATGAAGAAAATGGCACCATTTCACCGCTGGCATTTTTCACATACCACTGATCAAAATCCTTGGGTTCCATCCGTGCTGAAGTGGCGCCTTGCAGGTACACGCGCTTGACCCGGCCGCGGTCCATAAAGTCATTGACGTAAGTGCTCCCCCAGGCGGTGGAAAGCACTGAATTGATATCCGCGAGGGAAATGCCCAGGGCACTGGCTTTGGCTTGATCAATATCCAGCTTGTATTCTGGTGAGTCTTCCTGCCCGTTTGGCCGCACCCCGACCAATGAGCGATTCGCCGAGGCCATCCCCAGCAGTTGGTTGCGTGCCTGCATGAGGGCTTCATGCCCAAGGCCTGCCCGGTCTTGCAACTGGAGGTCAAAACCCGAAGCATTTCCTAACTCGACCACGGCTGGCGGGCCGAATGCAAAGACCATGGCCTCGTTAATGGTTGAGAATTTGCCCATGGCTTTTCCGATCACCGCTGATATTTTCAGGTCAGGTCGTTTACGTTCTGACCAGTCTTTCAAGCTGACAAAGGCGAGCCCATTGTTCTGGCCACTCCCCGCAAAGCTGAAGCCAGACACCGTGAACACGGATGCGACAGCCTCCTTTTGTTCGGCCAGGAAATGATGCTCTACCTTGTTTAGGACTGCCCGGGTGCGCTCTGTTGTTGCCCCGGCAGGCAAGATCACTTGCGTAAACAGGATACCCTGGTCTTCATCAGGCAAGAAAGCCTGCGGCAAACGGACAAATAATAGGGCCATCACGACAACAATCAGTGCATATATCAGTCCGTAGCGGCCAAGACGATGCAGCATACGGGCAACCACGGATTGACTGCCCTGGGTGGTACGTTCCACTCCTCGATTAAATACCTTAAAAGCACCCGTCAACGGGTTGTGTGTCTTGCTGTGTGGTTTCAGTAAGGTGGCGCATAGGGCAGGCGTCAGAATCAGGGCTACCAGCACTGAAAGCACCATGGCCGATACGATTGTGATGGAGAATTGCCGGTAAATGACGCCGGTAGAGCCGCCGAAAAATGCCATGGGGACGAATACCGCCGAGAGCACAAGGGCGATGCCGATCAAGGCCCCACTAATTTGCGTCATGGAACGACTGGTGGCTTCCTTGGCAGACAGCCCCTCTTCGTGCATCACCCGCTCGACGTTCTCTACCACCACAATGGCATCGTCTACCAGCAGGCCAATCGCCAGTACCATGGCAAACATGGTCAGCGTATTGATCGAGTATCCGGTAGCGGATAACACGGCAAATGTCCCCAGCAGAACCACAGGCACGGCAATGGTCGGGATAAGTGTGGCACGGATATTTTGCAGGAAAAGATACATCACCAGGAATACCAGGATGATGGCTTCTACCAGCGTTTTGATGACTTCCTCGATGGAGACTTTGACAAAGGGGGTCGTGTCATACGGCATCACCGCCTTCATGCCCGCCGGGAAAAACTGCTCCAGCTCAAGCAGTTTAGCCTTGACGGCTTGAGCCGTTTCCAGCGCATTGGCGCCGGTTGCCAGCTTGATTGCCAGGCCTGTTGCCGGTTTGCCGTTATATTGAGCGACAACCTCATAGCTTTCGCCACCGAGTTCAATTTGGGCGACATCCTGCAATCTGACCGCAGCCCCATTGGCGGTGCTTTTTAATAAAATCTGCCCAAACTGCTCGGGTGTTTGCAAACGACTTTGCGCCGTCACCGTGGCATTTAATTCTTGCCCTTTTTTGGCAGGCATGCCACCGATTTGACCTGCGGATACCTGGGCATTTTGTGCCGTGATGGCCGCGCTGATTTCGGCGGGTGTCAGGCCAAAGTTGTGCAGCTTGGCCGGATCCAGCCATATCCGCATGGCATATTTGGTGCCAAAAATCTGCGTATCGCCTACGCCATTGACCCGGCTGATAATGTCCTGGATATTAGACCCGACATAGTCCCCCAGGTCGATGCTAGACATGCTGTTGTCTTCTGAGATGAACGCCGCCACCATCAAGAAGTTATTGGAAGCTTTGGCGACCTGTACGCCTTGTTTTTGCACATCCTGAGGCAGGAGCGGGGTGGCCAGTGCGAGCTTGTTCTGGACCTGAACCTGTGCAATATCCGGATCGGTTCCGGCGTCAAAGGTCAATGTAATGGTGACGCTGCCTGCAGAGTCGCTGGTCGACGACATATAGGTCAGGTGGTCTATCCCTTTCATTTTTTGCTCGATCACCTGCGTGACGCTGTCTTCCACCGCTTTGGCCGAGGCGCCCGGGTAAGTGGTCGTGATGGAGATCGCAGGCGGTGCAATCATCGGGTATTGCGCAATCGGTAATGACCGGATCGCGAGTATGCCTGCCAGCATGATCACGATCGCAATCACCCAGGCAAAAATAGGGCGGTCAATAAAAAATTTAGACATGATGACTCCCTATATTGGCTTGGTTGAGCGGCTTTTGTCGGTCGACACAATTTTTACTGGCATTCCAGGCCGTATTTTTTGCAGCCCATTCACTACCAGTCTGTCGCCTGCATTCAGGCCCTGGCGTACCACCCACTGGCCATCCAGCGTCTTGTCCGCCTGAATATTCCTGAGTTGCACCTTGCTATCCTTGTCCAGCACATACACGACAGGGTCCCCTTTGGCGTCGCGACTCACGCTTCGTTGTGGCACCAGGATGGCGGTTTCTGCAACGCCTTGTTCCAGCACTGCGCGCACATACATGCCCGGTAAGAGTACGCCTTTGGGGTTGGGGAATATGGCCCGCAGCGACACTGTGCCTGTCGACTGGCTTACGGTAATGTCTGCAAATGCCAGCTTGCCAGTCAGTGCATAGGTACTGCCATCCTCAAGGACGAGTTTCACTTCGGCCTGATTTTCTCCTGCCTTCTTGAGGCGGCCACTCTCCCAGTCATGGCGCAGCCGCAACAGATCAGCGCTAGACTGGGTCACATCGACATAAATGGGATCAAGCTGCTGGATATTGGTCAGCATGGTTTCCTGGTTCGCAATCACCAGGGCGCCCGGTGTAATGTTCGATTTCGCCACCCGTCCAGAAATCGGCGCCAGGACGCTGGTATATGCCAGGTTGATTTTTGCTATTTGCAATGCGGCCTTCGCCAAATCTACCTCTGCCTGCGCCTGATCCAGCGCTGATTGCGCATCTTCCAGATCCTGCTTGCTCACGGCTTGTATGCTCGCCAGCTCGTGATAACGCTCAGCCTTGCTTTTTGCAGCCACAAGATTCGCCTGGGCTTTATTCAGGCTTGCCTGCGCACTGTCTAATGAAGCCTTGTATGTGGAAGGGTCAATTTGGTACAGCTGTTGGCCCGCCTTGACATCTGTCCCTTCGGTGAACAAGCGTTTTTGCAAAATACCACTGACCTGCGGCCGGATCTCCGAAACCAGAAAGGGGGAAGTGCGTCCAGGTAACTCGGTTTTCAGGTTAACCGATTGTGGCTGGAGGTTAATGACTTCCACTTCTGCTGGCGGAGGGGCTGCCGGTGCAGGGGCAGCGCCCTGATGGCAACTGGTAAGTAATTCACATAAAGCGAGCAATACCGGAAATGCCGTCGCCAAACGCATGGTCTGTAATGTTGGTTTCATAGGATTCTCCTTTTAAGTACCGCCATGAAAATGGTTTTTTTTCAGGTTTCCTTAAATTAGATTGAGTATTCATTCTAGATTGAATGATCATTCTAATATAGAATACTAAAAAAGCAACTTTTATTTTTAATGATGACAGGAGAAGTCATGTCCCTCTCGAACATACAGAACAGCCGTGCGGACCTCCGGCGCAACCAGGTGCTGACGGCCGCGACTGAGTGCTTTAGAAACCAGGGCTTTCATGGCACCAGCATGTCCCAGATATCCAAAGCCTCGGGCATGAGTGTTGGGCACATCTATCATTACTTTGAGAATAAAGAGGCCATTATTGAGGCGATCGTGGAAAAAGATTTGCTCAAAATACTGAATGTTACTAACCGCGTTGAGCAAAACCGGGGCGACGGTGATATCTTTGATGCCCTGATTGCTGACGTTGAAACGACTGCGATGGATACTTTCTATGATCCAGATGCGCCCTTATTGCTGGAGGTGATTGCCGAGGCCGCACGCAATCCAAAAATTGCCAATATCATCCGCCGCGCAGAAGCCACGGCCATGGAAAGTATCAAAAGTTATTTTCGTAAAGGAATGATGCAACGGCAAATGAACATCTCAGAAGAGGCGCTAGATACCGCTTGTAATTTGATAGCTTCTTTGTTTGAAGGCTTTACTATCCGGTTAATCAGGAATCCTGACCTTTCACTGAAACGTACTATCCCGATGTTAGGCAGGACGATTCGGTATGTTCTTGAGCACGAGTTAACGCCAGCTAACAAGTAGGATGGTTAAAAGTAACTGTGTTTTGAGAGATTAGACAAGCGCTGAGAGTTGTTTTTGGCTCACTTCCGCGCGCGGAGAAGATCGTGATTGGCAAGAGTGATGTTTGCCAAAAGCGGGCAATAAAAAAGGGGCTTATAGCCCCTTTTTGAAACTGTATGTAATCAGGCGGCGCCTAATTGTACAGGTGTTAACTGGATCAGTTTTTTAACCAGGCCCGGATGTTGTTCTGCATGTGCCTCTTTCAGGCAGGCTTTGGCACAGCTGGCACATTTGCCGCATTCTGCCCCTAGGCCCAGTTGATCTTTCAAATGCTTGACGGTTTTTGCGCCATTCTTCACTGCTTGATGAATCTGTCGCTCTGTCACTGCATTACACACGCAAACGTACATATTGCCTCTAATTAAGTTCACTAATGATAATTATTATCATTTAATGTGACTTTGTCAAGCGGCATATGGTTCCTTGCAGCCATAAAAAAAGCCGCTTTCGCGGCTTAATTCAATGATTCACTGGCATGTATCAGCTAATCAGACTCAATCTGTGATTGCAGGTAGTTCGGCAGGGTCACGTCTTCGATCAGGCTTTGCTGGGTTTCCAGCCAGTCAATGGCTTCTTCACACGCTTCAAGCAACTCGGTTAACAAGTCGCGTGTGACGTAATCTTGCAGTTTCTCGGCTTCTGCAATCGCCTCTACCAGTTGCGGGCGCTGCACTTCTTTTTCAAAGCTCAGGTCGCCCTGCAGACATTCCACCACCTCTTCGCCTATGAGTAACTTGCCAAGATTTTGCAGGTTAGGCAGGCCATCCAGAAAAAGAATGCGTTCAATCACCTCGTCCGCTTCTTTCATGACGCGGATAGATTGTTTGTACTGGTAGTCATTCAGTCGCTCGAGCCCCCATTTTTTGAACATGCGCGCATGCAAAAAATATTGGTTGATCGACGTCAGTTGGTTTTTAAGCACCTTGTTCAAGGTGGTAATGATTTGTTTATCGCCTTGCATGCGTGATACTCCTTATGCAGCAGAAGGGCTGCTGCCCATTTGGCTCTGGCAGTAGTTTTCGATACCCACCAGTTTGATCAGATTGAGCTGTTTTTCCAGCCAGTAGGCGTGGTCCATTTCGGTATCTTCGAGTTGCACCAGCAACATTTCGCGGGTGACGTAATCTTGCGCTTGTTCACAGGCTTCCATGGCCTTTTTCAGGTGTTTGACCACGGTGTATTCCAACGCCAGGTCAGACTCCAGCATGGATTTTACATCCTTGCCAATATTGAGTGATTCACGCTTGGCCAGATTGGGTTTGCCTTCGAGGAACAGAATGCGCTGTATCAAGGCACGTGCATGTTCGCGTTCGTGCAGCGATTCATGCAGGCTATGCTCTGCCAAGCTGCCCAGGCCCATATCGGCATACATTTCACCGTGAATCAGGTATTGATCAGTGGCGGACAACTCGCCTGCCAGCAAGTCGTTCAGTATCTCTATGATTTTTTTGTCGCCCTTCATGACGGCTCCTTGCACGTTTCAGATGCTAGCCATCATACAGCAAAAATAAATTGATGCAATTGAAATTTTTATGTAACTATTTGATTTTAAATGATATTTTAAATAGAAACATAAATGACAATCGTTCTTGATGCGTTTGGGGTGAATCATTCCAGCCAGCGAGGCTATAACAGCAACGAGAGGTCATGCGCAATATTCTCTGGCTTCTCGCCATAGCCCTCGTAAACACGCGGTGCGCCAGTCTTATCAAACACATACAAGCCTGCACTGTGGTCCATGGTGTATCCTGATTTTCCCGGCTCACTGACTTTGGCAGCATACACCTTATATTCGCTCAAATTGGCCGCCACTTCAGCCGGGGTGCCGCGCAAGCCAATAAAACGCGCATCAAAGCCGGGGACGAACTGCGCCAACACCGCTTGCGTGTCGCGCTCCGGGTCTACCGTCACAAACAGCACCTGTACATCGTTGGATTTTTCACCGAGTAATTGCATGGTTTTTTTCAGGTCGGTCATGGTAGTGGGGCAAACATCCGGGCAATGCGTGTAACCAAAAAACATCACCACGACCTTGCCTTTAAAGTCGCTCATATGACGCAATTTGCCCGTGTGATCGGTGAGAGACAGCGGCTGACCAAACTGGGTACCAGTCAGGTCGGTGCCAATAAAGCGGGCAGAGGGCCCTTGCTGGCAAGCCACCAGCAGCATGCTCAATAGCGAGAACACCAGATAAAGCCACTTAAATCGCACAGGCATGCAAAAAATCCTTGTAAATCATCATTGAAATGGATTCTAGCATAGGCGAAAAGCGCGCAGATTAGTTTACAATACTGGTTTTTGATGACTGACGGATTAAAGGCGAGTTTAAATGGCAATACCGAGTTCGATGGCAGACCGTGACGGCGTTATCTGGTACGACGGCAAAATGGTCAACTGGCGTGACGCCACCACCCATGTATTAACCCACACCCTGCACTATGGCATGGGCGTGTTTGAAGGGGTGCGTGCCTACAAAACGGATAAGGGTACGGCCATTTTCCGCCTGAAAGAGCATACTGACCGTTTGTTCCGCAGTGCGCATATCCTCGGCATGAAAATGCCGTTTGATAAAGCGACTATCTCCGAAGCGCAAAGAGCTGCCGTGCGTGAGAATAATCTCGACTCTGGCTATCTGCGCCCAATGGCGTTTTATGGTGCAGAGGCCATGGGCATTTCTGCCAAAACCTTATCTACTCACGTCATTGTTGCCGCCTGGAGCTGGGGTGCTTACATGGGCGAAGAGGCGATTACCAAAGGCATTCGCGTAAAAACGTCTTCTTTTGCGCGTCACCACGTCAACATCACCATGTGTAAAGCCAAAGCCAATGGCAACTATATGAACAGCATCTTGGCACACCAGGAAGCGGCGCAGGATGGTTACCAGGAAGCGCTGTTGCTGGATGTGGACGGTTTCGTGGCTGAAGGTTCCGGTGAAAACATTTTCATCATCCGTAACGGCAAGCTGTACACGCCAGACCTGACCTCTGCGCTGGAAGGCATCACCCGTGACACCATCATTCACCTGGCCAAAGAAGAGCTGGGCCTTGAAGTGATTGAAAAACGCATTACGCGTGACGAAGTCTACAGCGCTGACGAAGCCTTCTTCACTGGCACTGCTGCTGAAGTGACGCCTATTCGTGAACTGGATAACCGCGCCATTGGCGAAGGCACCCGTGGCCCGATCACCGAGAAACTGCAAAGTATGTATTTTGATGTGGTTAAAGGGAAAAACGCCAAGTACGCTCACTGGCTGACCCTGGTTTAATGAATTGTTGCCTGTTTGCTGGAGAGTTTGAATGTCTGATGTCAAAGAGTTTGAAGTAGACGGCAAAGACTTGCCATTGCATTGCCCAACCAAAGAAGTGGCCTTGTGGGCATCACATCCAAGAGTGTTTCTGGATGTGGCGAAAACGGGGCAGGTGTCTTGCCCGTACTGCGGGACGAAATACCGGTTGAAACCCGGCACACAGGTGCATCACCATTAAGTCAAAAAAACCCACGCAGCGCGTGGGTTTTTTGTTGCAGGTTTGGGTTGTGCGATTGGGAATGATTTTAGAAGATCATTCTTTTGTTTCTCTGTAACACGGTGTCTGAATTTCCTTAATTCCACTTTGGAGTAGGGTTCCCAAATTATGCGCTATGCTGGCGCAATGGTTGGCGTATGTAGAAGCCGTTGTTCAAGTTGCAGGGTGGGCATGTATGCCCACGCGGATTGGTGTTTGTTTTATGTCATGCTCTGTTTCGCCCTTCGGCGAGTCACTTTTCTTTGCTTGCCCAAAGAACTAAGTAACCAAAAGAAATGCACCCTAGCTTCCGCTAGATCCCTGCGTTGCTCACCAAAACAAGCGGTCACGAAACTCGACCTGGCAGCTCACAAAATACGTAAGCTGCTGCGGGACTCGAACAGTCGCTCCCTTCTCCCTTGTTTTGGCTGCGCTACTCGGCGCGTCAGATAGGGGCCCAAAAACCCATGAGCGCCGCCCTTTGTGATCTTGAAATGCCACTGTTCAAAATTCAACAGTGCTACTTAGATGAGAAAAATCCCATCCCATCACGCCGAGGAGCGCAGGCGAAGTGGGAGTTGTCGGCCATCGGCTGTTCGCGTTCCGCGGCAGCTTGCGTAGTGTGCAAGCTGTTAGGGCGAGTTTCGATGGACGCCCACTTTGTTGATAACTAAGACTGTGAAGCAGTCTGTTACGGCGTAGGCTAACTCGCGTAGCGATGTTAAGCGCAGCGGCCGTAGCCAACAACGCAAGGGAGCCGCAAGGCCGTGATGGCTGGGTGTCGTCCTCTTTGGGTACTTTCTGGGGGCCAGCACCAGAAAGTGACTCGACGAGAGGCGAAAGAGTAGTCTGTGAATGCGACGAGTTGAAGAGTCTTTTAAGTGATAAATAAAAAATTACTTTTTTAGGATGTTCCTATTCGTAATCAGCTAAACCGAGTTGCTCCACAAGGCTTGCATTACTTGCTGAGTTTCTTCCGTCCCACTGGTCAAAAACACAAAATCCCCAGCCTCAGTGGCAACATTAAGCATCTGCTTTTGCTCTAGCACCTGATGTAGGCGCTTGGCAACCGCAGCCCCGGTATCAATCAAGGTGACTTCGGGCCCCACAATCTCTTGAATATGCTTTTTAACAAACGGGTAGTGTGTGCAGCCCAGCACTATGGTATCTGCGCCTGCTGCCATCAACGGTTGGCAGTATTGTTGCAATAGAGCCAGTGTCTGTGGGGTATCCAGCTGCCCCTGTTCAATGCACTCTACCAGTCCCACGCAGGCTTGTGTCACGACTTGTACACCCTGACCGTAATGCTCGAGCAGGGCGGCGAATTGTGCGCTTTTAAGCGTGCCAGTGGTTGCGAGCACGCCGATGATGCCGTTTTTGCTGGCCGCTGCCGCGGGTTTGACGGCGGGTTCCATGCCTATAATGGGTAGAGTGTAACGCTCGCGCATGGCGCTGATGGCCGCGGCAGTGGCGGTGTTACAGGCGACGACCAGTGCTTTTGCACCTTGGTCGATGAGGGTGTCGGCGATGGTAAAGCAGCGCTGCTGAATTTCTGTCGCCGTTTTGTTGCCATAAGGCGCATGTGCGCTGTCAGCAAAGTAGTAGAAATGCTCGTGTGGCAGCTGGCGGGTTAAGTGTTTGAGGACGGTGAGGCCGCCGACCCCGGAATCCATGACCCCGATTGGGGCGTTGACTGCAATCGCTGAGCACATCGAAATGGCACGGTATGATTTATAATGGCTGGATTATATCGGATTTTATACGGGTGACAGGGATGGCCAACCGGCTGAGCAAGATTTACACGCGTACCGGCGATAGCGGTACGACCGGGCTGGGCGACGGCACGCGCGTCGCAAAGTCTGATCTGCGCGTGGAAGCCATGGGTGACGTGGATGAGCTGAATGCGGTGTTAGGCATGTTGCTGGTTGAAACCTTGCCTGAGGATGTGCGTGACAGTCTGCTGGCGATACAGCATGACTTGTTCGATTTGGGCGGTGAATTGTGTATGCCAGGGCATACGTTTATGCAGGCTGGCCGTGTCGCGTTTTTGGAAATGACGCTGGATACCTGGAACGAAGCATTGACGCCGTTAAAAGAGTTTATATTACCTGGCGGCAGTCGGGCAGCCGCGGTGTGTCATTTGGCACGCACGGTGTGTCGGCGTGCCGAGCGGGTGTTGCATGCCTTGCATGCGCAAGCACCGGTGACGCCCGTGGCCTTGCAATACCTGAACCGTTTGTCCGATTTGCTGTTTGTCCTCTGTCGTACCTTAAACCGGCATGCGGGTGTGCCGGATGTCTTGTGGAATAACCAACATAAACTGTAGCGCGGCGCAGGCTGACGCTCGAATTGCAAAATAATGATTAAACAATTACTGCAGAAAGTATTCCGTCGGCGTGCCAGCGCGAATACACACACTCAATTGCCAGCGGCACAAATCATCCAGGCGGGCAAGCACAAAATCAACCAGAAACATATCAGCCAGGCGGCCCTCAAAACCTGCGACCAGCTGCAAAAGGCCGGGTTTCAGGCTTATATCGTCGGCGGCGCAGTGCGCGATTTGCTGCTTGATCATCCGCCCAAAGACTTTGATGTGGCAACCAATGCCACCCCTGAGCAGGTGCATAAGGTTTTCCGCCGTTCGCGTATTATTGGCCGCCGTTTCCGGCTGGTGCATGTGTTATGGGGGCATGAGACTATAGAAGTGTCTACCTTTCGCGGGCATCACCTGAGTGAGGGCGATGCTGAAACCAATGACAGTGGCCGTATCATTCGCGATAACGTGTTTGGCAGCATAGAAGAGGATGCGGTGCGCCGCGACTTCACCGCCAATGCTTTATATTACGACCCCAAGCGGCAGGAAGTGCTCGATTTTCATAATGGGGTGGCCGATATTCGTGCCAAAACCTTGCGTATCATCGGCGACCCGATCAAGCGTTATCAGGAAGACCCGGTGCGTATGTTGCGCGCCGTGCGCTTGTCAGCCAAACTGGGCTTGAAGTTGGAGCGAGATACCGAGACCCCGATTCGCAAGCTGGCCGATTTACTTGAAGACGTGCCGCCTAGCCGCTTGTTTGATGAAATGCTTAAGCTGTTCTTGTCCGGGCATGCCATTGAAAGCATCAATGCTTTACGTGCGCAACAGTTACATCACGGCTTGTTGCCGTTGCTGGATGTGATACTTGAGCAGCCCATGGGCGAGAAGTTTGTCATGCTGGCGCTTAAGAATACCGACGAGCGCATTTCGTCCGGCAAGTCATCCAACCCCAGCTTTTTGTTTGCAACCTTGTTGTGGCATGAAGTCTTGCTTGCCTGGCAAGAAAACCAGAAGCGTGGCGAACATATGATTCCTGCGCTGCATGAGGCGATGAACGAAGTCATCGACAAGCAAGCCGAGAAGATGGCGATTCATAATCGCTATACGACCACCATGAAAGAAATCTGGGCGATGCAGCCGCGCTTTGAACAGCGCTCGGGCAAGCGGCCATATGCCTTGCTCACGCATCCGCGGTATCGCGCCGGCTATGATTTTCTACTGTTGCGCTGTGCCTCTGGCGAGCTGCCGCAAGAAATCGGTGACTGGTGGACGCGTTTTGCCGATGCCGGCACAGAAGAGCGTACCGCCATGCTGCTACCGGAAAGCGGACCGAAAAAACGTAGACGCAAGCCACGCAAGAAAAAACCGGCGGGTGGAGACCTGGCCTGATGGCGATAGCCTTGATTGCCCTGGGCGGCAATTTGCAGCAGCCAGAGCGGCAGGTTAGCAAAGCCATTGAAGTGTTGGCGCAGACGCCAGGCTTGACGCTGCTGCAAGCTTCTAGCCTCTATGCCACCGCCCCTGTGGGGTATGATAACCAGCCAGACTTTATCAATGCCGTGGTGCAAATGGCGACCGAGATCGAGGCGCCACACCTCATGCAATTGCTGTTGGAGATAGAACAGCAGTTTGGCCGCGAGCGCCCCTTTCCCAATGCGCCACGGATTCTGGACTTGGATCTGCTCGATTATGACGGCATGCAGTTGGATACACCGCTGCTCACCCTGCCGCATCCACGCATGCACATGCGCGGCTTTGTGGTGGTGCCGCTGGCTGAAATTGTGCCGGACTTTGTGCTGCCATCCGGGCAGAGTGTTGTAGAATGGTTGACAACAAACAAGCACGACGACGTGCGCAAACTGGATCCGAATTCAATCCGCTAGACGAGCAATCTCCATGTTTACCCGCTTTCCTTATGTTGTCATTGAAGGTCCTATTGGCAGTGGCAAAACCACGCTGGCCCGCATGCTGGCAGACAAGTTTTCGGTAGAGTTACTCTCCGAAAAAGCCGAAGCCAATCCTTTTTTGACCCGCTTTTATCAGGATGCGCAACGCTACGCCTTGCCTACGCAGCTGTTTTTCCTGTTTCAGCGTTCACGGCAGATTGAGGATATGGCGCAGCGTGACATGTTTGGCCAGCCTACGGTGTCTGACTTCTTTCTCGAAAAAGACCCGCTGTTTGCGCGCCTGAATCTCGATGATGAAGAGTATTCGCTTTACCATCAAATTTACCAGCACTTGCAGCTGAAGGCACCCAAGCCTGACCTGGTGGTCTATCTGCAAACCCCGGTCGATGCCTTGATGGATCGTATTGAAGAGCGCAATATCAGCTATGAGCAAGACATGCCGCGCGAGTATATTGCGCGTCTGGCTGAGGCTTACAGTGAATTCTTTCATGCTTATGATGCTTCACCTTTGCTGATCGTCAACAACGAAAAGCTCAATATCATTAAAGACCCGGAAGCCTTTGATTTGCTGATCGAACGCATAGGCCAGATCAAGAGCAGCCGCGAGTACTTTAATCCTAATTTCTGATGCGGGTCTGCTGCGACGCATGTGCTTTTTGCGGGCAGCCTTTTAAAACGACATAACGACATGCTGAATACTCTGATCACCAGGGCCAGATCGGGCGAGAAGATTGCCATGCTGACCTGCTATGACGCCACCTTTGCCAAGTTGCTGGCATTGGCGGGAGTGGATGTATTGCTGGTCGGGGATTCACTCGGCATGGTGATACAAGGCGGCAGCAACACGCTCGCCGTCACCATGCAAGACATGATTTACCATACCCGTATGGTCGCCAGAGGCGCGCCGCATACGGTCATCATGAGTGACATGCCTGCTTGCAGCTATGAGCATGATAGAGAAACTGCGCTCACTAACGCACAAACCCTACTCGCGGCAGGCGCGCATATTGTCAAAATCGAAGGCGGTGGAGACATGGTCGAAACCGCGCGCTATCTGATTGAAAACGGTGTGCCGGTCTGTGCGCACCTTGGCTTTACCCCGCAATCGGTTGAAAAGCTGGGCGGCTATAAAATCCAGGGCAAGACCGAAGAAAGCGCCCGCGCCATGCTGGCCGATGCGCAAGCGATGGCCGCTGTCGGCGTCAGTATGGTGCTGTTTGAAATGGTGCCCGCCGCTCTGGCGACGCAGATTACGCAAACGATTCAGGTGCCTACCATAGGCATAGGCGCCGGGACAGGCTGTAGCGGCCAGGTGCTAGTATTGCAAGATTTGTTGGGCATTTATACTGGCCCCGCCGACAAAGCGCCGCAAGACTACAAAGCGCCCAGGTTTGTGCAAAACTTTTTGCAACAGGGCGGCAGTGTGCAGGGCGCGGTGGAGCGTTATGTGCACGCCGTAAAGACCGGGTGTTTTCCTGAGGAAAAGCATCGTTATTAATCTGCGTACCATGAAATTACTTGCCATCGAATCCTCCACCGAAACCCTGTCACTGGCCCTGCAAACCGAGGCCGGTATGTTGACGTTTGATGAAGTGACCGGTCCGGCGGCTTCTCAGCGCATCTTGCCAGAAATACAACACTTGCTGATCCAGGCCGGGGTCAAGTTGTCCCAGTTGCATGGGATTGTCTATGGCACGGGCCCGGGCGCGTTTACGGGGGTGCGTGTGGCAGTCGGGGTGACGCAAGGCTTGGCCTTTGGCGCTAACCTGCCAGTGATTGGTGTCAGTTCGGTGTTGGCCGTGGCAGAGACGGCATGGCAGCAAACGCAGTCCGAGAAGGTGCTGGTGTGCCTGGATGCGCGTATGGGCGAGGTCTATCATGCTGCTTTTATCCGCGAAATGGATCAGTGGCTGGCGGTGAGTCCGCCGGTGGTGTGTAAGCCACATGAGGTGCCTGCAATAGCGGGCGAAGGTTGGTTGGGGGCGGGCTCGGGGTGGCGGGTGTTTGCCGAGGACTTGTCCGCGCAATATGCAGGGCAGGTGAGTGAATTTGCCCCTGAATGTTTGCCTAAAGCCAGTGCCATGCTCGCGTTGGCGCAGCCATTGTTTGTGGCTGGGCAAGGGCAGGCGGCCCATGAGGCGGCCCCTTTGTATGTGCGCAACCGGGTGGCGTTGACTGCCGCCGAGCGTGCGCAAGGCCAGACCTTGTAAGGGCCAGTATGAGCGCGTTACCACACTCTCAACCCAGCTTCAGGCCGATGACAGACCAGGATCTGTCTGCCGTGATGCGTATCGAACCCACCATTTACAGTCATCCGTGGACCCTGGGGAATTTTAGGGACTCCCTCAATGCAGGCCATAGCGCCTGGGTCATGGAGTTGGCGGGCGAGTTGGTCGGCTATGCGCTGGTGATGATGGTGCTGGATGAAGCCCACTTGCTCAACATCAGTGTTGCAAAACCGTTTCAGGGGCAGGGTTTGGGGCGTGCGTTGCTGGCGCAGATGATTGCCATCTCTCGTCGCTATCAGGCGGCCAATATGTTTCTTGAGGTGCGGGTCAGCAATACGTCCGCGATTGCCTTGTATGAGGCGGTGGGGTTTTGTGAAATGGGCATACGCCGCAATTATTATCCGACCAAGAGCGGCCGCGAGGATGCGGTGCTGATGGGCTTGGCCTTATGAGCAGGAGGGCATGATGAGCTTGACCCGTGACGATATGCTGCGTGAACTGGAGTTGTTGCCGGCATGGCATGTGCGCATGCCGCCAGTGCTGGAGATGGCTGCTGCCATGCCGCAAACAGCGCCTGTGTCTGTGGGCGAGCAAGTGACCCTTGTCGCAGAAAAAGCGGTCCCTCCAGATGTGACAGAGACCCCTCCCGAGTTATCTGTCACTGAGTCACCAACCATGGCACAAGTGCTTGCTACAGCGGAGTCAGCACATGTTTCCCCCTCTAACTGGGATACAAAAGTTGCTGAAGAGGCCCCCGTGCACAGCGTGTCGCTTGACGCGCCAGTGCTGGCGCTTGAGGTGGATCACCCTGTAGAGGATATCCCCGCTGAGACGCCAGCCGAGAGCGTTGCAACGCTGATTCAGTCTCCCTGGCTGATCTATTCGACACGCCCCGTTGACGCCCCCAGCCAGCAATTGCTGCAAAACATCATGCAAGCCATGCAGTTACCTGCTGATGAGGTGACCGTGACTCATGAACCGTTGCAACGCGCACAGGTCAGCAGCCGCTTTTGTGTACTGTTTGGCCTGGCGGCCGCCAATCAGTTTTTAAATGCCCAACATACCGAGATCGCAACCGTGCGTGGTCAGTTGCATGCGGTAGGCGACTTGTGGTGTGTGGTGACGCATGACTTGGCTGCGATGTTGCAAACACCTGCGCTCAAGCGTGAGGTATGGCAGGACTTGTGCCTGTTACTTGCAAAGAAAAGCGAACTGATGGCTTGAATAAACACTTCTTTGGCCGCATCTATTGCAGTGTTGTGGAGTGTTTGAATGTGGCTAACCAATCGTGGCAAGCCCGTCACCACCAAATATTTTTAAGTGATTGAAGACTGGAGTCTCAAATATGCGCCGTTTATTCACTCTGTTGTTGCTGACTGCGACACTTAGCCTGTCTGGTTGTGGTTATAACCAGTTCCAAAGCCTGGATGAAGAAACCAAAGCCAATTGGTCTGAAGTGCTCAACCAGTACCAGCGCCGGGCCGATCTGGTGCCTAATCTGGTTTCGACAGTCAAAGGCTATGCCAGCCACGAAGAAAAAGTACTGACTGAGGTGACCGAGGCGCGCGCCAAAGTTGGCAGCATGCAAGTGACGCCAGAGCTGCTGAATGATCCTGAGGCGTTTGCCAAGTTTCAGGCGGCCCAAGGTCAATTGACCAGTGCCTTGTCACGCTTGATGGTGGTGTCAGAAAATTACCCTAACCTGAAGGCAGATGCCAGTTTCAGGGACTTGCAGGCGCAGTTGGAAGGCACAGAGAACCGTGTTACCGTGGCGCGTAACCGTTACATCGAATCCGTGAAGCAGTACAACGTCGCTGTACGCAGCTTTCCGAACAACCTGACCGCCATGATGTTTGGTTATCAGCCCAAGCCAACGTTTACGGTAGAAAACGAAAAAGCCATTTCTAGCGCGCCTAAAGTCGATTTTGGTGACAGCAAGTAACGGCGGGTGGCTTTGCGCTTAAGAGCATTATTTCTTACCTGGTGCCTGTTCTGCATGGCGCTGGTTAGCCATGCAGAAGATCTGGTTGCTATCCCTGCTTTACAGGCTGCGGTCACTGATTTGACGCAGACCTTGCGTCCTGAAGAGCAAGCGGCCCTGAACCAGAAGCTGAGCCAGTTTGCACAGCAAGCTGGCTCGCAGGTCGCGGTACTGATCTTGCCCAGCACGCAGCCAGAAGACATCGCGCAATTTGGCATTCGCCTGGCCGAAGCCTGGAAAATTGGCCGCGATAAGCAGGATGATGGCGTGATTGTGATCGTCGCCAAAAACGACAAAAAAATGCGCATTGAAGTCGGTTATGGCCTGGAAGGGGCGATTCCTGACGCGATTGCCAAGCGCATTATTGCCGAGCAAATGGCACCGGCCTTCAAGCAGGGACAGTTTTACAACGGCCTGAATCTGGCCACAGATACCTTGATCAAGCTGATACAAGGCGAGCAACTGCCCGCAGCGGATAAATCATCCTCGCATCACTCAAATGCGGACGGCTGGATGACCATGCTGCCGATATTGATGTTTGCCGCCATTATCGCCGGGGCGATTTTCAAGAGCATGTTAGGGGATTTTCCGGGCAGCCTGGTGACAGGCGGTGCGTTGGGTGTGCTGGCAGGATTCCTGGGGGCCACCTTGCTGGTCATGGGCTTGGTCGGCCTGGCGGCATTTGTCTTTACACTGGCCATGGGCGGGCGCGGTGGCAGTGGTATGCCGTATTCTGCGGGCGGCTTTGGCGGCTACTCAGGCGGCAGCCGTGGGCCGGATATTTTCAGTGGCGGTGGCGGTGATTTTGGCGGCGGTGGTGCTTCCGGCGATTGGTAAACTAAACACATGAAACCCATTCATCCTCTCAAACGCTGGTTTAAGCATGCCTGGAGTCATCCTCGCCAGGTCAAGGCGCTGTTTTCTGCACAGGCGCTGACCAATATTGAAAGTGCTATCTCACAAAATGAACACCGTCATGCCGGTGAAATACGCGTGGTGATTGAGTCTGGCTTGCCCGCCTATGCTATCCTGCGAGGGCTCACCCCACGGCAACGCGCCATTCACTTGTTTGGTCATTTGAATATCTGGGATACCGAGCATAACAATGGCGTACTGATTTACCTGTGTCTGGCCGATCAGGATGTTGAAATTGTCGCCGACCGCGGTATTCATCGGCAGGTGGGGCAAGCAGGCTGGCAGCAGATTTGCCAGCAGATGGAAGGGATGTTCAGAAGTGGGCAGTTTGAAGCAGGTGTGGTTTACGGTATTCAGGCCATTGGCCAACATTTGGCAGCGCATTTTCCGCCCGAAGCTGTGCCGCGTGACGAGTTGTCTAACCGCGTCCTTATTCTCTAGTGCACACCTGTTCTCCGGTTTTGTATTGGCCTGTTTATCGGGCGCGATGCCAGCACAGGCCGATCTCAAAGACATCTATCGAATTTATCACAGCCCCCCCACCCTGCAAGCTTTTGAGATATGCCAGGGCGGTGGCTGTGTCCAGTCAGACGTGCTGAGCCTGAGCCCTGCCGAATGGGACAATGTCGAGCAACTATTTACGCCGCTGCCAGCGAATGCAGAGGCCGAACGCCAGGCCATTGCAAAAGCCATCGGCCTGCTGGAGGACATGGTAGGTACCAAAATTGGTACTGCAGCAGACCGCGCCGGGACGTTTAACAACAGTGAGTACCTGCATCAACAAGACTGCAACGACGAAGCGATCAACAGTACGACCTATCTGCGGCTGATGCAGCAAGCTGGCCTGATCCGTTACCATGACATTCTGGATACCCGCACCCGCAAGTTTTTTCTAACCGGCTGGCCACATACTGCCGCCGTCATCCGTGAGCAGGCCAATCAAGCTGAATATGCGGTTGATAGCTGGTTCTACGATAACGGCTATCCGGCCACCATCATCCCGATGGCGACCTGGAAAGACGGATACATTCCTACCGATAGTCCGATCTTGCAACGGCCACAGCAAAAAGAGGCGACTGTCGAGTAGGCGCGGATGACGCCGCCAGCGAATAAGGCTAAAATCGCGCTTTCGGATTTTAATTAAAGTTATTCTTATGCGCGCCTCACAATTTTTCATTGCTACCCAAAAAGAAGCTCCTTCAGACGCTGAACTGATCAGCCACAAACTCATGGTGCGTGCCGGTTTGATCAAGAAGCTGGGCAGCGGTTTGTATAGCTGGATGCCGCTGGGCTTGCGCGTATTGCGTAAGGTGGAAAACATTGTGCGCGACGAGATGAACAAGGCGGGGGCGCTGGAGCTGTTGATGCCAGCCGTGCAGCCTAAAGAGTTGTGGGAAGAAACTGGCCGCTGGGCGGTGTTTGGCCCACAAATGCTTAAAATTCAGGACAGGCACGAGCGTGACTTCTGCTTTGGCCCCACGCATGAAGAAGTGATTACTGACATCGCGCGTAAGGAAATCAGTAGTTACAAACAGTTGCCGCTTAACTTTTACCAGATTCAGACCAAGTTTCGTGATGAGATTCGCCCGCGTTTTGGCGTGATGCGTGCCCGCGAATTTTTGATGAAAGATGCCTACTCTTTCCATACCAGCGTCGATTGCCTGGTGAATACCTACAACACCATGCACACCGCTTACAGCAATGTGTTTACGCGCCTGGGTCTCAAATTCCGCGCGGTGAAAGCTGACTCTGGCGCCATTGGTGGCGACGGTTCGCAAGAGTTTCACGTACTGGCAGACAGTGGCGAAGATGCACTGGCCTATTGCGAGCAATCTGATTACGCGGCTAACGTAGAACTGGCCGAAGCCGTGGCGACTGGCAGTCGTGCCGCAGCCACAGAAGCCATGCGTGAAGTGGATACACCCAAGCAGACCACGTGTGAAGATGTGGCCAAGTTGCTGGAAGTGCCTGTGAGCAAAACCGTGAAGTCGGTGGCCTTGCTGGTGGATGGTGTGTTTACGCTGGCTTTGTTGCGCGGTGATCATCAACTCAATGAAGTGAAGTTCGGCAAGGTAGAGGGCGTGAAAGAGTTCCGTCTGGCAACAGAAGAGGAAATCCGCGCCAACCTGAACTGCCCGCCTGGTTTTATTGGCCCGGTTGGCGTGAATGCCAATGTACGCGTGGTGGCTGATAGAACCGTGGCCCTGATGAGTGACTTTGTCTGTGGCGCCAATAGACCTAAGTTTCACCTGGCAGGGGTCAACTTTGGCCGCGACTTGCCTGAGCCAGCCATCGTGGCCGATATCCGCAACGTGGTAGAAGGCGATGCGAGCCCGGATGGCAAAGGCAGCCTGAGTTTGTGCCGTGGCATTGAAGTCGGCCATATTTTCCAATTGCGCACCAAGTATTCAGAAGCCATGCAGGCGACTTACCTGGACGAAAACGGCCAATCACAAGTGATGGAAATGGGCTGTTATGGCATTGGCGTGTCACGGATTGTGGGGGCAGCAATTGAGCAGGGCAATGATGACAAGGGCATTATTTTCCCATTGAGCATGGCACCGTTTGCGGTGGTGATCTGCCCGATCGGCCTCGATAAGAGTGAGGCCGTCAAACAGGCCGCGTTTGAGCTCTATGCGCAACTACAACAGGCGGGTGTAGATGTCTTGCTCGATGACCGTGGCGAGCGTCCGGGGGTCATGTTTGCAGAAAGTGACCTTATGGGTATTCCGCACCGCGTGGTAATTGGTGACCGTGGCCTGGCTGAAGGCAAGGTGGAATACAAAGGCCGCACCGATGCTGAAGCACAAAACCTGCAAGTGGCTGATTGTTTGGCCTTTTTGCAGCGAAAGCTTGCTGAGTAATTAGCGGGATTTATTCCCTCTTTTTGCCCGTCCACCGCACGCCGCTTGTGATTACAATAGGCAACATGAAAAAAGTGTTTTTTTATGTGGTTGCCTTGTTGGTCACCGGCCTTTGTCTGTGGGCGGCGCCTTCTATGGCGGGCAATCAAAAAGAAGAGCCGCTGGCCAATAGCGTTAAAGCTGTGATGCAAAAATCCGTCAGTGACCTGGCCGCGCCGCGTCTGATTTTTGATTCCGAGCAGGCAGCACAAGTCTGGTTGCAAGAAATGTCAGCCCGCTTGGCCAAGCGCATGCCAGACGCGCACTATCGTGAAGATTTTCTCAAGTCCGTGCATTATGAAGCCACACGCGCCGGGCTGGATCCGCAGTTGGTGCTTGGCCTGATTCATATTGAAAGCGGGTTTAAAAAGTATGCAGTCTCTAGCGTGGGCGCAAGAGGCTATATGCAGGTGATGCCTTTCTGGGTGCAGTCTATTGGTACGCCTGAGCATAACCTGTTTGATATGCGCCTGAATCTGCGTTATGGCTGCACGATATTACGCCATTATCTGGATATTGAGCGCGGCGATTATTACCGGGCCTTGGGTAGATATAACGGCAGTCTGGGCAAGCCGGAGTATCCGAATCTAGTGGTGGGGGCTTGGCGCAATCATTGGCATTACACGCCATCGCCGCAAGTGATCAAAGTGAATATGACCAGCAGCCAGTAAAAAGTGCTTTGCAGATAACGTTTGCCTGCCAGCAATCAAAAAACCGCGCTTGAATCAGCGCGGTTTTTTTATGGGTTACTTGACCACCTTGAATCCGTAATAGGTGCCAAACTCGCCTTCCGATTCGTGATAAACGAATAGCATGCCGTTGGTGTATCCCAGCCCATTAAAGTGATTTTGTGAGCGCAGTTTCATGGTAGCGGGTAAGGCGCTTTTGCCCACATATTGCCCGTTCAAGTCAAAAATCAATACGGCTTTATGGTCTACGTCTAGCAAGGCCAGCTCATTACCCGCCACGCCGGTGAAGGCGACAAAATGGTCGCTGACATCATCGTGGGCTACTTTGGCTTTGGCAAAGTCCAGCTTGATCTCCTGCAGTTTTTCGCGCTGCTTGGTGTCCACAACAAACACCAGATTGCCGTGCTCTTGCTTGGCGAAATAGTGTTTGCTCACTGGGTCATAACTTGGCATGGTAGCCGCATCGCCAAAGGCGGGGTTGAATTGCGAAATTTCGCCCGAAGTGCCCAGCAGTTCGCCAGTCTCGGCCACGTCCAGGCTGAAAATCCCTGTGTTAGGCAAAAAGCCTACCGCGCTAGAAATGTTGTAAGTGATGATCTCCAGTTTGCCACTATTGGGGTTGAAATAGAGCGAGCGGTTATCAAACCCCGGTTTGGCTGACTGCACATACTTGCCGTCGCCGGTAAACGTATGCACTTCAGACTTGGAGATGGGCGCTTCAAACTCGCTGCCCATGGGCGCCAGGCCGCCATCGGCAATGTAGTAATGCTGGTTGGCGGGCAAGTAGGCCACGCCCATAGGGCGTGTGGTTGGTTTCTTGGCCAGCGGGATTTTGATGCCGATTTCTGCCTCAGGCAAAATTTCGGCCTGGGTGGTGAGCGTCAGGCATAGCAGTGCCAGGCCGCTCAAAGTTTTTGGGATGAATTGCATATCTCCGTATCCTAGTTTTTATCAGTGTTTAATAGACGTTATTTTAGTCTGCAAGTTTAATACTGGGCGGATTACTTGCGCGTGATCAGCATGGCATCGCCATAACTAAAAAAGCGGTAAGACTGGGCAATGGCATGCGCATAGGCCTCACGCATCAAATCGTAACCGCCAAAGGCCGAGACTAGCATCATCAAAGTGCTCTTCGGCAGGTGAAAGTTGGTGATCAAACGGTCTACCAGTTTAAACTCAAATCCTGGCGTAATAAAAATATCCGTGTCGCCATGGTGCGCAAACAACTTGCCGGCATGTGCTGCGCTTTCCAGTGTGCGCAATGAAGTGGTGCCCACGGCCGTGACCCGTTTGCCTTCAGCACGTGCTGCGAGGATGGTAGAGATGGTCTCTTCCGGCAAATGGTAAACCTCGCTATGCATATGGTGCTCGGCGATATTGTCTACCTTCACTGGCTGAAACGTCCCCGCGCCCACATGTAGCGTCACATAACGCACATGGACGCCTTTATCCATTAGCGATTGCAACAGCACCTCGTCAAAATGCAACCCCGCCGTTGGCGCGGCCACTGCACCCGCATGCTTGGCAAACACCGTCTGGTAGCGACTATCGTCGGTCGCATCTGCCGCGTGCTCAATATACGGCGGCAAAGGCAATTGGCCATACTGTTCCAAAAAGTCATACCACGACTGTTCGCCTAGTAAGCGAATATGGAACATATCCTGCACCCTGCCGAGCACCTCAGCCTGCATCTCGCCAGCCAGGTGCAGCATACTCCCTGCCTTTGGGGAGCGGGATGATTTGATTTGTGCATAAGCTTCTTGCGGCGACAGCACGCGGTCTATCATCACCTCAATCTGTCCGCCAGTGGCTTTCTGGCCAAACAATCTGGCCTTGATGACTTTGGTATCGTTCAGGACCAGCACATCACCTGCGGCAAACTGCTCGCCAATCTGCCGGAACAAATTATCCTTGATGGAACCGTCTTGCGCATTGACCTCCAGCAAGCGGCTTTCTGAACGATTGGGTAACGGATATTGGGCAATCAGGTGGGGCGGAAGATAAAAATCGAAATCTAGAGTTCTCATAAATGAAAATTATGGTTATAATAGCGGTCTTTGATGTCCTACATTATATCCCATGCCGGGATGGCGGAACTGGTAGACGCACTGGACTCAAAATCCAGCGCCGCAAGGCGTGCCGGTTCGATTCCGGCTCCCGGCACCAAGTAGTTGTTCAAAGAAATCTAAAGCAGTCCAATTTAGCCCGTAAATCAATGACTTACGGGCTTTTTTGTGTCCAAATCAGTCCAATGTAGTCGTTTGACATCCAATATTAAAAAGGGGTAACTTAGGGGGTAACAAATTTTACCCCTGTTGGAGCTACCCCAAAATGGCACTCTCAGATACAGCATTACGCAATGCAAAACCAGGCGAGAAGCCTTAACTGATGGGGACACTTTAACCATACTCACTGAGAGCAAACAGAAGGTTATTGTCAGGTTAAATGCAATAGACGCGCCGGAGAATAGTCAGGCATTCAGTAATGCCTCTAAAAAATCACTCTCCTCAATTTGTTTCAAAAAGGCGGCGATCGTTGATACCTTTGGATTTGATAAGTATGGCCGTATGATAGGTGATGTAACTTGCAACGAAGTCAATGCCAATAAACACCAGGTAGAAAATGGTATGGCATGGGTTTATCGAAAATATAGCAATGACGCAAAGCTTATTGAATCAGAAGCACAAGCCAAAAATATGGGGCTGGGACTTTGGGATGATCCTAATCCAGTTCCGCCTTGGGACTTTAGGCACCAAGTCACTCCTCCAACTGTTCCGGTAGTTAAATCTACAACTAGTGGATTTTCTTGTAGTGGAAAGCGCTTTTGCAAGCAAATGGTTAGTTGTGATGAGGCAAGGTATTACCTTGAAGTTTGCGGTGTTTATAGGCTAGATCGAGATAATGATGGCGTGCCTTGTGAATCAATTTGCTAATACATCCCCATAAAGTTCCTGACTCGAAATCAGGCATATTGATTATGATGCGAAAGGAGAGACTCGAACTCTCATTACTACAAATGATAAAGGCCGGTTATCCCGGCCTCTGTTTTATCAACCTCTATTTACGCTTGTTTCTTGCGACGTACAAGAACAGCTAAGAAACCTAAACCTGCCAATAACATAGCAATGCTTTCTGGTTCAGGTACTGTTGTAAGCATACCAGAAAGCAGAATTGCTGAGCTATAGGTGGCATCAATGTAAGGCTGTGGATCAGTTGTTGTACCGTTACGAGAGAAAGCAATAAGCTGTGTAGCGTCAAATTCATTAAAAGTAAGAACTCCTAGATTCTTACCAAAGAAAAAAACTGCATAATTTCCTGCCTCTAATTGAAAAGGGCTAAAGGTAAGAGAAATATTTGTTGTAAAGATGTCTATGTCACTTTTAGTCTGTTGATCAGGTGTAAATGTTTCAGAGTGAACCCAACCATTTAACGCATCAAAAAATGCAATAGTTAAATCGCCAGTACCACTGTAACCACGTTGGGCATAAAAGTCTAAGCTGGAAATGGAGTAAGTTGCAGTTGTTGAAAAGGCTTCACCAATAAATTGATCAGACGCAAATTCGCAATTTGAGCATTGACTCCAAGTGTAGGGTAAACCTGCTCCGTATGCCCCTGACTGATAAATAACAGCAGATTGAGCTGTAAGGCTCAAAAACAGTCCTATAGTAAAAAACAATATTCTTTTCATATAAATCTTCTCTGTTTAATTAAGTTTCAATCACGCTTGCTTCTTACGATGTATAACAATGCCCAGCAAGCCCAAGCCAGCCATTAACATGGCGTAGTTTCTTGGTTCCGGGATAGTACTTATTCGACCTGAAGTCACAGCCCAAGCATAACTCGCATGTAAAGGAAATGCTTTGTATCCACCAACAGACTGGACACCTTCGTTCATAGTAAAGTACCAAGCATCAGATGGCGCGCGGTCATCTTGTGTGCCTAGCCAATAAACATAGGATTGTTCATTATTAAATTTGTTGAGGGGATCAACTAACCCATGGTTAGGTTGATAATTTCCATAAATGTCTTCCCGCCCTAGGCTACCTAATTCTTTATAGTATAGTTCCGCATACTCATTACCGATTGATACGCCATTTGTATAAACGTTGTAGCCAGCAGTGCAATTATTCCAACAGAATAAGTAACCTTGGCCAACAGTAACGGTTGGCAGCCTCCAAGCAGAGCTACCAGCATAATTAACTGTATTCAGGTAATTTACAAATGCCATTGCGCCATACCAGCTTGTTCGGCCAAAATTTGTAGTACTGAAATCTGAAGCTGTGACGCTATAAGATCCTGTACCGCCATCCCAATAGTTTGGCATGTTAGAGATTACAGGACTTGCTGCAATGATATTATTAACTACATTATTAAAGCCTTGACTGGTCATCAAGCTCCCCAACAAGTTGGCGTCTTTTGTCCACGTAACATTACTAATCGAGCTATATACTACTTCCACCCCCTGAGAGTCATATGAAGTGAGCGTTGCTTGTGCGTTGAAACTGATTAATGCAATTGATGCTGCGAGAACTGCTTTTTTTATTGTTGAAGCCATACAGCTACCTCTCCTAAATTATTTTTGATTTTTGTAAAACGGCGTAATAACGCTTCACACGATTATGCCTAATTTAAGTGAAAGCTAGAAGTGAATTGCGATAGTCCGAAAGGGCTATTTGATGATGTAGAAAATATAGATTCCTGTAGTGACTTTTACTAAGTTGGGGTAACTTTGGGGGTAACAAATATTTTTAAATGCTATATTTTGGCTTAAATATTAGTGTTAAACGCAACATTCGGTTCAGGCTCCCGCACCAAGAAGTACTCTCAAGTAGTACCAAAAAGACTAAAAATAGTATGAATTTCAAAGGCTTAGATGAAAATCTAGGCCTTTTTTCATATCAGGACGTCGCTTGACATATACATTATTCGTTTATAACTTTGTTTATAAAAAAGTTATAAACGTGAAAGTGTTATACATATGGCACTCACGGATACGCAGCTACGTAATGCTAAGCCAGCCGAGAAAGATTGCACAATCATCGATGGTCAAGGTTTATCTATACTTGTAATGAGTAAAGGAGCTACTGCACCTTTCTTTTTTGCCATTATTACTGCTAAAGGTGTCTAGTAAATTAGTGACGATTCACAGTTTAATTATACCTTGGTGCGAAAGTAGAGACTCGAACTCTCGCAACTACAAATAACAAAGGCCGGTTATCCCGGCCTCTGTTTATAAAGCTTGATTAGGCTTGTTTATTTCTGCGTGAAGCAATGCCGAATAATCCTAGGCCAGCCAATAACATTGCCATACTTCCTGGTTCAGGCACCGTTGCAAGTGGACTCAGCAAAAAAGCACGCTCTTTCCCATTGATCAATCCATATCCAACGATCTGTCCTAAGTCATTGATTCCCTTAGCTGTGTATAGCGACACTTGACCATAGAGTGGGTCAAGCGGATCAATTAATGTATCCAACATTACTGGATTGAGATCGGCAAACCAAATGACAGCTCGTGCATTATTTTCGGGAGAGAATAAACCTGATTGGCTATATCCGACGATCTGGCCATGGCTGTTAATATCCATTGCAAAACTGGCCTCGGTACCGTCATTTAAACTTCCCAGATCAATAGCTACTCCATTACGCCACAAGGTAGCATGCGCTCCCCCATTAAAACCATTATGGCTCTGACCTACAATGTCGCCTGCGTCATTAATTTTTTCAGCGTAGCTTGAGCTGAATCCGTCAGCTGCGCCTATATCAATACCGTTTCCATTAGACCACAGTGCTGCCCGAGTGTATATTTGCCAATCTGCAGTTGTCAATTCATACGATCCAACGACTTGTCCTAAATTGTTGATGCCTCTTGCAACACTGAAATAATACGAATTAATGATAGGTAGTTGTTCCATCGTACCATTAATCCAGATTGTAGGACCGCTATTATAAGTTGCTCCAGCGATGACCCCATGGCTGTTAATGTCAAGAGCAGTTGCCGTATTGCTATCTAGTATAGAGGCTTGTCCATTTGTCCATACTACTGCATTTTGACCACTACTTGTCTCGTTGTATCCGACAACAACGCCTGAGTCATTAATAGCTGTTGCCGAAGACATTAATGCGTGTCCTCCAAGTAGTGAAATTTGCCCTTTATCCCAGATTGTAGCTGAGGTTTGTTGGCCAGCGGCCCAACTATATCCGACGATTTGACCATGATTATTGATATCAACAGCAGCGCTGCTTCCCGTAGTGGTCAGTGCGCCAAGGTCCGTTAGTTTATAGGACGGTTGAGCAGCTTGAATCGTACCGATATATGTGCTGAAAATTAAGCCTGATATCAATAAAGCTTTGGCTATTTGATAGTTACTTCTCTTCATTACTACTCCCTGTATTATTAATGTGGTTGTTCTAAATTAAGAATTATTTTTGACTTAAAAGTTAACAGATTAATTTGATATTAGTTATGACTTCAAGGCTAGTCCTTTGACTCTTGATATATTCGGATGTATTAAGTAAAGACCGATTGTTCCACTTTATTAATCAAGCCATCAGTATGGTGATAAGTAGATTTGCATCTTACATGTCCGAGTAAAGCTACCTAATTAAGCTATAAAATAAATCAAAGCCACTAGGATTGTATGAGAGTGGAGTGACTTGAGTGTTTAAACTCATTAATGCTACTAACGCTTTGAATTGCTTTTTTATTGTTAGAGCGATGCAGCTACCGCTGTTTAATTATTTTTTATTGTTATTAAACGGCGTAATAATGCTCTTAAGATTATGCCTAATTTAGAAGAAATCTAGAAGTGAATTGCGATAGCCTTAATGGGCTATTAATGGTCTGGGAAAGTTGACATGGTCCCTGTTTGCCCTATCAAGAGTTAGAACGTAGATTAGTGCTTTACCTCAATCAAATCCCGATAGACATGCCAACTTGCGTGCCCAACCACGGGCATGGTCAGCATTAAACCTAAAAAGTTGGTCGCCAGGCCAAATCCGATGAGCACGACAATACAAAAAGCCCAGAACAGCATGGGGATAGGGTTGCGGGCGCAGGTGCGCAGGCTGGTAATGGCGGCGGTCCAGGCGCTGGTGTTTCTATCTAGCATGAGGGGCATGGCAATTACGCTGATGCTGAAAATGGCAGCGGCAAACAAGGCGCCAGTGCCAAAGTAAACTAACAGGAAAACCGGTTGTTTGAATGTGAATACATTGATGACGACATCGGTAAAGGTGGGCAGCGCACCGTGAAAGTAATGCGAGAAAATGGTCATGGATAGCCGCACCCAGCTTAAAAACAAACATACCAGCAACACGGTAAACAGAGTGATGTTGATGAGGTTTGGTAGCCAGGCCATGAGCGTGGGGGCGAGGGCGGGCGGCTCGCCTACTTCCATGCGTCTGCTGAGGTCGTATAGCCCCATGGCCAAAAATGGGCCTAGCAGGAAAAAGCCGGTAGTGAGCCCGGCTAACAACCAATAGTTTTCAGCGAAGATGGTGTGTAATAGGATGCCTGTTGCTGCAAAGAAAATGCCGTAAAACAGGCTGGCGCGGCCACCGAGGTGGATGTCTGTGACGCCGGAGTGTAACCAGTCTGGAATGATGTGGACGGCGACTTTGCGAATCAAAAACTCGTCGTCAGCATGCACTTTTTTGGCTGAAATATGCTGTATGCCCATATGTTTGGCCCCCGTCAAAAATGATGGCTATCATTCATTGCTGCTGGCAGTGGGGCCGGTCTTAAAACTAAAAATACACTTTCGTGGACGGCGGTCCCGCTACTGGCATTTCTAATCAATCAACACAAAAAAACTGCTTTGAATGCGCCAAGTTTTTAGGCTTTGCGCACGTCACCCGGAGCGCATTTCTGTTCCGAGAGTTGTTTAGCTTAATCATGAATGGTGGCTTAAGCAACAACAAAAATGTGACAACACCCACCGGAATATTTTCTTGATTGTGCTTTTAAGTGACATTTTGCGCTGCGGGTGAGCACAACTATCTTGATGGCCGAACCAAGGTTTTGAATTGCTTTGCCGCGCTTTTAAGGGGCTGTGAGGGGGATTGCAATTGTGAGATTGGTCGATGGTCAGTGTTTTTTTGTTAAGCGTGGCTATTCATAAATTTACATTGATGACATTGGCACCGGGCATTTTTTGTCTTGTCACTGCGATTATCTTGTGCTAATTTACAACATGTAACAAATTTGTAACTAAACGTAATTTGGTTGATACAAGCTGAATTCTGGGTTGGCAAACATGTTATCTATTTGCGAAACACAATGCGTTACCAGGCCAAATGCCTCGGCTTCATCGGAAAGTGTGTTGAAGTTGTTGCTGAGTTTGGGCGTGTTTTCGGGGCTGATTGCCATGGCTTTTTTGCATATCGGTGCCTGGATGGTGTTGCCATTTGCTGGCTTGGAATTGGTGTTGGTGGTTCTGGCGTTTGTGGTGGTGCTGCGTCATAGCGGTGACTACGAAAAAATCACTTTCGTTGAGGATCATATTGAAATCGAACAAAGTGTGTTGGGGAAAATAAAACACGTTCGGTTTCAGCGCTACTGGACCCGTATAACGCTCAGGGAAGGTGAGAACGGCAAGACGTCACTGTGGATAGGGTCCCATAATCAAGAAGTCGAGTTTGGTCGAGATACCATGGATGATGCGCAACGCGAAGCCCTGGCCTCTCATCTCAAACGAATACTTCTAAAAACTAGATAACTGGATTTTGGAGCGATTAGATGCAAGGGATGAAGAAACTCGGGGTTGGTGCGGTTGCATGGTTTTTGTCTTTAAGTGCGCATGCTGACTACACCTGGAATTTTCCGGAGCCAGTCACGCCAATGGCTTTGGATACCCTCCACGTACATAATAAATTCATGCTGATTACTGCCGTGATTTTTGTGGTGGTGCTGGCAATCATGATTTACTCGATTGTGACCCACCGTCACAGCAAAGGCTACAAACCTGTCGCCGATAACCCTCCCTCTACTGCCGTAGAAATTTTCTGGACCTTGATCCCGTTTGCGATCCTGCTGTTGATTGACTTTGTCATCATGGGTATCCCGGCCTATCACAGCGTGGTGATGATGGAAGACACGCGAGACCAATCGACCATGGTGATCAAAATTACCGGGTCACAGTGGCGCTGGCAATATGAGTATCTTGATGGCGATGCCAAGGGCATCAAGTTCGTCAGCAACCTGGCGACGACTAACGGCCAAATGCATAACGAGGAAGATAAAGGCGAGCACTACTTGCTTGAAGTCGATAATCCGCTGGTGTTGCCTGTCGGCGAGAAGGTGCGCATTTTGATGACGGCCTCTGATGTGTTGCATAACTGGTGGGTGCCACAGTTTGGCTCGTCACGTGTGGCCGTGCCTGGGTTTATCCGTGAAACCTGGGTGCAAGTCGAGAAGCCAGGCGTCTACCGCGGTCAATGCAAAGAACTCTGTGGCAAGGGGCATGGCTATATGCCGGTGGTTGTGAATGCGGTTTCCAAAGAAGAGTTTGCGCAGTGGGCAAACAAAAAACAGGATGAGCAAAAAGCCGCGAATGATGTGAAAGAAATGACCAAGGATGAGTTGGTGGCGCAGGGTAAAGTGGTATACGAGAAAAACTGTGCCGTCTGCCATCAGGTGACCGGGGCTGGCTTGCCGCCTGCATTCCCGGCCTTGACCGGCAGCAAAATTGCGACGGGCGCTATTTTTGGCTCTGATGGCAAATATCAGAAAGATAGCCATCTTGACCGCGTGCTGAATGGCAAGGGTGTGATGCCCGCCTGGAAGGCAACTTTGAACGATACGGAAATTGCAGCGGTGATCACCTATGAGCGTAATGCCTTGGGTAACGCGGCGGCAGTGGATGCCGTGTTGCAGCCGGCGCAAGTTAAAGCAGCCCGTGAATAAATATTTAAGCGATTGATTTAGGAGAGCACTATGAGTACTACTTCAGTAGCACATCATGACGAGCATCAGGATCACCCAACCGGGATCATGCGTTGGCTGACGACGACAAACCACAAAGATATCGGGACCATGTACCTGACGTTTTCACTGATTATGTTTCTGGTCGGTGGCAGCATGATTCTTGGTATCCGTGCCGAGTTGTTCAAGCCCGGACTGCAATTGATGAACCCCGAGTTCTTTAATCAGTTGATTGGCGTGCATGCGCTGATCATGATTTTTGCAGCGTTGATGCCTGCTGCAACCGGATTTGCCAACTGGATGTTGCCGTTGCAGATTGGTGCGCCAGACATGGCTTTGCCACGCTTGAATAACTGGGGCTTCTGGATTTTGCCCCCTTCCGCCATCTTGCTGACGTTGCCATTCACTCTGGCATTGTTTGGGGTGGGCGATGGCGCGCTGGCCACCGGTTGGACCTTTTACCCGCCGCTGTCTGTGCAAGGCGGCATTGGTGTGGACTTTGCTATTTTTGCGGTGCACTTGTTGGGTATTTCGTCTGTGTTGGGTTCAATCAACATTATTGTGACAATTTACAACATGCGTGCACCTGGCATGACCTTGATGAAAATGCCGATGTTTGCCTGGGGTTGGCTGATCACCGCCTTCTTGCTGATTGCCACCATTCCTGTGTTGGCCGGTGCAGTGACCATGTTGCTGACGGACCGTCACTTTGGAACACACTTCTTTGACGCGGCCGGTGGCGGTGACCCGATTATGTTCCAGCATTTGTTCTGGTTCTTTGGTCACCCGGAAGTCTACATTCTGCTATTGCCCGTCTGGGGCTTTATCCCCCAGATTCTGCAAACCTTCAGCCGCAAGCCTATGTATGGCTATAAAGCGCAAGTGTATTCATTGTGGGCGATTGGCGCTTTGGCGGTCGTTGTTTGGGCGCACCACTTCTTTACAGCCGGTATGCCTGTGCCTGCATTGCTGTACTTTATGTATAGCACCATGGCAATTTCCTTACCGTTGGCGGTACTGTTCTATTGCTGGATCCGCACCATGTGGAAAGGCTCCATGAGCTTTGAAACCCCAATGCTGTTCACGGTCGGCTGGATTATTCTGTTTGGCGTGGGTGGTCTGACTGGTCTGGTGCTCGCAGACGTGGCTGCCGATGCGCAATATCACAACAGTTACTTTGTGGTTGCACATTTCCATTACACCCTGTTTGCGGGTGGCATCATGGGGATTATGGCGGGCGTGTACTACTGGCTGCCAAAAATGACAGGCCATATGTATAACGAGAAACTGGGTAAATTACATTTCTGGTTAACAGCCATTTCATTCAATGTGACCTTTATTCCACAGTTCTTTGTCGGCTTGGCCGGGATGCCGCGCCGGATTCCAGACTATGCCTTGCAGTTTGCCGAATTCAATATGATTTCGAGTATTGGTGCATTTGCCTTGGGTCTGTCACAGTTGCTGTTTGTCTACATCATTATCAGCTGTGTCAAAGGTGGCAAAAAGGCATCAGACCGAGTCTGGGAAGGGGCGCAAGGCCTGGAGTGGACATTGCCATCTCCTCCGCCATATCACAGCTTTACTGAACAGCCGGTGGTTAAATAAATGCTAAAAAAGCCAGTCAATCCAGTTTTTTTGGTTGATTGGCTTTGTTTTAAGGTTGACGTATTTTGAGTGATCCCAAGCAGTCTAATAACAGGAAAATTGCATGGCTGCTCGCTGCGGTAGCAATTCTCTGGTACCTGATTTCGATGTTTACGATCTGGAAGTAAACCAGTTGCTGAAACAGTTATGGCATTAAAACAAGATCAGGTAGAAGCCAATCGAAAATTGGCTTTTAAATTGGTATGGATCATCGTCGGTGCGCTGTTGTTTGCCTTTGCCTTGGTGCCATTGTATGACGTCATTTGTTCTGTGACCGGGCTCAATGGCAAAACCAAAAATACGGCGGAAACAGCCACAAAAGCAGTTGTAGATTTAAAGCGGGAAGTCACCGTGCAGTTTGTGTCATCAGTGATGCCTGGATTGGGGTGGAATTTTTATCCTAAGCAAAACAGTGTGGTGGTGCATCCTGGCCAAGTCACTACGGTCATGTTTGAGGCAAAAAACATTACCAATGAGGAAGTGGTCGGGCAGGCCATTCCCAGTGTGACCCCAGGCAAAGCATCGGCCCACTTGAAAAAAATAGAGTGTTTCTGCTTTGTCAGGCAATCGTTAAAACCGGGTGAAGTGAAGGCATTGCCACTGCGATTCTTCGTCAGTGCCGAACTGCCCAAAGATGTACAAGAAATGACCTTGTCGTATTCGTTTTTTCCGGCAAGTCAGCAATAAATAATATGAGTAACACGATCAAAGGATAGGGAGTTAATGCATGGCTAGTCATTCAGAAAATCACTATTTTGTCCCGCACGGCAGTATCTACCCGGCATTGATTTCAGTCGGGTTGCTGTCGATGGCGAGTGGCTTTGTCTTTAATGTTACCGGCTCGGACACGCGGCTGGATGGGTCTATGAAAAATCCGGCCTTGTCCTACCTCGCTACCCCGGGCAAGTACATGATGTATCTGGGCCTGGCGATTGTGCTGGCCATGATGTTCAAATGGTTAAGTACAGTTGTCACTGAAAGTGTCACCGGCCAGTATAAAAAATGGGAAGACAAATCTTTCCGTATTGGCATGATCGTGTTCATTTGCTCTGAGGTGGCTTTTTTTGCGGCGTTCTTCGGAGCATTGTTTTATATGCGCGTGTTGTCGGTGCCTGATCTGGCTTCTTACGCGCCAGACATTACGCCTTACAAGGACTTTTTAAGTACTTGGCCATCACAGGGGCCTGGCGGAACGGTTCTGGGGGAGACCTATCAACCAAACACCGCCTTTCACCCCATGACTTGGAGTGGCCTGCCACTGATCAATACCTTGTTGTTGTTGAGTTCTGGTGCGACCATTACCTGGGCACACTGGGGCTTGATCAAAAATAACCGCAAACAACTGATTGTAGGGCTGTTCCTGACGATTGCACTGGGGGTGACCTTCTTGTGCTGCCAGGCAGCCGAGTATCACCATGCTTATACCGAAATGGGACTGACGCTGAAGTCAGGCGCCTATGGTGCGACCTTCTTCATGTTAACCGGTTTCCACGGTTTTCACGTCACCATCGGCACCCTTATGCTGATTGTGATCTGGTTGCGCAGCATTCGCGGTCACTTTACACCCGAGCACCACTTCGGGTTTGAAGGCGTGGCCTGGTATTGGCACTTTGTGGATGTGGTTTGGCTCGGTTTGTATATCTTTGTTTACATGCTCTGACGGTTAAAAAGGGCGCAAACAGCGCCCTTTTTAGTCTGGTGATTCCATCGTTCTGGATTAAAGCGTATGGCCCACGTAGCCAAAATGTGCGGCGATGACCAATGCCAGAAACAGGAAGATAGACAGACCAATACGCAGGGTAAGTGCTTTAACCGTACGGTCTGATCCGCGTTTGTCTTTGAGTAAAAAAAGCAGGGCAGAAAACAGGCTGCCAATAATGACGATCAGTATCAAAATGGTGGCAATTTTAATTAACATGATGTGATCTCTCGGTAACGTGATGACATTATGGGCTGTAAGCAAAAAAATGCAAATACCCTTGGGAAATTATGTTTTTCGTCTGCGCTGGATGGTGGTGGCTGTGATGGTGGTGGCAATCTGGAGTTGTCTGCGCTTGGGCCTGTGGCAGTGGCATAAGGCTGAGCAAAAACAGGCGATTATGCTGGCATTGAAACCGCATGGCGATGCCGTGGAGCTGCGCGCACAAGCGCTGGATATTCCCAGTCATGTTGAGGCCCTGCACTTGCAGACAGTGAGGATCGGCGGCCGCTATCTACCACAATACAGTTTTTTTCTGGATAACCAGGTGGTTCAAGGGCAGGCCGGATTTGCTGTCATCACACCTTTTTTGCTGCATGACCAGAAGCATCTTATTTGGGTGAATCGTGGTTGGGTGCCCGGTTTTGCAGATCATCAAAAAATCCCCGAGATTCAGACCCCTGAAGCAGAGCAAGTCATCCGGGGGATGTTCTGGCAACAAAGCAAAACCGGATTCCGGTTGGATAAAGCGGGCTCAAGCTGGCAGCCGGTGCAACCTGTAATCGATTTTTCCTACTTACGGCAGCATGTGCCTTTTTCGTTTGCAAATGTCATCCTCAAACTAGATCCAGCAATGCCTGCCGGATTCGTTAGAGTATGGGAAGTGCCTGGCGGGCAAATTGAAAAGCATATGAGTTATGCCTATCAGTGGTTTGGGTTTGCCTTGGCGAGTTTTATGATTGGTCTTTATCAAATGATAGAAAAGCGGTCTTGATCATGCAGGAACAGTTGACAGAGGTGGTTTTGGACCCGGTCCAGCAGCGCAAAGGCCGCAGGGTATTTTTTCTGCTGGCGGTATTTTTTACAGTGCCGCTGCTCGTCGTGGTCGCGATGTTCAAGTTTGACTGGCGACCCAGCGGTAAAAGTCATGGGCAGCTCATTCATCCGCCGGTCTCGATTGCGCATGCGACGCACTGGGTCAGCGACAGGCAGCAAGCGCTGCCCACCTTCTGGCAAGACAAATGGAACATGGTGTTTATCGCACGGGAGTGCGACAGCGCTTGTATGCAGCGGCTGTACGACCTCAGGCAGATTTATGTCTCCTTGTATAAAGACATGATCCGCGTGCAACGGGTGCTCATCACGCAACAGGCCGATACCACAGCGATCCGTGCACGTTATCCTGATTTGCTGATTATTAATGGAGAAACGCAGCAAGTTGCAGAATTGGGTGGGCTATTAAGCGGTGGTGGACAGAATACGCTGGATGCCCACCGCGTGTATTTTATTGATCCGCTCGGCAATATCATGATGCAGTACGGACCAGAGATGGAAGCCAAGTGGATACGCAAGGACTTGGTCAAATTGTTAAAAGCTTCTTGGGCTGGATAGTCGATGTTTAAACGCTTAAGTGTGCTGGCGGCGATGGTGGCCTTTTGTGTGGTGGTGCTAGGGGCTTATGTCCGGCTCTCTGATGCCGGCTTGGGCTGCCCAGACTGGCCGGGTTGTTATGGTGCGCTCACCGTGCCGCAAAGTGAGGCGGCGATCGCGTCTGCGCAACAGGCCTATCCGGATAAACCACTGCAACATGCCAAAGCCTGGAAGGAAATGGCACATCGCTATCTGGCTGGCAGCTTGGGCCTGTTGGTATTGCTGCTTGGTGTATTGGCTTACAGGCAAAGGCAATTCTTGCACACCCCGTGGCAGCTCTCGGCGGGATTGATCGGCTTGATTGTGTTGCAAGCGTTGCTGGGTATGTGGACGGTGACTTTGTTGCTGAAACCCATGATAGTGACTTTACATTTGCTGGGCGGCATGACGACCTTGGCTGTCTTAAGCTGGATCGCATGCCGGCATGTTGTCAGCCAACGTATCGTGATCAGGCCGTGGCAATTGCGCTGGTTGCAACTGGCTTTGCTGGTCTGGATACTGCAGGTGCTACTTGGGGGCTGGACCAGCAGTAATTATGCGGCCTTGGCCTGTACGGACTTTCCCACTTGCCATGGTGCCTGGTGGCCAGACATGGATGTGGGCGAGGCGTTTCATTTGACTCGGGCGTTGGGTGAAAGCCGGGACGGCGGACAGCTACACCTGAATGCATTAACGGCCATCCAATGGGTGCATCGGCTAGGGGCACTGCTGGTGTTTGTATGGCTCATGGTCAGCGTCAAGCTGTTGTGGCAATCAGCTATGCCGCGTTGGTTAACTGGTTGCTTGCTGATGCTCGTGTTGGGTCAGATTGCACTGGGGATTGCCAACCTGATTTTGCAGTTACCGTTAGTGCTGGCGGTCATGCATAACGCCGGGGCCGCGCTGCTCGGAATATGCCTGGTCGCCATTAATGCCAGATTGAAGCATTCATTAGATTAAAACAAGGGGGAGTATGCGATGCAAACAGCATGGATCACACACATGGCCGCTGCAAAAATGGGCTTGCGGCACTTTTATGCCTTATGTAAACCGCGCGTCACTGCGCTGATCGTCTTTACCGCCATGATAGGCATGTTTATGGCCACGCCGGGTATGGTGCCGGTCACTGTGCTGGTGGCCGCCACGGTGGGCATTGCTTTCGCATCTGGGGCTGCCGCGGCATTCAATTGCCTGATCGAGTATAAGATTGATGCCATGATGGCGCGTACGCGCGCACGCCCATTGCCTACCGGCCAGTTATCGCAAATGGAGACCTTGCTGTTCGCCAGCGTACTGGGCGGGGTAGGGTTGAGCATCCTCTATTACTGGGTAAATCCGCTCACCATGTGGCTGACCTTAGCCACATTTGTCGGCTATGCGGTGATTTACACGGTGTTTCTCAAACCCGCTACCCCGATGAATATTGTGATTGGCGGCGCTTCTGGTGCCATGCCGCCGATTCTGGGTTGGGCAGCAGTCAACAATACCGTCTCGCCAGAGTCGCTGGTGATGTTTTTGATTATTTTTGCCTGGACGCCTCCGCATTTCTGGGCGCTGGCTTTGTATCGCCGCGAAGAATACGCCAAAGTCGGCATGCCCATGTTACCGGTCACCCATGGTGAGCGGTTCACACTGTTGCATATTGTCTTGTATACCGTGATTCTGGTGGTGGTGTCTCTGATGCCTTACGGCCTCGGCATGAGTGGCTGGCTCTACCTGTTGTCCGCCGTGCTGCTCAATGCAGTGTTTATGTATTATGTGGTCAGCCTCTACCGACAGTATTCAGATGCGCTGGCTAAAACCACCTTCAAGTATTCCATCCTCTACTTGAGCCTGATTTTTGCGGCGCTGTTACTGGATCATTACCTCATTTAAAAAACAACAGCGTTTAAAATCAAAGCCACAGTGCCGATGCGGATAGCTCCCGTATCGGCACTGTGCTTTTAGCCCGTTATTTAATCACGCCACACGCGATTCTTGGCCCCGCATTGCCCGCTGGCTGAGTCACATAATCGTCAGCATCGCGATGAAGAATCATCGCATGTCCAATCAGTGCATGTGCCCCTTCAGCCAGGCTGGCATTCTCCAGCGTAGCGCGGTAAATGGCATGGCCCGTGTTGTCTGCTTTCAGGTTAGGAAGGTCGCCAAAATGATGGCTAGGCGTTGCTTGCGAGGCATGTGGATGTGCATCGGGATTGAAGTGCCCGCCTGCACTCGAAGCATCCGCCGCAGAGCAATCGCCTTTCTCATGAATATGAAAGCCGTGTATGGAGTTGGGCGTCAAGCCCGCCACACGGGCAATCAACAGTACTTTCGTGCCCTGTTGAATCAGGTCTACATCGCCGGTGACCTTTGAGTCGGATTTGGCTTCCAGCGTGGCGTGCGCAGAAGTCTGCTGCATGAAAGGTATTTGACTGCAAGAGGCCAATAAAAAAGGCGAGAGGCTGAGCAGCAAGCGGGATAGGGTTTGCATGAAATACTCCTTGGTATGAATCATTGAGCGAGAGATTACTGTCACCAGGCGAGGGCAGGTGTCGCAAAGTCGGGCATAGACCCTTAAAGCAGGCACCGGGCTTTAAAAGTTTCCATGACGATCACTGGCACCATGCCACGATGCCTGGGTGATCCGACTACTTGGGTTGCAAGAAGCCCAGACCATGCGACCAGGTAATCACATGCACGCCGGCCTCTTTCTGTTTGTCAGCAATTTGCAAATGCAGTTCATGCATTTTGGTCCAGTGGTGCTTGGGACGGTAATGGTGCTCGGCATGATAGCCATTGTTAAACCAGATCAGGTTGTAAAGCTTGCTGTAGCTGCTGACCCCCCAGGCAATCGGCAGGTCAGGATTGCCGCGCCAGTGCTCATACCAGCCGTTAAGCGAAGACAGGCAGTGACCAAGGTAATAAAACGGCACCATAAACAGCATGAATTTCCAGTTCAGCACAAAACCGACCAGCACCAGCAGGATGGAGCAGAGGATTTCAAACACACCAAAGCGCGCCAGGCCAGGATTACGTTTTTTAATTTCCCGGTAGATTTCCGCCGGGTCGTCCCTGAAATAACTTTTGAAGGTATACGCCCAGACATTCTCAGGCTCACCGTTGCTGCCATAGCGGTAAATTGAGAGCCAGTCTATGGTGTTGCCATTGGCATCCGGCCGGTCGCTGTTACCAATATGATGGCGTTTATGCACGGCATCATAAAAGGTTTGCGAGAAGACCATGGTCACAGACTCCAACAGACTGAATATCCGGTTCAGGAACTCAGACTTGAAGTAGGGGTTGTGGATGAAGTTATGCGAGATGCCATTGATATTCCATGAAATGCTGACGGCGTAGACCAGCCCCAGTAGTACATTGGCGTACCAGGGCAGGCGGTCAAACCATAGAAACATGCCAATCAAATAGGCAAAATGCAGTATCCCGAACACAACGGGGATCACATCCCAGTAAGAGTAGGCAAATAGAAAGCCTGGCTTGTTTTTGGCGGCCATTTATTGTTCCTTCATCCATTCCATCATAAATCCAATCGGGTGTGGCCAAGGGATCACCTTGACCCCGGCTTGTTTTTGTTTCTCGGCAATTTCTGTGTGCAAGGCATGCATCTGTGTCCAGTGATGCTTGGGCCGGTAGTGATGTTCGGCGTGATAGCCATTGTTTAACCACAACCAGTTATAGAGTTTGTTATAGCAGCTGACACCCCAGGCAATTGGCAAGTCCGGGTTGGCGCCGGCGTGCTCATAGTAGCCATTCATGGCCGTCAGCGAATGGCCCAAGTAATAAAAGAACACGAAGAACAGCCCGAATTGCCAATCCCACAGCAAAAAGCCCACGATCATCAAGGTGACCACGACGACTTCAAACACCGCAAAATAAGCCAATGCCTGGCTATGTTTTTTAATCAAACCGTAGATGCGTTTGGGATCATCACGGAAATAACTCAGCAGCGAGTATTTGAGTGGATGCTCGGCTTGACCATGCGCGCCATGCCGATAAATGGAGATCCAGTCTATGGTCTCGCCATCGGCACCTTTGCGGTCATTGTTGCCGATGTGATGTTGCCGGTGGACATAGTCATACATGGTTTGCGAGAAGCCCATGGTGACTGATTCCATCAAGCTGAACAGTCGGTTGAGCAGGGCAGATTTGAAGTAGGCATTGTGAATAAAATTGTGGGAAACACTATTCACATTCCACGAAATACTAAAGGCATAGATCAGTCCCACCACGCATTTTTGCCACAGCGCCAAACTATGAAAGCTGGAAATCATCCATGCAAAAAACAGAAAATGTAGGCAACCGGCAAGGACAGGGATGATATCCCAGGCGCTATAAGCGAACAGGTAAGGAGATTTTTTGACGCGCACGGGCCAAACCTCAGCAATGATCCACGGATAAAATAATCTCGTATCATGCAGCGGATGACTTACTTAAGCCTTACAGCGGCAGAGTTTTGCCAAACAGGGGCATGCGCTGACGTTTAGCGCATCGCAGAAGCAACAAAAAAGCCTGTGTAAAACACAGGCTTTTTTTGCAAGTGGCCGCTTAACTGGCGGACAGGCAGGATTTCATAAATGCTTTACGCTCATCGCCTTTGAGCGCTTTGGTTTTAGCGTCAGCGTTACAGGTTTTCATTTTTTCCTGTTGCGCGGTCAACCCTGAGCTGGCGCCCTCTGCGGACAGGCATTGTTTCATGAATGCTTTGCGTTCATCGCCGGCCAAGGCCTTGGCTTTTGCATCGGCGTTACAGGTTTTCATTTTTTCTTGTTGCGTGCCAGCCTGAACAGAAAAACAGACACAAGACAGCAACATAGCAATCACCAGTTTATTCATCGACGTCTCCAAACAAAATAAATTTTTCGAGTTTGAGGCTGCCAGCGGCGGGCCTGTGTGTTGCATTTTGACATAGAGCGCATGGCTTGGGGAATAAAAAAAGCCCGGGAGATCCCGGGCTTTTATGCCTAACGCTGAGACGTCTATTTAATGAATGGGCATACGATAGAGCAAGCCGGCTTTCATGTCAGGGATCAGTAGCGATTTGCCATCCGCGGAGAGGCTGATATCGGCTGCTGACTGATAGCCCTGGATGATGCGTTGCGGCGTCGCTTTGGGGTCACTGAGTTGCCAGACGTTGCCGCCCGCCCAGTCACTGACATACAGCATGCCGTAGGCGTCGCGGATCAGGCCATCTGCGCCGCCAAAGCCCTGGTTCAGTAGCGTCACAACCGGCTTGCTGCCACCCAGTTGAACACTGAACAATTTGCCTGTGCCAAAGTCTGCGACCAGCAAACGGTTAGGACCATCCATGAGCAAACCATTGGGGCGTTTGATCCCGGCATTGGCTTTGAGCACTTGCGTGACCTTACCCTCAGGCGTGAGTTTGAAAATCCCCGCGCCCTTGCCGTTGTCATCGCCACTGTCAGAGACGTAGACATTGCCTAGGCCGTCAATCTCGATATCGTTCAGGAACACTGGTTTTTGTGGGAAGGCACTGGGTGCAGCGACTACGGTCTGCTTGCCGTTGCTGGTGTCAATCCGCACCACGCGATCATTATCCGCCAAATACAGTTGGCCATTAAACAGATCCAGCCCTTTGGGGTCATTCAGGCCTTCTGCCAGTGTGGTACGGGTGCCGTCGGCCGCAATGCGCGTGATTTTGCCATCGCCCGCTTTACCAAATTCACCGATTTCAGACACATACAGGGTGCCGTCCGGGCTGGCAAAAACGGATTCAGGCATTGCGAATCCGCTCAGTGTGTTGGCGGTGTTGGCGTTCACGCCTGACGCACCTGCTTTGCCTGTGTAGCTCACCCGGTAAATCACGCCATTGTAATCGTCCGAGACCAGTAACGAACCATCCGCAAGCTGTAACACATCCGTCGGGCGGCCCCAGACTTCGCCATCCGCGGTGAGCCAGCCATCAATAAATGGCTTGGTCTCCTTGACCTGGTGCTGAGCATCAAAAGTCACGCGCACCAACTGGTAGCCAACCGGCACCTTGCGGTTCCACGAGCCATGCTGGGCAATCACCGCATTGCCCTGATACTCGGCAGGGAATTGCTTGCCTGTGTAAAACTTGAAGCCCAGATTGGCGCTGTGCGCCTGGAATTCTGCAACAGGCTTGGTCACCTCAGCGGGCGGCGTTTTGTTTTTCCAGTTGGGATCGCGTGTATCGCCACCTGCATAATAGGGAAAGCCAAAGTGCAGCCCGGCTTTAGGTGCTGCGTTAAGTTCGTCATGCGGGATGTCTGGTCCGAGCAGATCGACGCCATTGTCAGTGAAAAACAGGGTTTGGGTGCCTGGCTGAAAATCCATGCCGACCGAGTTACGCACGCCTTTGGCAAACGTTTCCACCTGACTGCCATCGGCATTCATGCGGATAATTGAGGCCTCGTGACCTGTCGGGTCGCAGATATTGCATGGCGCGCCTATGGTCACATACAGCTTGTTGTCCGGCCCCACCGCCAGATAGCGCCAACCGTGATGCGCCTTGTCCGGCAGTTGTTCATACACGACTTCACGCATGGCCTTAAACGGCAGCGTGAGGTCAAAGTCTGGGGCAGCATAGCGTGTGATGCGATGCTGCTCGGCGACATATAAATGGCCATCCACCATGGCGACGCCATTGCCAACCTTGAGATCGTCCAGAATGCTGACCACCTGGTCAGCCTTGTGATCCTTGTTTTTATCGACGACGGCATACACATGATTGCCACGCGTGCCGACATACACATTGCCATTGGTGCCCAGCGCCATCTGGCGGGCCCCCGGCACCTCGGCATACACATCAATCTGAAAGCCATCCGGCAGATGCAGTTTGTTTAAATTGGCACGTACATCATTGATATCTGCCCAGGATGCATTCGCCGCTGTCGCAAGCACGGCGCCCAGCAGGCAGGTGATTAATCTTTTTTTCATCACGGATATCCTCTTCTCTACAAATATTTAAACCAATATACCTAGCTCAGCCAGTGTAAGCACTTGCGCAAGCCCTGCAAAGTTTAAAAATATGAAATGATTGCCTATTCCTATTTTGGATCTGCTGCTTATTGCTATTTGGTAGTAATATCAATGCCTGATTATTCAATCAACCGGGGATATTATGAATAATGAATGCTGGCATGCACACGATAAGGAACGGACTATTTCTCTGCTCTCGGCACTGACGCCCAAAGAGGGATTTACCCTGACCGCACTCGATGGCGTCAAACTCATGCGCTGGAACCGGTCGATTGCACGCAGCCCGGTGTTTTACGAACCCAGTATTGTGTTCGTCTGCCAGGGCAGAAAAGTGGGTTACCTCGGCGGTGAGGTCTACCAGTATAACCCGCAGCAGTTTCTGATTCTGTCAGTGCCGTTGCCGTTTGAAAGCGAAACCATCGCCTCCCCAGACGAGCCACTACTGGCCATTTCTATCCGGATTAACTTATCGGTGATCTCAGAGTTATTAATGAGCCTGGAGCACACAACGCCGATGCAGGTGAATGGCAAAAGCGGCATTATTTCTACCGCGCTGGACAAACAACTCTCCAATGCAGTGGTGCGATTGCTGGAGTGCCTGCAATCCAAAACGGAGGCTGCCGTGCTTGGCCAGGCGATTATCCGCGAGATTCATTACCGGCTGCTCACCTCGGCGCAATCTTCTGCCATCCTGGCCGCGCATAGCACGCACAGCAATTTGGGCCGCATCAGCAAAGCCTTGCGCCTGATTCATGCCGAATATGCCAACGCCCTCAATGTGGACACTCTGGCGGCGGTCTCTGCCATGAGTGTGCCGTCGTTTCATGCCGCCTTTCGCGATGTCACGGCCACTTCACCTATCCAGTATTTGAAAAAAACACGGCTGCACAAAGCCAGGTTGTTGATGGTGCAAGACGGTATGAATGCCACGCTGGCGGCGACCAAGGTGGGGTATGAGAGTGCTTCGCAGTTTAGCCGTGAGTTCAAGCGCATGTTTGGCCGCAGCCCGATGGAAGAGGTGAGTGCAGTCCGTAGTGCCTTGATCACTTCACCAGGGGAATTTATTGGCAATCAACGGGACTATGCTTATGTGACCGTTCAGCAATAGCGTCTATGCGGCCTGTCAAAACATCCGAGAGGAATAGGCAACGATTTGAGAAGAGCAGGCAAGCCGGATGACGTACGCTTGTTTAGACTGTTGATCAGACTGCGGACGACTTTGGCCGCGGAACATTTAGTTGAACAAAAAGACATGGAGATGCGATGAAAACTGCAGCCTACGGCGTACAAAATGCAACCTCGCCCGTTGCCCCTATGAGTATAGACCGCCGGGAGCCCGGTCCTAACGATGTGCTCATCGATATCGAGTACTGCGGGATTTGCCATTCGGATATTCACCAGGCGCGCAATGAATGGGGTGGCGGTTCACTGTATCCCATGGTGCCAGGACATGAAATTGTCGGCCGCGTGCGGCAGGTCGGCCCGCAAGTGAGCAAGTTCAAGCCTGGGCAATTGGTGGGGGTCGGTTGCATGGTGGATTCGTGCCGTCACTGTGAGGCCTGCGATGAAGGCGAAGAGCAATACTGTGACCACACGGTATTCACTTACAACGCCAAAGATCCCAAGCATGGCGGCCTGACCTTTGGTGGCTATGCCGAGCGGATTACCGTTGATGAACACTTTGTGGTCAGCGTGCCGGAAAACCTGGATACCAAGGCCGTGGCTCCCTTGCTCTGTGCCGGCATTACCTTGTATTCGCCATTGAAACACTGGCAGGTGCAGCCCGGCCAGAAAGTCGGCATTATCGGCCTGGGCGGCTTGGGGCATATGGGGGTTAAATTGGCGGCCGCGATGGGCGCGCATGTGGTGATGATCACCACTTCGGCCAGCAAGGCGGCTGATGCGACCAAGCTGGGGGCGCATGAGGTGCTGATCTCCACACAAGCCGAAGACCTGGCCAAGCATGCATCCAGTTTTGATTTGATTATTGACACGGTGCCGGTTGCCCATGACCTGAACCCCTATATTGGCCTGCTCAAGCGGGATAAAACTATCGTGCTGGTCGGTCCGCTGGACCCGGTTGACGTCCATGGCGCCAACCTGATCACGCAACGCCGTCATGTCGCCGGGTCACTGATAGGCGGCATTGCGGAAACCCAGGAAATGCTGGATTTCTGTGGCAAACATAACATCGTCAGCGATGTTGAGATGATCGATGCCAACGATATCAATGATGCTTACGAGCGCATGCTCAAGAGTGACGTGAAATATCGTTTTGTGATTGATATCAATTCCATGAAAGCTTAAGCGGTGAGTACTTGCCGTTTGGCGATAAAAAAGCCCTGTTGAAATGAACAGGGCTTTTTTATAGGTAATGCCGGGCCCGACCACCAAAGCTGAGGGCCGAAACAGTTTAAACATATTCGTCTATCATTGAGCGTTTCTGCTTGGCAGGCGCCTGGTTGTTCTGGTTGAGCGTTGACGAGCCTTCTGTCTGCTTCTGCTTTTCTGCCGTTTCCTGTTTTTGCCGGATAAGTTGGTCCAGTTGTGCTTGCGTCGCCTCGATTTGCAATTGGATGAGCTTGGCTTTGGCCTGCCCTTCTTTCGATTGCGTATTAATCGCTTCCTTCAGGTCTTTTTGCAGGGAGGTCAGCTTTTTCTGCAGTGCTTCTATGGCCGACTGGCTGCTGCCGCCCGTGCTGGCTGTACTGGACATTTGAGTGCTCACAGCGGACATCGAAATAGAAATGGACATGGCATGCTCATAAAAGTATTGGCTACAATTGAATTACGACACAAGTCAGCCAAACTTGAGAAAAGCGCTGAATGTTTGACCAGGCATGTCTTGGTTTTGAAACCATATTCGCTGAAAAATCTGGCTGGTATTTTGTTTTGTCAGTATTTTGCGTATAGCCTCCGATATTTAGACTGCGCTGGTGGGTAATGGGGTTATTGATACGGCAGGATGATCTCAGTTCATTGATGACTGATCTAGTAAAATAAGGCGGTGTGACCAAGCCGACGATGACGGGTTTTATGGAAATTATTCAAAGCAAAACACAAAAATGTTGACAATGAAAGTATTTAAGAATAGTTTGAATACAATTTGTTAATTCTACACAAATCGCCAATGTTGCCGGTTTAGTGTATGGCTAGGAAAGCCCTGTTCAGTCAGTTTATTGACGGAACAGGGCTTTTTTTTGCTCAAAATTTATGTCGATGTGCTTATCAAGTTTAAGGGAACAGAGGAATGCTCGTACTAAATAAAATCATTGCTAACTCGACTGATCAGGGCGTCGCTGAGCAGTTACACGATTTAAATCACCATGGCGTTGTTGAACACTTGGTACTGAATAAGGACGATGTTCTGAGGCACCGACTGCGGATGAAGACGGATAAAGGCACGGAGTGTGCGATTCAGCTTTCCAGAAATGAGATGCTGTCCAATGGGGCAGTCCTCCTACTTGAAGACAAAAAAGCCATCGTCGTTCAAATGGCTAAAGTTGAATATCTTTGCTTGCGCCCAACTAGCGTAGCGGCCGCGCTGGAGGTTGGGTATTTCTGCGGGAATATGCACTGGAAAGTGGATTTTGAGGGCGATATTTTGAGAATCATGTTGAATGGTCCGAAGGAACGATATATCGAGCGCATTTTCCATTTTATTTCGGATGTGAAAGTTGAGTTGGTGCATGAGTAGTGATTCCCTATTCATCACTCTGCAGCATGCAGACAGCTTCTTTCCTTCAGGAGCAACTTCCTTTTCCTGGGGATTGGAGACGCTCTGCAATGAAAAAACAATTCAATCTTCGTTTGATTTAAATACCTATATCGAGGGTCAGTTAAGAGGACGTTGGGTCACTTGTGAATTGCCAGGCCTCATCGCTGCATACCAGGCTAAAGGGGATTTAGCAGCGGTTGCGCGGGTGGATAAAGAGCTACATGTTTTATCGCTTACTAAGGAGTTTAGAACAGGGGCTGAACGCGCTGGTTCGGGCTTGTTAACCACGCATGCAAAATTAGGCACGCCGCATGCGGAAGAATACAAGAAACTCGTCAAAAGCCTAAAAGCGCCTGGGCAACTCTCGGCAGTTCAAGGCTTGCTGTGGTTTGGGGTCGGTTTAACCCAGCATCAGGCAGCCGTGTTGTCTGGATATAGTTTTTGTTCAGCCTTCGTCAGTGCAGCCATCAGGCTGGGTCTGATTGGCTATGTTGATAGCCAGATCATCATCAAGAACATGCATGAGATTTCTGCTCATTTGCTCTCGCAACCCTTGGTGCCGCTTGAAGAACTTCATTCGTATATACCCGAAACAGACATTGCTGTGATGCGGCATGAAACAGCAGATTCAAGATTGTTTTTTAATTGATGGCATACATTGAGGGAGAAATGCATGTTACTAACACCCGTAGAAATGGAGCGCTTTGCAATATTCAATGCAGCCCAGTTGGCGCGTAGAAGAATGGAGCGTGGCCTTAAGTTGAACCACCCTGAGGCGATTGCCATTATTGCTGACGAAATTATGGAAGGGGCAAGAGACGGACGTTCCGTGGCCGAGCTCATTAGTTATGGCTCGCAGATTCTCACGACTGACGATGTCATGCCAGGCGTGGAAGCCATGGTCACGATGATTCAGGTGGAGCCTGTTTTCCCTGATGGGACAAAACTCGTTACCGTGCACGATCCAATCAGGCCAGGAAAGCTCAAGCGAGCGCCAGAGGATGAAATTGTTCCTGGTGAAATCATTGCAGCCGATGGGGACATTGAAATTAACGCCGGTAGAAAACAGGTTTCATTGAAAGCTGTGAATACTGGAGATAGGCCTATCCAAATTGGTAGCCATTATCACTTTTTCGAGGCTAATAGAGCCCTGGATTTTGAGCGTAGATTATCTTTCGGAATGCACCTCGACATCCCAGCCGGTACCGCAGTGCGTTTTGAACCCGGCGAAAGCAAAGTGGTGACTCTTGTCGCTTTTGGCGGCAGGGCAGAAGTATACGGTTTAAACAACTTGACCAATGGATCTACAAAAAATGAAGAACTGCTAGAGGTCGCTTTAGAGCGGGCACGTCAATCAAACTTTAAAGGTGCGTAAGAGATGGCAAAGATCACGCGTAAAGAATATGCAGCAATGTACGGGCCAACCGTTGGCGATGCTGTTCGACTTGGAGATACCTCACTGCTCGCTGAAATCGAAAAAGATTTTGGATTCCCTGGGGATGAGTGTTTGCATGGTGGCGGCAAAACGCTTCGCGATGGACTTGGAATGGCGCCCGGGTTTGATAGCGCATCCGGATCATTAGATATGTTGATCTCAAATGTGGTGATTATTGATCCAGTACTCGGCATCGTTAAAGGGGATATTGGGATTAAGGCCGGTAAAATAGTCAAGATTGGCAAGGCCGGTAACCCCGCCATTATGGATGGCGTAGATAGTGACTTGGTGATTGGCGCAGCGACCACGGTGCGTGACGGTGAAGGGCTCATTGCCACGCCTGGAGGCATTGATGTTCACGTTCATTTTGACAGCGCACAACTTTGCGAGCATGCCCTTAGTTCAGGCCTGACAACGCTCATAGGCGGGTCACTAGGACCCATTACAGTTGGTATTGACAGTGCCGGGGAGTGGAATGTTGGCAAAATGCATCAATCCAGTGAGCATTGGCCAATCAACTTTGGATTCTTGGGGAGAAGCTCTTCCAACCCTCAATCAATATATGATCAACTTTCAGGCGGTTGTTTTGGTCTGAAAATTCATGAAGACTGGGGCGCGATGCCCGCTGTCATCGACACTTGCCTCTCTGTTGCGGATGAACTTGACTTCCAAGTTTGCCTTCACTCAGACACTTTAAATGAAAGTGGTTTTCTTGAAGACTCATTGGCCGCGGTCAAGGGTAGAACAATACACATGTACCATACGGAAGGCGCTGGTGGTGGGCATGCACCTGACATCATCAAAGTCGTCGGGGAGCTGAACTGCTTACCTTCTTCTACTAACCCCACCAATCCTTACACCATCAATACCTTCGATGAGCACCTGGATATGATTATGGTTTGCCATCATTTGAACCCATCCATTCCAGAGGATGTGGCCTTTGCTGAGAGTCGCATTCGAGCGCAAACAATTGCGGCTGAGGATGTTTTACATGATATGGGCGCCATCTCTATGCTTGGCTCTGACAGTCAAGGCATGGGGCGTATCAACGAAGTGGTTTGTAGAACCTGGCAGTTGGCAAGCAAGATGAAAGACCAGCGCGGCCGTTTAGCCGAGGAAACTTCCCGAATTGGGGATAACGAGCGGATCAAAAGGTACATTGCTAAATATACGATCAATGCAGCACGTGCGTTTGGGATCGATGAACATGTTGGCTCATTAGAAAGTGGAAAAATTGCGGATATCGTTTTATGGCGCCCTGCATTTTTTGGCATCAAACCTGAGTTAGTCGTGAAAGGCGGTTTCATAGTCTGGTCTCCCATGGGGGATAGTGCTGCATCACTAATGACCTGTGAACCAGTCATTATGCGTCCACAATGGGGCGCTTTTGGTGGCGCGCCAAGTCAGTTGAGCTTTAACTTTGTGAATCCTTTGGCAATAGAGGCTGGTCTGTCCGACAAGTTAGGGCTCAAAAAAGGCCTGCTTCCATCGTATGGCACCAGAAAAATCAATAAGTCCAATATGCTTCACAACAAGACCTTGCCTAATATCAGTGTCAACTCTCAAACCTTTCAGGTCTCCATTGATGGGGTTCCAATCACTTGTGAGCCTTCAACTAAACTCCCATTGGCGCAAAGGTACATGTTCAGATGAATACAGAAACTGTCAAACCACATAAGGGTGCCGCCAGGGTCGGTATTGGCGGTCCCGTTGGATCGGGTAAAACGGCATTACTTGAGCAACTGATTCCAAGATTTATTGCAAGAGGCACCCAACTCGCTGTCATCACTAATGATTTAGTGACTAAAGAGGATGCAATCAGGATTCAACGGAGCGGACTGATTTCACCTGACCGGGTGATGGCAGTCGAAACTGGCGCCTGTCCTCATACTGCTATCCGTGAAGATCCAACGATGAACATCCAGGCGGCTGATTTTCTGGATGAGAAATATGGAAATCTGGATCTCATCCTGATTGAAAGTGGCGGTGACAATTTGGCTTCTTCTTTTTCACTTGATCTCGTTGATTATTGGTTATTCGTCATTGATGTCGCAGGCGGCGATGATATTCCACGCAAACGCGGGCTAGGTGTTATGCAGTGCGATTTGCTGGTCATCAATAAAACGGATTTAGCACCCTATGTGGGGGTGAATATCGAACGGATGTTGATGGAAGGTGAAGAGGTTCGAGGTGGCAAGCCAATACTGCTCACCAATTGCGCCAAAGGTCATGGCATTGATGAGGTGGTCGAGAAAATTGCCAGGGAGGTTCTTTTTGAGGGCTAACCATTTACAGGTTGTAGCGCCCATCGTCGAGACAATAGGGGCTGGGGAAACCGTGCCTTTGTCTTTAATGAAGCTTAGTTCAACAGGCGGCAATCAAGTCAGATTGGTATTTGTATCTCCTGGGCCTGGCAAGCGCACTTATATCGATGAGCAATTTGTCACTTATCCCTTTCATGTATGCCGAGCATATTACAAACCAAATGATCCGCCCAGTATGGCTACTTTATGCTTGCAATCGACTAGCGGCGGTATTTTTGAGAGTGATAGAACCAGTGTTTCGATCGTCCTTGAAGAGAATAGCCACGCACGCGTTACCACTGCGGCCGCGACGGTTGTGCACAGGATGGAGAAAGACATCGCGCAACAAAAAGTCTTTATTGAAGCGGGGCCGGGCTCATTTTTTGAATATGCGCCTGGGCCTCTGATTATGTTTCCGATGGCCAATTTGAGATCGAGTCTAGAGTTGAAAGTGGATCCATCAGCCACTGTGATATTTTGCGACTCTTTTATCGCGCACAACCCCAATCACAATGGCGAGACGTTTACGAGTTTACGGACAGACGTCTGTGTCCGTAATCTCCAAGGGGAAGTGCTGGTGAGAGATCGCGCCTTTGTAACTGGGGAGACCTACGAAAGCAAGACCCTGGGCATTACCGGCAAATATAAGGCGCAGGCAACACTCATGGTGATTACCCAGCAGGTGTCTGCAGACGCTCTGGTGACCCATCTGCGGGCAGGATTGGTTGCGATGGAGGCGTTATATGTGGGCGTGTCTACCTTGCCATCCAACGCCGGGGTGTGGATACGGATGCTGGGGAAGGATGGTGCATGCCTCAAGCAAGCGCTGGATTTAGCATGGATATTGGTTCGAGAGTTTATGGTTGACGCTTTGCAATTAGCTGCGCTTGATTAGGGCAGATGCGTAGGAATGATCAATTTAAATGGAAATGAGGAAAATATGAGAAGTGACACTAAATATCTAGTGACGATGTTCTTGATGATGTGGGCCGGAAGTGCGTACGCGCACCCTGGGCATTTTAACGATATGATGGGTTTTTTTGCAGGCTTCAGTCACCCTTTTAGCGGGGTTGACCATTTACCTTCTATGTTTGCAATAGGACTGCTCGCTGGTCAAAGAGATGGCAAAGCAATCATGTTGGTGCCGGTGGTATGCCTTTCGGCAATGGCGTTAGCATGTGCTGCAGCCATTTCTGGGTTGGTTATTTCCTTCAGTGAAATGGGTATCCTTTTAACTTTGGTTGTCAGTGGCGTGCTGTTAGCATGCAGGGTCAAATTGTCCCTGCCATTGTTATTGCCTTTGGTAGGGATGTTTTCTGTTTTTCATGGCTATGCGCATGGTCTTGAAATGCCGTTTAATGCAAAAGGTTTTGAATACGGGGTGGGTTTAGTGGCAGGTTCTTCATTACTTCTGTTGGCGGGTATGCTCACTTCACTCAAAGGGCGTGAGAAGATAGTGGCCTATCTTGGCGCTGCCACTGCAGTGGTTGGGTTGTCGCTTCTGGTTGTATAAATACAATAAAATGCTTGAAGGCCGATTGCCTTGGTACGTTGTAGGGGTTTAAATTAATGCAAGATCATTCAATCAAAGTGGGCGTTCTGTACTCCCAAACTGGCGTCGTCTCGGCCATTGGCAACTCGCAACTACAAGGTACTCTGCTTGCGATAGATGAGGTGAATGCCGCTGGCGGTGTGAATGGCAGAATGATCGTTCCGATTTCATATGACACCCAGTCAAATCCTGATCTCGATGCTGCTTTTGCTGAAAAGTTAATCTTGGAAGATAAGGTAAAGGTGATTTTCGGAGGGTACACCTCCATCAGTCGTAGAGCTATTTTACCCGTGGTAGAAAAATGGAACAGGCTACTTTTTTATCCAACCATGTATGAGGGGTTTGAGTTCTCCAATAACGTCATTTATACCGGCGCAACGCCCAACCAGAATATCGTGCAATTAGTCGAGTATATGACATCCAATTATGGTACAAGGGTTTATCTGGTTGGCTCGGACTATATCTTCCCATATGAGTCGAACCGCATCATGAAAGAATTACTGACCCAGTATGAAGATGGTGAAGTCCTTGGTGAGGTGTATTTGAAGTTGAATGCCAGTGAAGACGAGTTTCTTCCCATTGTTGAAGATATCAAAGAAAAAAAACCTGACTTTATTTTTTCGACTGTGGTTGGAGAGACAACTGCATATTTGTATAAGCACTATGCTCAAGCTGGACTAAATCCTCAGCAAATGCCGATAGCAAGTTTGTCTACCTCAGAGGCTGAAATTGCACAAATGGGCGCTGAGGCTGCGGCAGGCCACTTTACAGCCTCACCCTATTTTCAATCTGTAGACTCTCAAGTCAATCGGGAGTGTCTAGCTAACTTTAGAAAAAAATTCGGGCATGGCGCAATCCCAAATATGAATTGGGAAGCAGCGTATTTCCAGGTTCACTTGTTTGCCAACGCGATGGCTCAATCCAACGATGATGATATTGAAGCACTCTTACCCTACCTATTGGATTCAGAGTTTAATGCCCCACAAGGCCTGATCAGTATTGATCCACTGAGTCATCATACAAATCTAAACCCTAGAATTGGACGAGCAAACGCTGATGGCCAATTTACGATTGTGCGTGAATCGTCAAATCAAGTGTATGCGGATCCCTATTTAGTGACACATACATTTGAAGATGTCCGTCTGGTTTCAGGACGATTGGGGATGTAATTTGACCAACGGCAAGCCCACTCAGGCTTTGAGACTAACTTCAGAGTTATTAAGAGATCTGCGATCTTTGAATGTGGTGGTATTTCACCCTCAGGATAAAGATGGGGAAATGCTACTTCAACAATTAGAGCGGATTGGCTGCAAGACGTCTCAATTCTGGCCACCACGACCAGAGTTATCTGAATTAACAGATTTAATTTTTCTATCCATCAATCCTGAGTTTAATGTGGCAGAGTATGCTTGGTTTAACTCAGAGAATTGCCCACCCATTATTGCCGTTGTGGCTTATGAAAACCCAACCATCGTAAACCTGGCATTAAAAATAGGCGTAAAAGGCGTTGTCGCTTGCCCTATTCGCGAATTTGGCTTACTTACTTCCATGGTGATTACCAGGCAGTGTTTCAAAGATATTGCCGAAGGGCGTAAGCGTATTCAGCGACTTGAAAGGAAAGTTGCGGGCGTGGCAACAGTGTATGAGGCGAAGCGAATTCTAATGGCTTCGAAAAAAATCTCAGAAGAAGAGGCTTATGCAATACTTCGTGACCAAGCCAAGAGTAAGCGAGTTGAGATAGAAGTGATTGCGGAAACAATCATTTATGCTCAATCAATTATGAATATTGATATTGATTGATTGAGCCTGCGTTGGGTCAATTAAATTTTTTGTGATGTTGCTCAGCCTACATCAAACAACAAGGACTCTTAACAGCAGCACTTGCAATTTGTTTGATGCCATACTATACTGATCCGTACTATGTTGCTGCTCAAAGAATTACCCACCTCCAAAAGCCTGGAAAAGTTTGTGACCCGCTATCCTGGCACAGACATTACAGCGATTTCTGACTTTGTCAGTATTTTGCGCGCCGCGTCGGATATTTCGACGGCGCTGGATGCGTTACTGGCCAGGCATGGGTTGCTGCAAGGCCGCTGGTGGGTGCTGGTCTTGCTGATGCGGCAGGATGATCTGACTTCTTCGCCTTCAGACCTGGCCGACAAAGCCGGCGTGACCAAGGCCACCATGACGGGTTTCATTGACGGGCTGGAGCGTGAGGGCCTGGTGTCGCGCTTTATGGATACCAGCGACAGGCGCAAATTCCTCATCCGGTTGTCGATGGCCGGGCAGCAAAAACTCGATGAAGTCATGCCGGACTATGTGCAATGCGTCACCCAGTTTATGAACGTCCTGGCCAAGGTACAAAGAGACACCCTGATCGCGGATTTGGCGACATTGGCCAGCCGCGTCGATTTGATTAAATAAACGGCAGCATCATTTTTTAATTATTTAGTTTGATCCCATACTATTAATAACCATACTTTATGTCTCTGCCATTCACCTCAACACTGACTGTTTTGTTGCCGCGTCAGCCCACGCAGGTTGCGCGCAGTGCGGTTTGGCTCTTGGCGCTGTTGCTCAATGGATGTCTCAGCAGTAAAGGCATTGCGCCCGTGTCGCAGCCACTGCTACAGGATCAGTTAGCGCTGGGTAAAACCATTTCGGAGGCGCCTGTCATGGCGTGGCCCACCGAGCACTGGTGGCATGTCTATGGGGATGCACAGCTCAACCGTCTGATTGAGAAAAGTCTGCATGACCATCCTGACCTCAAAAAAGCGACGGCACGAATAGCCGTAACCACCGCCATGGCCGAGCAGGCCCATGCCGCCACCTTGCCCAACCTTGGCGGTAAAGTCAGCTCTTCACGCGAGCGGTTTACCGAGTTGAGCTTTATCCCCAAGCCGTGGGCAGGTCGCTTTAACTGGAACAACCAGGCGACCGTAGACATGTCCTACAACCTGGACCTGTGGAAACAGCAGAAATCGGCGTGGCTGGCGGCACTGGATGAAACGCGGGTGGCGGACGCCGAAATGCAGCAGGTCAAGATCGAGCTCACGGCAGCGATGGTCAAAAGTGAGATCCAGCTCGCGGCCGAATATCAATGGCGCGACCTGGCACAAGACGAGCTGGACGATTTGCGTCACGAGATTGCCATTGCCCAAAAAGCCCTGGCGGCCGGACTCAATACCCAACTCGCCCTGAGTCGTCTGGAGGCGAGGCTACCAGCGGCGCAGAACAAACTGGTATTGATAGACTTGCATCTGACCTTGCTCAAAAACCAGATGGCGGCACTGAGCGGCGAGGGGCCTGGCGCTGGCGAAAGCATTACCCGACCAGCCTTGCATTTGTCCGCCAGCGTTGGCCTGCCCGACCGCTTGCCCGCCAACCTGGTTGGCCGTCGCCCGGATATGGTGGCGGCCAGATGGCGGGTGGAGGCGGCACAGAAGCACATACAAAGTGCCAAAGCCGCGTTTTACCCGAATATCAATTTGCTGGGCTATGTCGGTTTTCAAGGGCTCGCATTTGCGAGTCTGTTTTCCAGTGCCGGTCTGGTGGGTAATCTGGGCCCAGCCATGACATTGCCGCTGTTTGATGGCGGCCGTCGACGCGCCAATCTGTCTGCTGAAACGGCTTTATATGACATGGCAGTGGAGGACTACAACGCCACGCTGCTGAAGGCACTTGAGCGCATCTCCAGCCAGTTGTCGGTCATGCAAACGGTAGAGGCTGAAATGACAAATACCCGGCAAGCCCTGGGCAAGAGCGAGCAGGCCCATCGGCTGGCGCTGAAAAACTACCGCGCCGGACTCAGTAACCGGGTGGAGAGCCTGCAAACCAATCTGCTGGTCTTGCAGCAAAAAAACGTGCTGGTCGAACAGGAGGCCGCGCGTCTGGAGGCGTATGCGGCACTGATGCTGGCCTTGGGTGGCGGCGTGATGGAGGAGGCACATGTCACGCAGGCACGCCCTTAGGCAAGGTTGGCACGCGCTGGCGGCTGGCATTGCAATACTTGGCCACGGGGGGCGGTGGCTGGCCATCTGTGCGCAACAGGCCGGACTAGGCTGGTACCGGCAGGATTTCCCGCTGATCGGATATTTGTTCAAGTATTTGCTCGCCTCTTGGCTGGCCTTATGGCTGGCCTTGAAAATGGAAATGGACCAGCCGGCGACGGCGCTGTTGACGGTGGTGATCGTCATGCATTTCCGCTCGGGCATGGTGATCACCAAGAGTTACTACCGCCTGATCGGTACGGGCATTGGTATCCTGTTTTCATTGCTACTGGTAGCCAGTTTTGCGCAGGACCGGTTCCCGTTTTTTATCGCGGCTGCGCTTTGGATAGGCTTGTGCACGGCAGGATCGCTGGTCTACCGCAACTTTCAATCTTATGGCTTTGTGCTGGCCGGTTACACGCTGTGTATTGTCGGCTTGCCAGCCACGCTGACGCCCTGGCAAACCTTTCAAATTGCCTCAACGCGCATGTCAGAAATCGGGGTGGGCTTGCTTAGTGCCAGCCTGGTGAGCGAGCTGGTGCTGCCGCAGCGCTTGTGGGAAACCATTCAGGCCGTGGTGCGTGGCAAGTTCCGTGATTTCAGTCTGTTGCTTGGGCAGCGCGATGCTGTTGGCCTGAATCAGCCCGTGCTCAAGTTTATGCAAGACCTGTATCAACTGGAGTCTTTCCGGGCTTCGGCGCAATTTGAAACCGATGATGCGCGCGTGCATAGCACCACGATTAACCAGCTTAATCTGCAGTTTATGGCGGTTTCAACCACCTACATCGTCTTTCAGCGCCTGCAACAGCGGCTGCAGCGCAGTGGATGCAAGCATGAAGCCGAGGCTTTGCAGGAGTTGATGCAACCCCTGGCGACGGCGGTGTTGAGTAAAGGGCAACCCGCCACAAGCGCGCCCGAGCTGACGCAGTTGCAACAGGCGGTTGCCGCGTATCAGCAAGCGTTTGCTAACGCGTTTCAGCGGCAGAGGCAGGCCTTGTCGGCCCTGCCTGAGGCGCAGTTGCTGACATTCGAGAGTGGGGCAGCGTTGTTGCAACGTCTGGCCGCCGAATTGGCGGCTTATCTGGACACCTATGTGTTGCTGGTGGCCAATCCGCGCAAGCGGCAAGTGGCCAGCCGCGAGTTTGCAGCCGCGCAGTTGCAAATGCATATTGACTGGTTGCCAGTGGCAATTGCCGCGACACGTGGCGCACTCACCTTGCTGGTGCTGGCCGTGCTCTGGATGACCATAGACTGGCCCTCCGGCATCCTGGCCATGACCCTGGGGGTGATTACCAGCACCTTGTTTGCGGGCAGCCCGACGCCGATGGCTACCTTGCGCCAGTTTACGCTTGGCGTGGTACTGGGCATTGTGCTGGTTTACCTGAGCAATGTGTTCTGGCTGACGGCGGCACACGACTACGTCATGTTGTGCATCGTCATTGCCCCGGCCATTTTGCTGACGGCCTGGCTCAGTGCCCGGCCTGCCACCGCACTTGTCGGGGCTGGGCTGGGCATTGCCTACTTTTTAATGGTTGGCTTTAACCAGGCGCTGGGTGATCTGCCAGTCAGATATTTCAATGATTCGATTGCGCTCATGATTGCGCTGGCGGTGTCCGCCATCCTGTTCAGCCTGACTGACTATGCCGCCAGCCCCTGGGCTAGGCGCCGCTTGCTGGCCCAATTGCGCGGGCTAGTGGTGGAGGCCTGCCTGAATACCACCATGACCGCGGCGGCGTTTGAAATGCGGGCACGCGACCTGATCCAGCGCTCGGGCGACCTGCATAGACCACAAGCGGCAGACAGCGTCCACGTCGCAGAGGCATTGTGTGCGGCGCTGGAGATGGGCCATGCCGTACTGGCCTTGCGCACGGCGGCGGTGGCGTTGCCGGCGCAGCCGCAGCGATTAGTGCAACATACGCTGTTGCTGGTCGCACACGACTACAAACAGCCCAGCCGCAAACATCAGCAACAGGTCTTGCAATGGCTGGATCACTTTTTGGTCTGGTTGCAAGGCGGTGAATATGCGCAGAGCTTGTCGCCGACGCAAGTGCAAAAGCTGGTAACGCAGTTACATTTTGTCCGGCTGGTGATCGACACCGAAATGCCTGCGCTCAGCCCTAGGTCCTTATGAAGGAGACGACACATGTGGCATGCATGGATTCCGCGTGAACTGACATTTCTGGATGCACATGTGCCGACGTTGTTCGTCGCCTTTTTGCTTGCCGCCGTGGTGGTCTGGCAGCTAGATCAATGGCTGGCCGCATGGGCGATTTACGAGCGGCTCTGGTACCCGGCGCTGTTTCGGGTGGCGCTGTTTTTTGGCTTGTTTTCGCTGTTTGGCTTAATGGTGTATTGAAAGGGAGACACATGCAAACGCAACGTATCTGGATGAAGGTCACCACAGGTGTACTGCGCGCAGGGATCACGCTAGGCATAGCCGTGGCGGCTGGCTGGTTGGCTTACACGTTGTGGGTGCGTTATACCGACTACCCATGGACACGGGATGGCCGCGTGCGCGCCGATGTGGTGAATATTGCCCCGGATGTGGCCGGGCTGGTGACGACGGTGCCAGTGCACGATAACCAGTATGTGCATCAAGGCGATGTGCTGTTTCGCATAGACCCCCTGCATTATGCGCATGCCCTGGCCGAAGCCAAGGCCGTGGCCCAGCAGCGCAAATCGCTATGGGAGATGAAGCAGCAACAAGCCTTACGCCGGGCCCATCTGGATGATGAAGTCATTTCTCGCGAGAACCGTGAAGATACCGATTTGGGGGCGTTGGCGGCCAAGGCGGACTATGAGGCCGCGCTCGCCCAGGTCGAGAAAATCAAGCTGGACCTGGAACGTACCGTGGTGCGCTCCCCCGTGGATGGCTGGGTGTCGAACCTGCTGGTACGGCCCGGTGATTTTGCCCAGGTCGGGGCGGCCAAGCTGGCAGTCATCGACCAGCACTCGTTCTGGGTCTATGGATATTTTGAGGAACACAAGCTGAGCATGATCAAGCCAGGTGACGCAGCCGACGTGCAGTTGCTGGGTAGCCACACCACGCTTAAGGGGCACGTGGAAAGCATTGCCCACGGCATTACCGACCGCGACAACCCAACCGACGTGCGCCTGCTGGCCAATGTCAACCCGACCTTTAACTGGGTGCGGCTGGCACAACGCATCCCGGTGCGTATCCGGCTGGACCAGATTCCGGCAGGCCTGACGCTGGTTGCAGGCATGACGTGTTCGGTGGTCATCAACCCCTAGTGTATTGCGCAACATGCAACAGAAGGGCGCGGCTCTGTTAAGATGACAACTCATTGATGACAATCTAAGCGCATGCTTAAAGAAAAACCGCCCCAGGGACTGTGGTCCCTGCTCATTTCCATTCTCGCTTATCTGGCGCTGGCGCAAGCCGACAAAGTCATCACGCTCGGGCAGCCTGAGTCGCTCATCATTGCGGTCCTGTTTGTCTTGCTGATTATCAACCTGGCTTTTCAGTTATCGTTTCAGGTGGAATATGTCGCCGAACGGCTCAAAGAGCCTTATGGCACCATGATCCTTACCATCAGCGCTGTCATCATCGAAGTGGTGATTATCGTCATGATGCTCAGCCATACCTCCTCGACCACCTTGGCCAGAGATGCGATTTACTCCGCGGTGATGCTGGATATCAACGGCATTCTCGGCTTGTGTGCCATTGTCGGCGGCATCAAGTACGGCGAGGTCGAGTACAACGTCAACTCGGGCAATACCTATATCGTCATGATCATGACCGCGCTGGGCATCTCAATGGCCTTGCCCGCTTTTTTGCCGCCAGAGCACTGGCGCGTGTATTCCATGTTCACCATCGTGACCATGAGTGTGTTTTATGCCCTGTTTCTCAAGATGCAAACCGGGCGGCACCGCAATTACTTCAGCTACCGTGATCAGCACCAGGCCATGCTGGAACAGGGCCAGCATGTGCCGGTGATCAGTACCAATGTCAAATTTTCCATTCTTTACATCCTGGCCGGCATCGTTACCATCGGCTTTCTGTCTGAAGAAATGAGCCTGCATATGGATGCGGGCCTGACTGGCAGCGGCGTACCCCCGATTGTGGCGGCGATTGTGGTTGCGATTATTGCGGCCAGCCCGGAAGTGCTCACCGCCTTAAAGGCCGCCGTTAATGACCGCATGCAAACTGTAGTCAATATTGCGCTCGGGGCTACCTTGTCTACCGTGATTTTGACGGTGCCGGTGATTGAAGCGATTGCGCTGATTGAAGACAGGCAGCTCATTGTCGGCTTGTCGCCCACGCAGATGGTGATGACGTTTTTGACTTTGATTGTGGCCACCATTAATCTGCATGATGGTGAAACCAATGCGATTGAAGGCATGACGCATTTTGTCTTGTTTATGGCGTTTGCCATGCTGGCATCCCTAGGCATGTGATGATTGACTTGTGATGATGAGCATGTGATGGTCTGTGTGTGATTTCCCGTTAAAAAAGAACTGTTATGAATGTCGTGCTTGAGCTGATTCAGCAATATGGCTTGCTGATTGTGTTTGCCAGTGTATTTCTGGAGCAGATGGGCTTGCCTTTACCGGCCTATCCCACCTTGCTGCTGGCCGGGGTCTTGATCGGCAATGGCCAGTACTCCTGGGCGGCCATGTTGCTGGTGGCGCTGGTGGCAGCCTTACTGGCAGACTCCATCTGGTACCGCGCCGGGCGCAAATATGGCAAGCGCGTCATGGGCAAGTTATGCAAAATCTCCTTGTCGCCAGACACCTGTGTGCGACAAACCGAAGCGCTTTATCTGAAATTCGGCCCGCCCGCGTTGCTGGTCTGCAAATTTATCCCGGGCTTTGCCTCAATTTCGAGTGCGCTGGCCGGATCATCCGGCACGCCTTATTGGCTGTTTGCGCTTATGGATGGCCTGGGCGCGCTGCTATGGTCGGGCTCCGCATTGTGGTTGGGCAATCTTTTCAGTTCTGCCATTGACGAGCTGATGCTGACGCTGGTCGAAATGGGTAAATGGGGCACCGGGCTGGTTTTACTGCTGTTGACCGCGTTTATCGCGGTCAAATGGTGGGACCGGCAACGCTTTCTCAAAAGCCTGCGCATGGCGCGGATCAGTGTCGAAGAATTGCATACACTGATCGCCAGTGATGCGGCGCCGGTGATTCTGGATACGCGTGCCCCGCACTTGATAGAAGACGGCTGGATTCCGGGGGCGCAGTTTGTCACGCTGGAAGATGTGGACCAATTGACGCTGGATATTGATGAAGATGCGCCCGTTATTTTGTACTGCTCCTGCCCGAATGAGGTCACCGCGGCCAAAGTGGCAAAAAAACTGATTCGGCGTGGCTATCGCAATATTCGCCCGTTAAGCGGCGGCATTGATGCCTGGCGGGATGCCGGGTTTGCCATCACCGCAGCAAAGGACGCGCATGTTTAATGTGGTTGGGATTGCCCTCAAACGGCCCTACACCTTTGTGGTGATGGCGCTGCTGATTCTGATTTTTGGTACTTTGTCTGCCCTGCGCAGCCCGGTGGATATTTTTCCGGATATCCGTATCCCCGTGGTAGCGGTGGCCTGGCAATACAATGGCTTGCCGCCAGATGACATGGCGGGCCGCATCAGTACGCTATATCAGCGCAGCCTGACCACCACCGTCAACGATATCGAGCATATCGAGGCCAATTCATACAATGGGTTTGCCATCGTCAAAATCTTTTTCCATATGGGCGTCAATATCGCCACCGCCAATGCGCAGGTGGCGGCGATTTCGCAAACAGTGACGCGGCAGATGCCCGCCGGCACCACGCCGCCGCTGATTCTTAACTATAACGCCTCCACGGTGCCCATCTTACAGATTGCCTTGTCTGGTAAAGGGCTGACCGAGCAGAACCTGGCTGACCTGGGCCTGAATGCCGTGCGTATCCGGTTGGTCACGGTGCCCGGTGCGGGCGTGCCATTTCCCTATGGCGGCAAAAGCCGGCAGATCCAGATTGACCTGAATCCGGCCGCGTTGCAGGCACGTGGCTTGTCGGCACAGGATATTGCCAATGCGCTGGCTGCGCACAATATGATCGTACCGGTGGGGACACAAAAAATTGGCAGCATTGAATACACGCTGAACCTGAATAATGCCGTCACTCAAATTGACGAGCTGTCCAATATCCCGGTCAAGGTGGTCAATGGCGCCACCGTGTACATGCGTGATATCGGTCAGGTACGTGATGGCAACCCGCCACAAACCAATATCGTGCATGTGGATGGCAACCGTTCGGTGCTGATGACCATCCTCAAAAACGGTGCCATCTCGACGCTGGATATTGTCGATGGTATCAAGGCCAAACTGGAAGAAATCAAGCCGGCCCTGCCTGAGACGCTGGTGGCAACGCCGATCAACGATCAGTCGCTGTTTGTGCGTGCGGCGATTGAAGGCGTGGTGTTTGAAGGCGTGCTGGCGGCGGTGCTCACCAGCCTCATGATCCTGCTGTTTTTGGGTAGCTGGCGCTCGTCGCTGATCATTGCCACCTCCATCCCCTTGTCCATTCTGGGGGCGGTAATGGGGCTGTCGGCGATAGGCGAGACGCTCAATATCATGACCCTGGGTGGCCTCGCCTTGGCAGTAGGTTTGCTGGTCGATGAGGCCACCGTGACTATTGAAAATATTAACTGGCACCTGGAGCAAGGCAAGCCGGTCGAGCAGTCCATTCTCGATGGTGCCGCACAGATTGTGACGCCTGCGTTTGTGTCGCTGCTGTGTATTTGTATCGTGTTTGTGCCCATGTTTTTTCTTGAGGGCGTGTCGCGCTTTTTATTCGTGCCCATGGCCGAAGCCGTCATGTTTGCCATGGTCAGCTCGTTTATTTTGTCACGGACCCTGGTCCCGACCATGGCCAATTACTTGCTCAAACCACATGTCGCAGGTGAACACCGCCCAGCCAGCAGCAATCCGCTGGTCAGGTTCCAGCAACACTTTGAAACCCGCTTCGAGCAGCTCCGGCAGGGCTATCATGGCTTGCTGAGCCTGGCGATTGCCCACCGCCGACTGTTTATGATCGGCTTTATGTTGCTGGTCATGCTGTCATTTTTATTGCTGCCCATGCTGGGACGTAACTTTTTTCCGGCGGTGGATAGTGGCCAAGTCCTCATGCATGCCCGCGTACCGGTCGGCACCCGTATTGAAGACACCGCCAACCGTTTTGCCCGGATACAGGCAGCCATCAAACAGGTGATCCCGCCGGAGGAAATCCTCACCATTGTTGATAATATCGGCATGCCGATCAGCAGTATCAACATGGCCTATAACAATACCGGCCTCACTGGTGCACATGATGGTGATATCCAGATTGCGCTCAAACCCGAGCATGCGCCGACGGCAGATTACATCCGTACCCTGCGCGAAGTGCTGCCCAGGCAGTTTCCGGATACGACCTTTTCATTCCCGCCAGCGGATATTGTCAGTCAGATCCTCAATTTTGGCTCACCGGCCCCGATTGACATCCAGATTCGCGGCGGCAAGCTGGCCGAAGATTTTGTCTATGCCAACCAGTTGCTGGCGCGCATCCGCGCAGTGCCGGGTGTGGTCGATGCGCGTATCCAGCAGTCGCGTCGGCGTCCCGGTTTTGAAATTACCGTCGATAAAACCCGTGCGCAGGAGTTGGGCATCAGTACGCGCGACGTGACCAATAGCCTGGTGGTGAACCTGGCGGGCAGTTCGCAAGTCTCCCCGACTTATTGGTTGAACCCAGCTAATGGCGTGACTTACCCGATTGTGCTGCAAACCCCGCAATACCAGCTCGATAGCCTCAACACGCTGGCCAACCTGCCGATAGGCGGTGCAGATGCGCCGCTGCAGACATTGGGTGGGTTGGCAACATTTAAACGCAGTGTCGGCAATGCCGTCATCAGCCAATATGATATCCAGCCCATGGTGCAGATTCATGCCAGCACGCAGGACCGCGATCTGGGGGCGGTGGCCGCCGACATCCGCAAGATTCTGGATGACACGCAAGCGCAAGTGCCTAAAGCCGCCAGCGTGGTGATGCTGGGCCAGGTGCAGACCATGCAAAGCGCATTTACCGGCCTGTTCTTTGGGCTACTGGGCGCCATTGTGCTGATTTACCTGCTGATTGTGGTCAACCTGCAATCCTGGAGTGACCCGTTTGTGATTATTTCAGCTTTACCAGCCGCGCTGGCCGGTATCGTCTGGATGTTGTTTGTGACGTTCACGCCTTTGTCGGTGCCCGCCCTGACCGGCGCCATCATGTGTATGGGGGTGGCGACGGCCAATAGTGTGCTGGTGATCAGTTTTGCCCGCGAACGGCTGGCCGTCTTGCAGGATGCGACTGCTGCGGCGCTGGAGGCGGGCTTCGTCCGCTTTAGGCCAGTACTCATGACCGCGCTGGCCATGGTCATCGGCATGACCCCCATGGCTTTGGGCCTGGGCGAGGGCGGCGAGCAGAATGCGCCGTTGGGCCGGGCTGTGATCGGTGGCCTGCTGTTTGCCACCGTCGCCACCCTGCTGTTTGTACCCGTTGTCTTTAGTGCGATTCATCAAAAACGACAGGCTTCCCCTGAGGCAAGTGTTTCAGGGCCAGTCAGTGATTCAGGAGACCCTATCCATGAGTAATCCACCCACGGCCAGCCGGGGCCTAAAGCTGGCGGGTCTGATCTTGGCCCTGATCGCTAGTGGCATTGTGATTGCGGGCATCAGCAGCCGTCACAGCCATGACGCCAGCGTCAAGGCCTGGACCGACCAGCAGGCGATTCCGACGGTCAGTATCCACCCGCCTGCACAGTCTGACCAAGGGGGCAGCCTGATCTTGCCAGGGCGATTTGAGGCCTACGCACGAGCACCGATTTATGCGCGCGTCAGTGGCTATCTCAAATCCTGGAAAGCCGATATTGGCACGCGGGTGAAAAGTGGGCAATTGCTGGCCGAGATCGAGACGCCGGATCTGGATCAGGAATTGTTGCAAGCCAAAGCCGATCTCGCCAGTGCGCAAGCCAATGTGGCACTGGCAGAAACCACGGCCAAGCGCTGGCAGGAAATGCTAAAAACGCAGTCGATTGCCCGTCAGGCGGTGGATGAGAAAGTGGGAGACTTGCAAAGCAAGCAGGCGATCGTGAAGGCGGCCGAAGCCAATGTCAACCGTTTGCTCGCCCTCAAAAGTTTTGCCCGTATCGTGGCGCCGTTTGACGGCTCAGTGACAGCGCGCAATACCGACACTGGCGCGCTGATTAATGCGGGCAGTAGTAGTGCGACGGTGTTGCCGCTCTTTGAAGTGTCGAACACGCGCAAGTTGCGCCTCTATATCAATGTGCCACAAAATTATGTCGGTCAGATCCGGACCGGTGACAAAGCCAGGTTTACCGTGCCGGAAGCCGCGGGTGAAGCGTTCGAGGCCACGATACAGTCGACTTCAGGTGCGATCAATGCGTCCTCTGGTACAACGCTTGTACAGTTACTGGTGGATAATTCGGCGGGCCGTTTTTTGCCCGGGGGCTTTGCCAATGTCAATCTGCTATTCAATGATGCCGTCGCGCGGCTGAGCATTCCTGCCAGTGCACTGATTTTTGACCAGAATGGCCTCAAGGTGGCTACCGTTGGTAAAGATCGCAAGGTGACTTTAAAAACGATTACCATTGCGCGTGACCTGGGTAAGCAACTGGAAGTGCAGTCTGGACTGACAAGCACGGATATGGTGGTAGAAAATCCGCCAGATGGTCTCAACGATGGGGATCAGGTCAATATTGCCATGAGGGCCGCAGCGGAAAAATGATGACCGCGTAAACTTGCCAATCCAGTTTATACTTGCCTGGAAAGGCTAGCGAGTAAACACTAACCAGCCGCTTAATGCTGCCGCAGAGACCGCCAGGAACAAGTTGACTGCCGGTGGCAGCCAGTAAACGTGACCACGTGGTTTTTCCTGTGTGCTGAGCGATTGGTAAAACAGCAGAAATTGGATGGCAGACAAGATTGCCGTACAGGCCCCCAGCAGAATAAATCCAACCCCGAGATAGAGCGATAACATGCTTTGGGAGGGCGACACTGGCTGCCCCTGTGCCATGAGCTGCATAAACAAGCCAAAACGCTCAATCACAAAGCCCAGCCCCATCAGGGCAATGGCTGAACGTTGCCAGGCCAGCAATGTCCGTTCTGCCGCAAAATAAACCCGTGGGTCATCGAGGTAAGACATGTGCTGGATTCTCCTGTTTCATGATGTCATCATTCAACGTGGCTTAGGTCTGTCGCTGGGCCATGATCACGCCTGGCACTTGCTTGAGCCTTGCCAGCAAGTGCTCTAGCTGGTCGAGGTCAACCAGTTCCACCGTAAAGTGCATGAGCGCCACATGGTTGCGGCTGAGCGTGTTCGCTTTTGTGGTATTGATTTTTTCACGCGCAAACAGCTCGCTGATGTCACGCAACAATCCCTGACGGTCATTCGCTTCCAGCACAATATCCACTTCGTATACGCCAGATTGTTTATTGCCCCATTGCGCATTGAGCAGACGGTTGTGGCGTGTCTGGTCGAGCCGCGTAATAAACGAGCACGCCTGGCGGTGGATGGTCACACTGTGGTTGCGCGTCAGATACGCGACTATCGGTTCTGGCGACACCGGCTTGCAGCATTTGGCCATGGTGGTTTGTACATTGCCTATGCCTTCAATCATAATGCCCGCATGGTTCACCTGAGAGGCGCTGGGGCGCTTGATGATGGCTGGCGAATTGCCTTGCGCAACCGGTGTCAATTCCCCCTGAATGGTGATGGCAATCTGGTGTTCGCTGATATCGCCGCGGCCAATCGCAGCCAGGCAATCTTCCAGTTTCTGGAACTGCAGCTTTTGTGCGACTTTTTCAAGCGGCAGGCTACTGGCACCGGCACGGTGTAACTCTTTGTCCAATTTAGCCCGGCCCTGGGCGACGTTTTCTTCAAAATGCTGGTATTTAAACCAGTGGCGCACCTTGGCGCGTGCACTGGCGCTTTGCAAAAAGCCGAGCGCAGGGTTCAGCCAGTCTCGGCTGGGGGCGCCATGTTTGGCGGTCAGGATTTCCACCCGCTGACCGTTCTCCAGCTTGGTATGCAAGGGGACGATCTGGCCGTCGATTTTCGCGCCGCGGGTACGATGACCCAGGTCTGTGTGTAAAGCGTAAGCAAAGTCTATGGGGGTGGCGCCTTTGGGCAAGTCCATGACTTTGCCTTGTGGTGTCAGCACGTATACTTTGTCCTGCAATAACGCATTGTTGAATTGCTCCAGCAAGTCACCGTGATCAGCGACCTCATCCTTCCAGGACAGGATCTGGCGCAACCAGGCAATTTTTTCGTCGAATTTCGCGTCGGATTTTCCACCTTCCTTATAGCGCCAATGTGCGGCAACGCCCAACTCGGAATGCTGGTGCATTTCAAACGTGCGGATCTGCACCTCTACTGCAAGGCCACGAGGGCCGCTGACAGCCGTGTGCAGGGACCGGTAGTTGTTGCTTTTGGGGCGGGCAATATAGTCATCAAACTCACCGGGAATCGGTTGCCACAAGTGATGTACCAGGCCAAGTGCGGTATAGCAGTCTTTCACATCTTGCACCATGATGCGAACCGCACGCACATCATAGAGCTGGTTAAATTGCAGATGCTTGCTACGCATTTTTTTCACGATGCTGTAGATGTGTTTTGGCCGCCCGCTCACTTCCCCCTGGATGCCCGCTTGGGTCAGTTCATGCTGCAGCTGCTGCACGACCTCTGCAATATACTGTTCACGATCCACGCGCCGTTCGTCCAGCATTTTCGCGACTTCTTTATACAGCTGCGGTTCGAGGTAGCGTAAGGATAAGTCTTCGAGTTCCCATTTGAGTTGCCACACGCCCAGGCGGTTGGCCAGCGGGGCAAAGATACTCTGGTTCTCGCGGGCAATCTGCACTTGTTGCTCGGGACTGGCGCCAGACAAATGCCGTAATAATTGGGTACGCTCTGCCAGCTTGATCAACACGACCCGGATATCTTGCACCATGGCCAATAGCATTTTGCGCAGCGCTTCCAACTGTTGCGCGCGGTCATTCTGTTTGTGGTCCGCTTTGGCGTCCGCATGGTGCAAGCCATCCATTTCACTCAAGGCATGGATCTGTGACATGCGCGAAATACCCTCTATCAGACTGACAACGCACGGATTGAAGCGGGTAGATAAGTGGACGGACCAGTCATCAAGAAAGTCTGGCGCGGCATATAGAATGCAGGCAGTCAGGCTGTCTGCATCCATGTTGATATCCGAGAGGGTAGAGGCCGTTTCTAAGGCATGTTGCAATAGAGGATAACGGTTGATGGCATGGTGTTGCGCATACAGAGACGCTGCCAGCTCAGCCGCCTGCCGTATTTGTGTCAATTCATCAGCCGTAAACCGTTGCGCTAAGGAATCCATCCACAAACTGAGTGCCTGTGGATCAAGTACAGTGGGCGTGTGAGTAGAGCGGTGACCAGAAACCATGCCCTATTATCGCCGCTATCCCCAGGCAGCGTAAAGATAAAACACGTCCTGACGCATGGATCAGGACGTGTACCCGCTGCAGAAGGTGGTGTCCGCTGCCAGGGTTGAATGGATATTAAGCGATCATACTAATGCCAAGCACCGTTGCCAGCGCAATGCCGATGGCCAGTAGCAGGAAAATAAAGAAAAATACCTTGGAGATGGTGGCCGCGCCTGATTCAACGCCTCTAAACCCCAAGAGCCCGGCGATAAATGAAATGACCAGAAACAAGAGTGCGTAATAAAGCATGTTCGACCTTTCCCAATTGGTTAAATACATGCTCATGATAAAAAAAGCCTGGCATGCGCACTATCAGCCTCTGTCGTGACTGCCAGTCAGAAAAGGCTGACGCACCGCGCAGTCGGATCATGCGTGATTGACAAGTATAAAAGTGCTTGGCGAGCGTCAAAATGCGCGTATATTATTTCAGATCAAAGATAGGCAAGTCCGCCAGTGGGAAGGGCGGAGTGCAAGTGGGTTAACCTGCAGGAGGGCGCAGTCATGGGTGGAATCAAACAGTGTCGAGCAGCCTGGCTGGTCACAGGAAGTTGCCTGTTAAGTCTTTGGTGGCCAGTTTCTTTTGCGCTGGCCTCCAGCGATAGTGCCAAAGTGATCAGTGCCATGACAGTGACTGAGGATAAGCACGGTAGCAAATCCACAAGCAAGCCTGCCGTCATTGCGCTGGTCAATCTGGATGAGGTGTCGCCTGACTGCCAGCAGCAAGTCACCATGGCCAGAATCAAAACCGTGGCCTATAGTGAAAGTGGCATGACGCCTGAGAAAATCAAGTTTGACTGGCAAGGCAATGCGCTGGATGTGGCCACCAATGTCGGCGAAAACCCGGTATTGACGCTAGAAGAGATTCAGGCCGCCCACCAGTTTATCCGCGTCGGCAAGCAGTACCTGATTCATTTTCAGCTGTGTTCTGATGGTCAGCAACGCAGCCTGATTAATTTATATGCCACGCTGAATCCGCCGAGTCGGCCAGCACGTAAAATCAAATCGTAAGATCGTTCTCCCTATCAAGATGGAGCATGATGCCAGGGTGGGTTGGATGGCCAGCAACGGATCGTTTTCAGCCCATACTGTTCCCAGCATAGTGCATCAGACCTAGCGAAGTGCGTAATGCCTTAGCTCAGCTTGGTCGGGCCGCCAGCGTCTGGCCGTTGAAACCGCACCCTCATCAACGTGCCTATACCCTGTGCGCCAGCGCTAACGGTGATGCTGGCACTATGCAGCGCCACAATCTCCTTGACGATGGATAAGCCCAAGCCACTGCCTTCCTGTGAATGGTTGAGCACGCGGTGAAAGCGTTCAAACACCATGGCATGCTCTTCTTCCGGGATGCCGATACCGTTGTCTTCCACCTGGATTTCTGTCCATTTTTCCTGGGCAATCACAGACAGCGTCACCTTGCCCCCTTCCGGCGTGTAGCGAACCGCATTGTCCAGCAGGTTGACCAGCAGAATCTTCAGGCGTTGCTTGTCGGCATGGATAGTGAAGTCTGGCAAAGGGCCAGCACCACTGGATTCCAGCCCCAGGTCTATATTTTTTTTCAGTGCAAAATGAATCACTTCCACGCAGGCATCTTGGGCCAGGGCCAGCAGATTGACAGGTTTGAGCGCAATCACGTTGGCGGCTTCAGGCTGGTTATTTGACAGCCGCAACAACTGGTTGACGATATGTGTGAGCTTGCTCACGCTTTCGCTGATCATGCCCAGCTGGTGTTGAGACTGGTCCTTGGCCTGCTCATGGCGCAATGCCAGCTCCAGTTGCGCCTGTATGCCCGCCAATGGGGTACGCAATTGATGGGCGGCATCGGCAATAAACTGGTTCTGCGCCAGGATGGCGTTATTGAGCCTTCCCATGAGCAGGTTGATCGAGTTGATCAACACCATGGCCTCTTCGGGTACGTTGTTGAGCATGACCGGGTCCAGTTGCGTGCTGGAGCGTTTGGCGATCTCTTCGTTGAGCTCGTGCAGTGGCCGTAGACCCTTGGTCACCCCGGCTAACAGCATGACACTGCAGACCAGCAGCAGGAGCAACTGTGGCAGGACGATGGCAAAGAGAATCCGGCTGCGCAAGTCATTACGTTTGTGCACGGTTTCGGCAATCAACACAGAGTACATGAGCGGCTGGTTCTGACGATCTACAATCGTGCTTTTCTGATTAAGCAATCGCACGACCTCGCCATGCGCTCTGGCATAGCGTAAATGACGATGATTCAAGCTGTCCTTGTGGTTAAAGGGCAGTGTCGGGTCGCCACTTAAATAATGGCCTTGCGCGTCGTAAATCGCAAAATAAGTTTTATCATCCTTGTCAGAAAACAGCACTGTTTGTGATTCCGTGCTCATTCTGAAATTTTCCGGGGTCTTGCCGGATTCGCTGATCATGGCGATCACGTCATTGGCAATATCCTCCAGCATCTCATCAAACGATTGCTCAATAAAGTGGCTCCCCACCTTGTACAAAATGGTGGTGTCCAGCGGGACCAGGATGAACATGGGGATGGTCACCCACAAAAATAACTGTTTGCGCAGGGTGCGGCCCTGGCTCAATTTGAACAGTCGATTCATGGATTTTTTTGTTCCATGATATAGCCCAGACCGCGTACGTTGGAAATGCAGACCTCGCCGTCGCCCAGTTTTTTGCGCAAGCGGTGCACATAGACCTCAATCGCATTCTGGCCGATATCCTGTTCCCAGTTGCACAGGCTTTCAATCAGCGCCTCTTTGGTTACCAGCTTGCCGCATTTATTGGCCAGGGTTTCCAGTAAGGAAAACTCGCGTGGCGACACACTGAGTTTCTCGCCCTTGAGGTGAACGCTATGCTCCTTGGTGTCCAGTTCCAGCGGACCTATCGTAATCTTGGAGGAGTAGTGCGCATTCACGCGCCGGATCTGGGCACGGATTCTGGCAGCCAGCTCGGGCAGTCTGAATGGTTTGATCAGGTAATCATCCGCGCCCATGTCAAAGGCGTTGACGATATCATCCGGGTTGTCATTCGCTGTTAGCACGATGATAGGGACGGATTGTTTGCTGTTGCGCAAGCGCTGAATGACTTCAAAGCCGGTTAAAAACGGCAACCCCAAATCCAGTAACACCAGATCATAGGTTTGTGCTTGTGCCGCCAGTACACCGTCCTTGCCATTTCTGAACCAGTCAACCGCATAGGTTGCATTGACTAGCGATTGCACGACGGCATCACCTAGTACCACATCATCCTCAACCAACAAAATACGCATTCATCTGAGTCCTGCTTCAAGATTACTGCTAGCTTGCCTCATGCCTACTTACAGCTTGCTTACATCAATTTTGCCACTGAATGACTGTAAGTGTTTCGTAAGAATTTGACTGCATGATGACGCCGTAACCAAGATTGACCGGTAGGCGCAACAGCAAGGGCCTGCTGTTCTGACCAGATTGCTGTTGTCGAAAAATAAGGAGAGGGTGATGTTATTTATTGTGGATTTTGATGGCACCATTTCAAAGTCGGACACGATTGATGCCTTGCTGGAGAAGTTTGCCGATGACCGTTGGCAGCAGTATGAGCAGTCGTGGCTGGCGGGCGAGATCGATGCCGTCACCTGCATGAGCAACCAGTTGGCGCTGGTTGAGGCCGATCACATTGCCCTCGAAAGTTTTTTCCGCACCATAGAGCTAGACCGTAGCTTTTGCCAGTTTCATAGCTTTGCCCGCCAGTTTGCGCGTGTGGTGATTGCCAGCGATGGCCTGGATCATGCGATCAAGGTTTCCATGCAACATTCCGCCTTTCCTGAGCTGCCGGTGTTTGCCAATCGCCTGAACTTTGAACCCAAAGGCATCCGCATGACTTTCCCTAACCGTCAGCCTGATTGTGCGGGCGGCAACGGCAATTGCAAATGTGCGATTGCCACGGCCCAACGCGCCTACCCTGGCGAAAAAGTGGTGCTGATCGGCGATGGCAAGTCAGACGCCTGCCTGGCCAAACGTGCCGATGTGGTATTTGCCAAAGGTTCACTAGTCAAGCATTGCGAAAAAAACCAGATTCCTTTTATTCCGTTTTCAACCTTTGACGATGTGGTGGCCGTCTTGCAAGACTGGCCCGAATGTCAGATTTCAACCACCCTTACCCACCAAACAGCCTAGTGAGGCGATTTCATTATGGACCAAAAAATTATAGAAATTCTCGATAAGAACAATCAGTACTGTTCACATGGTGACACGGTGAACTATGCCGATCCTCCCAAAGTGTTTGAGGGCTGTGATGGCAGCTTTTTGTATGACGAAAAAGGGGTGAAATACCTCGATTGGCAAATGTGGTATTCCGCTGTCAATTTCGGCTACAAAAATGAGCGCATTGCCAATGTACTGAAGAAGCAGATTGATACCTTGCCTCAACTGGCCAGCCAATACCTGCACAAGGAAAAAGTCGAGCTGGCAGAAATCATCTGCCGCTACATGGAAGAAAAATATGGGGTCAAAGGCCGCGTCCACTTCAACGTCGGCGGGGCACAAGCGGTTGAAGACTCCTTGAAAGTGGTGCGTAACCATACCGGTAAAACGCATCAGTTTGCGTTTATGGGTGGCTACCACGGCCGTACGCTGGGCGCCTCTGCGATTACTTCCAGCTACCGTTACCGCCGCCGGTTTGGCAACTTTGCTGACCGCGCGCACTTTGTGCCGTATCCATACTGCTTCCGTTGCCCGTATGACATGAAAGTGGAAACTTGCGATACCTATTGCCACAAAGAGTTTGAAAAACTGTTTGAAACCGAATACCAGTCTTTCTGGGATGAAAAATCCAAACAGTGTGAATTTGGCGCGTTTTATATTGAGCCTATGCAGGGGACCGGTGGCTACATTATTCCGCCTGAAGGATATATGCAAAAGCTGCAAGCTTCACTGAAAAAACGCAATGTGTTGCTGGTGGCTGACGAAATCCAGATGGGCGTTTACCGGACGGGTAAATTGTGGTCCTGGGAAAACTTTGGCATCGTGCCGGATATTTTTGTGTTTGGTAAGGCGATCACTAACGGCTTGAATCCGTTGTCCGGGATCTGGGCGCGCGAAGAATTGATCTCGCCTGAAAAATTCCCACCAGGCTCAACCCACTCTACTTTTGCCTCGAATCCGCTCGGCACTGCCGTGGCACTCGAAGTGTTGAAGATGACGCAAGAGTCTGATTTTGAACCGCATGTACGTCAACGGGGTGCGCATTTCCTCAAGCGTCTGCATGAACTGAAGTCGCGCTGGAAGTGCGTGGGCGATGTCAGCGGTCTGGGCCTGGCGCTCAGAATCGAGTTGTGCGAGAGCGACGGTTTTACCGCAAGTCGTGCCCTGGCTGACCGCATGTTTAACGAAGGCCTGAAAGGCGATTTGCTGGTCGGTGACAAGCAGTATGGCTTGGTGCTGGATATCGGTGGTTACGAGAAAAACGTGATCACGCTGGCGCCTTCGCTGATGATTACCGAGGAAGAAATCGACCTGGGTATCCAGCTGTTTGAAATGCTGCTCAAGCGTTGCGGAGCAGAGTAACTTGCTTGAGATGGAAGTGGTGGCCTACGATTTTGATGGCAGCATTCAGGCGCAGCTGGCCATGCTGAACGCGCAAGGGGTTCAGCCGGTGCTGCATGCCATGCGCCAGCATGAAACGGCGACGCGCCTGTGGGCGTCGGCCAAGGCGTTTGCCGCCATGGCCAGCCAGTTGCGGCCGCGCACAAGCCTGCCGCAATTTTCGCTGATCGGTTCCGGCGACTACCACCATATCTCACTGGCCTTGATTGCGCGTTTTGAAACGCCGTTGACGGTGGTGCTGTTTGACAATCATCCTGACTGGATGCAGCCGCCGCATCAGTATCACTGTGGTACCTGGGTCTATCAACTGGCCCGTTTGCCACAGGTCAAGCGCGTGATCATCGTCGGCCTCGAAAGTGGCGATATTGATTACGATCAGTTTAAAAAAGGCGATGTAGAAAGCTTTCTGCAGCAAAAAATCATTTTGTTGCCTTATCGCAAGGTGCAGGTGAATGCGCAGCAGCCCCTGTTTTTGCACAGCAAGCTGGCGCAAGATCTGACGACGGGGATTCAAGAGGTGCTGTCGTACATAGACACTGAGCAGGTCTATATCAGCATTGATAAAGACTGCCTGCAAGCGGCAGACGCCAAGACCAACTGGGAGCAGGGGAGCCTGCCTCTGGCCACCGTCACCGCCGTCATTCAGGCGCTCAGCCAGCATAAACAGCTCATAGGTGCGGATACGGTGGGCGACTTTTCGCCGGTGCGGTTCCGTTCACCACTCAAATGGATCGCCTCTTATTTAGACCGCAAAGTGCATCCGCGTGAGGCTGTGCAGGTTGCCGCCCAGGTTAATGCTGCTGCCAACCTGCGCTTGTTGCATGCCCTGAAGGGGGGCGCATGATGATACATACCGGCGCATTATTTGTCGCAGCCGTCCTGCTGGATACGCTGGGCACCACCTTGTTTAAGCTGGGTGCCATGCAACCGGAAACCACGGTAGAAGCTTCGCCGATGGCGCTGTTACGGTCTTGCCTGACCCGCTGGCATGTGCCGGCCGGCTTGCTGGTCTACGTGGTGGAATACGTGATCTGGATTACCTATTTGTCCGCCTCTTCGCTGAGCCAGGCTTTTCCGATGTATAGCATCACCATTGTATTGATCATGCTGGTGTCACGACTGGCGCTAAATGAACAGATTGGCATGAAGCGCTGGCTGGGGGCCTTGCTCATTGTGGCCGGCGTTGGGTTGTTAGGGAGCAACACATGAACACATTGCAACAACTGATAGGCGAAAACGGCTTCTGGCTGCAACAGTCAGAACATGCCGTATTACTGGTCCACGGTTTGACCGGCACGCCTGCAGAAATGAAACATTACGGCAAGCAAATCGCCCGTAAAGGCCTGTCTGTCGTGTGCCCGGTGCTGGCCGGGCATTGTGCCTCGGTGCAGGAGTTGAGTCGCACCCGCTGGCAAGCGTGGTTTACCTCGATTGAAGCCGTCTTTCTCGAGATGCGCAAACATTATAAAAGCGTGTTTGTTTCAGGCCTGTCTATGGGCGCACTGATTGCCTTGCTGGTGGCTGCCAAACACGGCAAAGAAGTGGCTGGCGTGGTGCTGTTGTCGGCGACCTTTGTATATGACGGCTGGAATATCCCCCTGTTCAAGCAACGCTTTTTGTTGCCCCTGGTACTGTATTCGCCCTTGCGCTATGTCATGCAGTGGGAAGAAACCGCGCCTTATGGCATCAAGTGCGAGCGTACACGCGCCATGGTGGCTGCCGTGCTTGAAAACAAGGATGCCCGTACCTCGGAAAAAATCGGCTATTTCAAGACCCCGGCGACCGTCATCTACCAGAGTGTCAAATTGATCCGCGCAGCGCGCAAGCAGCTGCCACAAGTCACTTGCCCGGTATTGATTGTGCATTCGACCGAGGATGACATGGCCAGCCTTAAAAATGCCTATCTGGTAGAAAAAGAAATTGCCAGCAAGCATGTGGAAACCTTTTATATCGGCGATACCTACCACGTGGTGACACTGGACAAGCGCAAGGATGATATCGCCAGACGCAGTGCAGAGTTTTGTTTGTCCGTGATTAACGCCTGATCACTAGAAGTGAGATAAGTAAGGAGTGCTTATGCAGAATACACAGAATACATTTGAAGTCGTGAGCGGCCTGATCGCCAGCAAGCTGGAGATAGACCAGAAGGCGATTACACCGCAGAGCAAGCTGGTCGACCTTGGCCTGGACTCGCTGGATATTTTTGACATTATCTTCCAGGCTGAAGATCAGTATGGCATCAAGGTGCCTAACCCTTCAGAAGAGATTGCCACCGTAGAAGATGTGGTGCGCATGCTGGACGACTTGCTCAAGACCGAGGCCAGCGCATAATGAGCATGCCGCGTCGGGTGGTGATCACGGGGGCGGGCATCGTTTCGCCGCTAGGCAACGATGTGACGACCTTTCAACAAAGCCTGTTGAATGGGGTGTCAGGCATTGGTGCGCTCAAGGCCGAGTTTGCCGAGCAACTCGAAACGCGGATTGCTGCCCAGTGTCAGTTTGAGCCCGAGCAGCATTTCAGCCGCCAGGAGCTAGCCTTGCTCGACCGCGTCAGCCAGTTTGCCTTGCACAGTGCCGAGCAAGCCTTGCAGCAGTCTGGTATCGATTTGGCTGCCTTCAGTCCAGACGCGCTTGGTTGCTTTATCGGCACCGGCATGGGTGGCGCTGCCGCCACGGAAGAAGGCTATGCGCGCTTGTTCAAACAGGGCCTGAACCGGCTCAAACCGTTTACGGTACTGATGGCGATGAACAGTGCCGCTGCCTCGCAAATTGCGACCAAATACCAGCTCGCTGGCCCGAATCAAACCATTTCCACCGCATGTTCTTCTGCCGCGATTGCCATTGGTGAAGCCGCCAAACAGATTGCCTTTGGCCGCTGTGAAGCGGCGCTGGCCGGCGGCAGTGAAGCCTTGCTCACCTTTGGTACCATCAAGGCCTGGGAGGCATTGCGTACCCTCGCCAAAGAAGACCCGCAAGCCGCTGCAGCCTCCTGCAAACCGTTTTCTGCCGATAGAACGGGCCTGGTACTCGGCGAAGGTGCAGCCGTGTTCGTGCTCGAAACCTACGAACATGCCAGTGCGCGCGGCGCGCATATTCTGGCGGAAATCGTCGGTTTTGGTACGTCAAATGACTTTAGCCATATGACCCAGCCTTCGGTCGAAGGTCAGGCCCTGGCCATGCAAAAAGCCTTGCAAGATGCCGGCCTCAACCCTGAGCAGATCAGCTATATCAATGCTCACGGCACCGGCACCCAGCTCAACGATGTAACCGAGACCCGTGCGATCAAGCAAGTGTTCGGTGAGGCGGCGGCGCAGATTCCGGTCAGCTCCACCAAATCCATGCATGGTCACTTGATGGGCGCTGCGGCCGCGGTCGAGTTGGTCGCCTGCATTGTCGCCTTGCAGCAAAACACCTTGCCACCCACCATGCATTTGCACACCCCGGACCCGGAATGTGATTTGAATTACGTGGCCAACCAGGCGCAACCCGTTCAGCATCTCGAGACTGTCATGAGTAACTCGTTTGCCTTTGGCGGCACCAGCGGTGTCCTTATTTTGAGAAAGATCTAATCATGCAAACTGCCTTATATATGGATTCCAACCTCAGTGCTGAAACGCCTGTGTTTGACGTCGAAGTTGGCTACAGTGCCGCCAAGTTTCCCGAGGAAACCTGGAAAACACTGTTAAAGGATGATCTCGAAGGCTACCGCTTGCATCTGGCGTTTGACTCCGCCAATGTGCAGGGCTTTAAAACCGGTTACCTGGCGGTCAAGAAAAACCAGGTCATTGTTTGCCTGGCGCCGTTTTTTATCACCGATTACAACCTGGATACCACGGTGCAAGGGCGCCTGAAACCCTTGCTGCAAAAAGTCCGCGAGCGTATTCCTTTCCTCATGCGGGTCAAATTACTTTGCGTCGGTTCGCCGATTACGGATGCCTGCAAAATGACCTTGCATCCTGACTATCCGTTTGATCCGGCCATGATGCAGGCCCTCAATGCGCAGTTGCAAAAAATCGCCGCCAAAGCCGGTGCCTCGGTGATTGCGTTTAAAGATGTGCTGGCACGTGACCTGCAAAAAGTGGGTGCCCCGCTCAATGCGTTGGGCTACAGCACGCTCAGAAACATGCCGGTCGCCGTCAATCAGATCGCATTTGACTCGATGGAGGCCTACTTCGCCAGCCTGAGTTATGCCACGCGCAAAGACCTGCGCAGAAAGCTCAAAAAACGCTCGCAGATTGAAATCCGCGAAGTGCAGGGCATGCCGTCCAATCTGGACGAAATCTACCAGCTGTATCTCGAAACCTATGAGCGCAGCGAATTGAAGTTTGAAAAACTGACCAGCAGCTTTTTTGAGTTTGTGGCGGGCCTGATGCCAGAAAATACCCGCTTTGTGCTGTATTACCTCGAAGGCAAACTGATTGCGTTTAACATGCTGCTGCACAACGGCCATACCCTGATGGACAAATACATCGGTATGCACCAGCCTGTCGCGGCGGAGCACAATATTTACTTCTTAAGCTGGATCTATAACATCGAGATGTGCCTGCGCGATGGCATCACGCAGTTTCAAAGCGGGCAGGCCTCCTACGAGGTAAAGAAAAAACTGGGTGCCGAGCTTGAAGACACTTATTTGCTGTTTAAACATACCAACCGCTTCCTGAATCAACCGCTGGCTTGTCTGGCCAAATTGCTTGCTTATGAAAACTTTGACCAGAACATCTAACGCCAGTGTCGTCTGGTTATTTTCACTGCTGATTTTCTGCGATACGTTTAGTCAGGTGTTATTCAAGATGGCCTCGCTGGAGGTCGGCGCGGCCTCATTGGAAAGCTGGCAGAGTTTTTTTGCCTTTGCCGGCTCACTGTTGCTGCAGCCTGCGCTGGTGGGTGGGGTGATGCTGCTACTGGTGGCATTTTGTTGCTGGATGCTGCTCATGTCCCGCACCGACCTCTCCAAGGCACATTTGATCTCTGGCATTGCCTATGCCACCGTGCCACTGGTCTCGGTATATTTGTTTGCCGAGCATCTGAGCCCGGCGCAAATCATGGGCATTGGCCTGATCACCCTGGGGGCGACGATTTCCAGTCTCAGCTAGCAGCGGGCGATTAGCGCAATGCCAGCCTCCATTCACGCGTCCAGCATGCGATGTCACACCTGAATGTGCCTGTAACAGGGTTTAAAAATAACAGTGTCACATCTCCCCACTACAGTGTTGACGGTTTTCCGTTGAAACATCTAACTTTTTTGCCGTTTTAGATAATATTTTTATGTTTAGATTAATTTTTGTTTGTATAATACATTAATATAAATTTGTTTTTGTAATAAATATGTTTACGGTATTGGTGTATAAAAGTCGCTCAGTGAAGCAGCTGGTGGGGGATGAACTTGCTGCATTGGTTGACGCTGCAGCTGAAAAGAATCAAAAGAATGCCATTTCAGGCGTGCTCTTATACGATGGCGACTATTTTCTGCAATATCTGGAAGGTCCGGATATTGCCATCAAGCTGCTTTATCATCTGATTACCTTGGATGACAGGCATCGTAATGTGGTCAAGCTGATGGAGGACTTTTCTCCTGCGCGGCGATTTGGCGGCTGGTCCATGTACTGCATTGATGTGCAAAAGGTGTATGGTGAAGACATTTATGCCCTGTTGTCAGAGGGGGCTACCTTTAATAGCGGCGAGTCGCTCCCCGATCATGACCGTGTTATCAAACTGATCACGGCCTTTGCCACCTCCCGCTGGAGCGATGGCGAGCGGACACTGCACGCGGAAGACTGGCAGTTTCAGCCCCAACCATCCCCTTTTGATGTCGTGAATCCTGCCCGCATTCAGCAGGCGGCTTGCCAGTTTGCATTTCAACCGATTGTTTCTCCGCTGACCGGACTGATCTCTTCGATTGAAGCGCTGATCCGCAGCCCGTCTGGCGGCTCCCCGCAGCAATGTTTTGAGGGATTGTCAGCCGAGGAGTTATATGTATTCGATCTGGAATCCAAGCAGCACGCGTTGGCCCTGGCATCGCAGATGCAACTCGGGCCGATCAAGTTATCCATCAATCTGTTGCCGATGTCTTTGGTGCGGGTGCCCAATGCGGTGGAAAAGCTGCTCAGTTATATCGCACAGTTTGATTTCAAGCCGCAGCAAATCATCGTTGAAATCACCGAGCAAGAGTCTATTGCTAACTTTGATGACTTTCAGCGCGCCATCAGGGAATTACGTCTGGCAGGCATTAGTGTGTCGATTGATGATTTTGGTGCCGGCTTTGCCGGGCTGACCTTGCTGTCCAAATTTCAGCCTGAGAAGCTTAAGGTGGATAGACTGATTGTTGAAAATATTCACAAGGATGGCCCCAAGCAGGCGATTGTGCGGGCGCTGATTGAGTGTGCCCATGCGCTGGGCATTACGATTGTGGCCGAAGGGGTAGAGACCGTGGAAGAATGGTGCTGGCTACAATCTGCTGGCGTCGATTTGTTTCAAGGGTTTTTATTTGCCAAGCCCATGCTCAATGGGGTGGCACCTATCCAGTGGCCTGTTCAGACTTAATAGTTAGACTGGGGCAGCACGTAAGCGCCACCCAGTGCCACCATCAAAGCCACTGAAGCATTGAGCCTGCGCCCGGTGATGGAGAGCAGGTTGCGCTCGGCGCTCAACAGGGTGGATTGCACGTTGACCACGTATTGGTATTCACTGATGCCGGCACGGTAGCGGTTTTCGGTTTGGGTGACGGCTTCGCGTGCAAATTTGACGGCGGTTTCCTGTTCTTTTGCCTCCGCCTCCAGAATACGCAGCAAGGCCAGATTATCCTCAACTTCGCGCAAGCCATTAATCACGGTTTGTTTATAGGTGGCGACACTGGCATCGTAGCGGGCAATGGCCGCATTGGTATTCGATCTACGCAGCTGATTATCAAAAATCGGCCCTGCCAGCGCGGGGCCCAGTGACCAGAGGCGGTTAGGCAGCGAAAGCAGATTGCTCAGGCTGTTGTCACTATAGCCAAAGGTCGCGCCCAGCGTCAGCGTGGGGAAGAGTGCCGCCCGTGCAACGCCGATCTGTGCATTGGCGGAGGCAACCCTGCGCTCAGCCCCGGCTATGTCTGGTCTGCGTTCCAGCAGGCTGGCAGGCAAGCCTGTATTCGCGGCGGGTAGAGACAAATTGGCCACGTCCTTGTATGGTTGTTCGGGGATGGACAATTCTGCTGGCGGCTTGCCGATCAGTACTGCAATCGCATGCTCCAGTTGCGCGCGCGAGGCGCTGATATCAATCGACTGCGCCAAGGTGTTGCGCAATTGCGTTTCGGCCTGGGCGATTTCCGTGCGCGAGGCCAAGCCCACGTTATAGCGGTTGGTGGTCAGCTTGAGTGAGCGATCAAAGCTTTTGGCCGTGTTATCCAGCAGCAGCTTTTGCGAGTCGAGAATCCTGAGCTGAAAATAGGTTTGCGCCAGCGTAGACTGGACCGAGAGCTTGGCCGCAGCCAGGTCGGCGGCCGTGGCTTCGGCATTGGTTTCGCCGGCAATCACGCTGTTACGTATCCTGCCCCACAAGTCCATCTCCCAACTGGCATTGAGGCCAATGCTGTAATCACTGCGCACGCCAGTGGTATTGGTGGTCTCTCCGCGGGTGGCGCCTGCCTGACCGTTGAGTGCGGGCAATTGCGGCGAGTGGCTCGCCCGCGCCAGTGCCAGCCCTTGCCGATAATTGGCCTCCGCAATCAGGATGGTATAGTTGGCTTGATTGGCCTGGGTGAGTAAGGCGGTCAGTTGGGGATCGTTGTAGCGTTCCCACCAGGCCGCAGACAGTTCTGGTGAACCGGGCTCGGCCACTTTCCAGCCTGCAGGCGGCGGTTCTTTGTATTGTGCCGGTATCTCGACGCGCGGGCGTACATAGTCTTGCCAGACGCTGCATCCTTGTATCATCAGGCCCGCCATGGCCAGCACCCACATTTTGACTATGTTCATACCGTTTGATTCTTCAAAGAATTTGAGTTTAACGAGAGGCCGAAACGCTGGCTGAGCCAACGCCCCGCATCATCCAGATACAGATAAACCACGGGCGTGGTGACCAGCGTCAGCACTTGCCCTACCAGCAGGCCACCGACAATGGAGATGCCCAGCGGCTGACGGATTTCAGCACCATCGCCGACGCCCAGCAACAAGGGCACCGCCCCCAGCACCGCCGCCAGCGTGGTCATTAAAATGGGCCGCAAGCGTTGCAGGCAGGCCTGGGTGACGGCGGCTTCGGCAGAGAGCGCGTGTTCACGCCGCAAATGAATCGCCGCATCAATCATGATAATGGCGTTTTTCATGACAATGCCCACCAGGAGCACAATGCCTATCATAGCGATAATGGTCAACTCGCTGTCAAACCATAACAGGGCCAGCAAGGCGCCTATGCCCGCCGAGGGCAGGGTGGAGAGGATGGTCAGCGGATGGATCAGGCTTTCGTACAGCATGCCCAGCACGATGTAGATCGCGATCACGGCGGTCAGGATCAGCCACGGCTGGCTATCCATGGAATCCTGAAACGCTTTGGCTTTACCGGCAAAGGTGCCATGGATGCTCTCTGGCGGCGCCAGCGCGGCAAAGGTCGATTCGATGGCCTGGCTGGCGGCATCCAGCGCATAGCCTTGGGCCAGGTTAAACGAGACCGTGGCGGCGGCAAACTGCCCCTGGTGATTGACCGCCAGCGGCGTATTCACCGGTTGCCAGTGGGCAAAGCTCGCCAGCGGAATGCGCTGGTTTTTCAGGCTGGTCAGGTAGATATTCTGCAAGGACTCCGGCCCCTGCGCAAAGCGGGCCGCCACCGTCATCACCACATAGTATTGATTGAGCGGCTCGTAAATGGTGGAGACCAGCCGCTGGCCAAAGGCATCATTCAAGGCACTGTCAATCTGCTGCTGGGTAATGCCCAGGCGCGTGGCCGCATCGCGGTCCACCACCAGATTAATCTGCAAGCCCTTGTCTTGTGCATCACTGGAGACGTCAGTCAGTTGCGGCAGCTTGGCCATGGCATCTTTGAGTTTGGGAGCAAACTGGCGCAAATCGTCTACGCTGCTGGAGAGTAAGGTGTATTGGTATTCTGCCGAGCCCGGACGCAAGCCGATATTGAATTCCTGTTGTGGCCGCAAGCGTAACGAAGCGCCAGCCACGCGGTCCAGTTGCGGACGCAAGCGATCCACCACTTCTTGCGCCGAGGCCTGGCGCTCTGCACGGGGTTTCAGCCGCGCATTGAGCATGCCGGTATTGGATTGCCCGCCGCCAAAGCCACCCGTGTATTCATAATAGGTATCGATATCGGGGTCGCGGGCGATGATCTGCATGAATTGGGCCACTTTTTCACGCATGGCCCAAAACGACAGATTCTGGTCGCCCTCGAAGTTGCCTTGCAAGCGGCCGGTATCTTGCAGCGGAAAAAAGCCCTTGGGCACCAGGGTATACAGATAAAGGTTACTGGCGATGGCCACGGTGAAGAGCAGCAGAATCAGGCGCCTGTGGTGCAGGCTCCAGCGCAGCACACGCTGATACACCGACGCAGGCCAGGGTTGGTCCTGCGTGGCGGGAGCGGGACTCGTATGGTCAGCGCCACCCGTCTTTGCGCCATGCTTTGCTGCTTGCGGCCGCAGTAGTTTGGAGGAGAGGACGGGTGTCAGTGTCAGCGACACCAGCAATGAAATGATCACCGCACTGGCCAGCGTGATTGAAAACTCGCGGAACATGCGCCCGACCACACCGTCCATGAACAGCAGCGGAATAAATGCCGCAATCAGCGCCAGGCTCATGGCGATAATGGTAAATGACACCTCGTGCACTGCTCGCAGCGCCGCCTGCAAGGGGCTGAGGCCATGTTCAATGTGCCGGGCCGTATTTTCGACTACCACAATCGCATCATCCACCACAAAGCCGGTGGCAATAATGAGCGCCATCAGGGTCAGATTATTGAGGCTGAAACCGCACAGGTAAATCACGGCCAGCGTCCCCAGCAAGGACACCGGAATGGCGATGCTGGGAATCAGCGCCGCGCGCCCGCTTTTTAAAAACAGAAAAGTCACCACGATCACTAATCCAATCGAGATCAGCAGGCTGTGTTCGACTTCTTCTAACGATTTGCGGACGATGGTGCTGCGGTCTATGAGCACTTCCATGGCGATGCCTGGCGGCAACAAGGGCTGCAGCCTGGGCAGCAAGGCCTTGATGCCATCAACCGTGGCGACAATGTTGGCGCCCGGGATATTATTCACCGCGATGACCACGCCGGGCTTTTGCTTGACGCTACCGGCGCTGCGCAGCTCCTGCACCGAGTCTTTCACCTCGGCAATGTCGCGCAGCCTGACCGGGGCGGCATTGCGCCAGGCCACAATCAAATCACGAAAATCGGCCGCCTGGCGGTTACTGTCGTTCACTTCCAGCTGCCAGCGTTTGCTGGCACTCTCGATAAAGCCTTTGGGTAAATGGGCGTTGGCATTGGCGATGGCCGTGCGGATCTGGTCCAGGCTAATGCCATATTGATTGGCAGTGAGCGGATTCACTTCTACCCTGACCGCCCGCAAGGCGCTGCCATTGACGTTGACCTGGCCTACGCCATCGACTTGCGAGATGCGCTGCCCGACCAGGCTGTAGGCCACATCGTACAGCTCGGACTGGCTGTAGCGGTCCGAGGTCAGCGCGATATGCATGATCATGGTCGGGCCACTCTTGCGCCAGGTTGGGTTGCTTTGCATGCCGGCTGGCAGCAAGGGGATGGCGGTATTGATGGCCGCTTGCACATCGCGTGCGGCACTGTCTGCATTGCGATCCAGATCAAACTGCAAACTGACCCGGGTTTGGCCCTTGGTGCTGCTGGAGGTCATTTCGTTGAGGCCGGCAATATTACCCAGCGAACGCTCCAGCGGCGAGGCCACAGCCGAGGCCATGGTTTCGGCGCTGGCGCCGGGCAGGCGCGCAAACACATCGATGCTGGGCATTTCCACTTGCGGCAGCGAGGCAATCGGCAGCGCCACATAAGCCGCAATGCCGGGCAAGGCAATCGCCAGTGCCAGCAAGGTGGTGGCCACGGGGCGGCGCAAAAACAGCGTGAGCCCACTCATGGGCTTGCCTCGCTGTGTGCGACAGCTTTGCGCTGACCAGGCTGGGCCAGGCGGTCAAACATCAGGTAGATGACAGGCGTGGTAAACAAGGTGAGCAGCTGGCTTACTAACAGGCCGCCTATCATGGCAATGCCGAGCGGCGCACGCAATTCTGAGCCGGGGCCATCGCCGGTGACCAGCGGCACGGCACTTAACAGCGCCGCCAGCGTGGTCATCAGGATAGGCCGGAACCTGAGCAGGCAGGCTTCATAAATGGCTTCTTCAGGCGACTTGCCATGATGGCGCTCGGCCTCCAGCGCAAAATCAATCATCATGATGGCATTTTTTTGCACAATGCCGATCAGCAGGATAATGCCGATGATGGCAATCACGCTGAGCGGGTGCCCGGTCAGCATGAGGGCCAGCAAGGCGCCGACGCCAGCAGAAGGCAAGGTGGAGAGGATGGTCAGCGGGTGGATATAGCTTTCATACAAAATGCCCAGCACGATATACATGGTGAGGATGGCGGCCAGCATTAAAAATAATTCGTTGCCGAGTGCGGCATTAAAGGCGGCAGCCGCGCCCTGAAAGCGGCTAATCATGGTGGCCGGGAATTGCATGCGCTGTTTGACTGCATCAATCGCGGCCACAGCATCCCCCAGGGCATAGCCCTCGGCAAGGTTAAAGCCAATGGTGACCGAGGGTAACTGGTCTTCCCGGTTCACTACCAGCGCCGCCGGTTGCTCGCTGATGCGGGCGATACTCGCCAGCGGCACCTGGCGCCCGGTATTGCTGGTGACATAAACCTGATCCAGCGCCTGCAAGCCCGAGGCCGAGGACGGTTGCGACTCAAGAATCACGCGATACTGATTGGCCTGGGTGAAAATGGTACTGATCATGCGCTGGCCAAAGGCGCTATAGAGCGCATTGTCCACATCCGCCATGGTAATGCCCAGCCGCCCGGCACTGTCGCGGTCCACGGTCACGGCGGCGCGCAGGCCGTCGCTGTGCAAGTTATGTGTGACGGTGGTCAGTTGCGGCAGCTTGCGCAGTGCTTGCATAAAGCCGGGGAGCGCGCTTTGCAAGGCCTGCGGATCGGTGCTGGTCAGCAGGTATTGATACTGGGTCTGGCTGACACGGTCTGACAGCGTCAGGTCTTGCACCGGTTGCATAAACAGCTTGAGCGGGGCGGTGGCCTCCAGGCGAGATTGCAAGCGGGTAATGACCTCGCTGGCGCTGGCCTGGCGTTGCGGGTAGGGCTTGAGGTTGATCAGCATGCGGCCACTGTTATGCGTGGTGTTGACCCCATCCACGCCCACCACAGAAGAAATACTTTCTACATCGGCATCCTGCAAAATGGCTTCTACCACGGCTTGCTGCTTGTGGCTGATGACGCTGAAGGCATCCGAACCGTTGGCCTCAGTCATCACCTGGATAAAGCCGGTATCCTGGGTCGGGAACAGGCCTTTGGGGATGCTGATCACCAGCGTGACCGTTAGCACCAGCGAGGCGGCGGCAAGCAGCAATACCAGTGGCTGGTGCCGCAAGGCAACCTGCAGTCCTCTGCCGTAATAGGCAATGATGCGGTCTATGAGGTTAGTCTGGTTTGCGACAGGGGCTTTGGCCGGTTTGAGCAAGCGCGCACACAGCATGGGCGTCAGGGTGAGCGAGACTACCGCCGAAATCAGGATGGCAACGGCCAGTGTGACGGCAAACTCGCGGAACAAGCGGCCAATCACATCGCCCATAAACAGCAAGGGGATCAGCACCGCAATCAGTGAAAAGGTCAGCGAGATGATGGTAAAACCGATCTGGCGGGCGCCCTTGATGGCGGCATTCATCGGCGTCTCGCCTTCTTCAATATGGCGCGCGATATTCTCAATCATGACAATGGCATCATCGACCACAAAGCCGGTGGCAATGGTCAGCGCCATCAGAGTGAGGTTGTTGATGCTAAAGCCCGCCGCATACATGATGCTAAACGTGCCCACCAGCGACAGCGGTACAGTCAAACTGGGGATGACGGTGCCCGCCGCCGTGCGCAAAAACAGGAAGATCACCATCACCACCAGGGCAATGGCCAGCATGAGCTCAAACTGCACATCTTCAAGCGCACTACGGATGGTATGCGTGCGGTTAGTGAGTTCGCTGACGCTGACATCGGCCGGCAAGCCCGCCGTCAGGCCGGGCAGGCGCTCGCGAATCTGCTCGACCACCTCAATCACATTGGCGCCGGGCTGGCGGCGGATATTGACCAGAATGGCGGGCGTTTGATTGGCCCAGGCAGAGATATACAAATCTTCTTGTGCCTCTTTCACCTCAGCCACATCCCGCAGGCGCACAGGTCGGTCACCGGTGTTGGCAATGATCAGGTTACGGTATTCCTCTGCGGACCGCAGTTGGCTGTTGGCATCGAGTTCATAGGCCAGCAAGGGGCCATCAATATTGCCTTTGGCCTGGTTGGAGTTGGCGCTGTCTATGATGGTGCGCAGCGTATTCATGCCCAGCCCGTAGGCCGCCAGCACGGGCTGATTCACCTGAATGCGGATCGCCGGTTTTTGCCCGCCATCCACACTGACCAGGCCCACGCCACTCACCTGCGCAATTTTTTGTGCCATGCGTGTATCCACCAGGTCGCGTAACTTTGGCAATGGCAGGCTCTGCGAAGTCACGGCCAGCGTCAGCACCGGGGCATCGGCCGGGTTCACCTTGTTATAGATGGGCGGGGAGGGTAAATCCGCAGGCAAAAAGGTACTGGCCGCGTTCATGGCCGCCTGAACTGACTGGACGGCAACATCGAGGCTGTTTTTCAGGCTGAACTGCAAGGTAATGACTGAAACGCCGCCAGAGCTGGCAGATGACATATGTGCCAGGCCAGCCATAGAGCCAAATTGACGCTCCAGCGGTGAGGTCACATTCATCGCCATCACCTCGGCACTGGCGCCGGGGTAGAGCGTGACCACTTGAATCACCGGGTAATCGACCTGCGGCAAGGCAGCTTTTGGCAACAAGGTATACGCCAGCAGGCCCGCCAGCAGAATGGCGACCATCAATAACGAGGTCGCCACCGGTCTTAAAATAAACAGCCGTGAAGGGTTCATCATCGTCAGGCGTGCCGCTTATGCCCCGGCTGCCGCGCGACGTCTATGCTTGGATGCTTGTCCGTCAGCACTACCATTGGCCAGCGCTGGGTCCGCCTGCTCAGCCGGATCCAGCGCGTGATTCGGGTCCTTGACCCGCACTTTGGCGTCTTGCTTGAGTTTATCAATGCCGCTGCTCACCACCCGGTCACCCGGCTGCAAGCCCTTGGTAATGGCCGCGATTTCCGCGTCGGTATGCCCCACCGTCACCGCTTGCAACACCACTTTTTCGCCGTTGGTATCGGGCACAATTTTATACACAAAAGCGCCGTCCGGCCCTTGCTGCAAGGCATTGATCGGGATCACGCTGGCATGCGGAATCGTCTCGCTAAACAGTTTCACATTCACAAACTGGTTAGGAAACAGGTGGTCGTCCTCGTTGGCAAAGGCCGCCTTGAGCTTAAGTGTGCCCGAGGTGGTATCAATCTGGTTATCAATACTCTCAAGCACCCCGCTGGCCAACCGCCGCGTATTGCCTTTGTCCCACGCTTCTACCTTGAGTTTGTGCAAGCCAGCGCTTGACTGGCTTTGTGCCACCAGACGCGTGATGCGGTCTTCCGGCAGCGTAAACACCACATGGATAGGATGAATCGCATTAATCACCGCAATCGGGCTGGTGGTGTCGATATTGTTGCCGCTATCGACCTGACGCAAGCCAATGCGGCCGCTGATCGGCGCGGTGATGTTGGTAAAACTGAGCTGTAACCTGGCGTTTTCCACCGAGGCTTTGTCTGCCTGCACCGTGCCCTGATATTGCTGCACCAGCGAGGCTTGTGAGTCTACTTGCTGCGAGGCAATCGAGTCTTGCGCTTGCAGGGTTTTATAGCGCTCCAAATCAATCTGGCTATTTTTGAGCAAGGCCTGGTTGCGCACTGCCTGCCCCTGAATCTGCCCCAGCGCCGTTTCAAACGGACGCGGATCAATCTTCGCCAATAACTGCCCTTGCTTGACCAGCTGACCTTCCTGAAAAGCCACTTGAATCAATTGCCCGGCCACGCGGCTGGTCACCGTCACCACCGCAGACGGAATCGCCGTCCCCAGCGCCGTATGTGTCACCGGAATATCGGCAACCGTTACCGTGGCCGCTGTCACTGGCGTTGGCTTGTCTCCCCCCGGGCCATGATGGCCGCCGTGTCCGCGACCATGCCCTTGCCCAGCTTGCGCCTCGGCCTGGGGCGCCTCAGCCCCTTGATCGGTACGCGGATGTTTCCAGAACCAGAGTGCCAATCCCAGGGCAATCAGTCCTATTGCAGTGTTCAATAGCGCTTTTTTATTAGACATAGCCGACTCAATATGCTTGCTCAACGTTGAAAATACAAACATCTCTTCATGCGGTCAATCATTCACCCCCGCGACTTGCATTTTATCGCGCCCATCCCCCGATTCTGGTTTTCCAGAAAAAGAAAATTCCAAATCGCAAACGGGAGTTGTTTGTAATTGGGGTGGGACTCACTGTGATATCTGTTTACAGGGCGTAACCTTGCATCACCGCATTGAGTGCTGCATTTGCTAGGCAGCTAATCTAACAATTGGTGCGATTATTGTGCAAAAGATTTTGTCACGAAATGTATCAACCCCTGATTCAACGCCGGGGATTGAAGCGGGCTTAGTCAGGGGTAGGCGGCGAAGACAAGTCAGGAAAAAGTAATTTTGCGGGCTGCTTCTGCTAGAAGCTCAAAGACGATTGCAACGGCGCATCTGTTGCAGACTCAGCGACCATCACCCGCACCGGGTCTCCTCGCTGCAGTATCCCACTTTTTAAAACCCGAGCCGTGACCCCGCCATGACCACGCATGGCGTTGTAACCGCCTGTCCCCAGCACCTGCTCCATACGTGAGCATGGCTCACAAGGGCCAGTCACCTCCAGCACCACTTCGCCTATCAATAGATGCAAGGGCTGATCTTTAAACAGCGATTTAGCCGCCAGCAGATTGAGTCCGGAGACAATCAGGTTGCGCCTGAGCACCGCCGGATCCACCTGCGCCCGCCCCGTGAGTGCCGCAATCACTGGTAAATGCTCGGCTTGCAGCAAGGTCACCTGCCGTTTGCTGCCATTCGCTTGTGATGACGCGCGCAAGCTGGCTCTATCCCCTTGCAATCCACGGTTTGCTATCGCTAAGGCTTGATTGGGTGACAAACAAGGCTGACCGCGATCTGGACGAAGGTAAATGGTTTCCAGTCGACCGTGTTGGCTAAAGTGCTGGGTTAAGTCACGCAGGGTGGCGGTTTGCATTAATTGAGTCTTAAAAATAAGCGGCGATTCATAAATTGGGGCGCTGGGAAAACACAATTGATTTTGTTTGCGTATCGCCTAGAACGATTATATCGAGTTTGAATAGCGAGTCATGCAACCCATGCTCAAACTTTTTATCTACAGGCGATGATCCGCTTTAAGAACAAAAAGTATCAATATCCAGCAGTATTGTATTTCCATGCTAAGGGGTATAGTATTTGAAATAGACAGACCTGTCTTGCATTGATTCTTTTTAAAACATGACGGCATATAACAGTGCGCTTGGAGTGTCATATGAATGATGTTGCAGATGTAGTCAAAACCTTTCATGGTGGTTGTCCGCATGATTGTCCTGATACTTGCGCGATGCAGTTTCATGTCAAAAACGGCGAGCTGATTTCAGTTTCAGGTAACCCTGATCATCCGATGACGCGAGGCGGGTTATGCGTCAAATTAAAAGATTACGAAAAGCGGCATTATCATCCCAACCGCCTGCTGTACCCCATGAAGCGGGTAGGGCCCAAAGGCACCAATCAGTTTGAGCGCATCACCTGGGATGAGGCCCTGGATACCATTGTGGATCGATGGCAGGCATTGATCAATCATGAAGGCCCCCGCGCCATATTACCCGTCAGTTATCTGGGTAATCAGGGGCTGGTACATGGACTCAATGGCGGGGATGCCTTTTTCAACCGGCTGGGCGCCACCGTTTGTGAAAGAACCTTTTGTGGCGAAGGCTCCTGTACTGCCTGGTTACTCACAGTCGGGCCGACCGCCGGCGTGGACCCCGAAAGCTTTATCCATGCCAAATTCATCGTCATCTGGGCGTGTAACTCGGTCTCCACCAATCTTCATCACTGGCACATTATTAAAGATGCGCAAAAACGAGGGGCGAAGATCGTCGTTGTAGATTCGTTCGCTTCCAAAACCGCAAAAGAAGCCGATTGGCATATTGCCCCCAAACCAGGGACCGATGGCGCGCTGGCGATGGCGATGATGCACGTGATCATTGCAGAAGACTTGGTTGACCATGACTATGTTGAAAAATATACCGTGGGCTATGCCGAGCTGGCGGAAAGAGCTAAACCCTGCACGCCGGAATGGGCAGCTGACATCACAGGCATCCCCGCCGACCAGATTCGCCTGTTTGCCCGCGAATATGCGACCACGCCGCCAGCCGCCATCCGCATTGGCGTCGCGTTGGAACGCAGTTATGGCGGCAGTCAGGCGATACGCGCTGTCACCTCATTGCCAGCTCTTATCGGGGCCTGGCGCCACGTAGGCGGTGGAGCGCTGCAATTCCCAGTCTGGGAGCATCCTTACAAGTTTGATGTGATTTGCAGGCCGGACCTGATCCCTGAAGGTACGCCAGTGGTTAATATCCTGCAATTAGGCCGGGCGCTGCTTGGCGAAACACCGCTAGAGGTGCCGATTAAATCGATCATGGTGTGGAATACCAACCCGGTCACCCAATCGCCCGAAACTGACAAAGTCATCGAAGGGCTCAAGCGCGAAGACCTGTTTACCATTGTGGCAGACCATTTCATTTCAGATACGGCGTCGTATGCAGATATTGTCTTGCCCGCCGCCATGGGCGCAGAGCAGGAAGACATGATCTTATCCTGGGGTCATTTATACCTCACCTACAACACCAAATGTATAGAGCCTCCCGGCGAAGCCTTACCCAATAATGAAATATTCCGCCGCTTGGCCCAGCGTTTGGGCTTCGAAGAAGATAATTTCAAATGGAGTGACAGCGAATGTCTTGAAAACTATGTAGACTGGAGTTCACCCGCTTGCAAAGGCATAGACCTTAACTACATGCGTGAGCACGGGTTTGCAAGACTGAATGTCGGTACAAAAGACGACCGCGCCCCGCATCGTGAGGGCAATTTCCCCACCCCGACCGGTAAATGTATGTTCATGGTTGAAGGCGCCAAGAATTTTGTCGCCGGCCCTTTCAGGCAGATGTATGACGGTTTTCAACCGGGCGAAGATTTAGACCCATTGCCGGCCTATGTGCCCAGTCGGGAAGCGCCTGATACCAACGCAGCACTGGCGGCCAAGTTTCCATTAAACATCATCTCCCCAAAAAGCCATGGCTTTATCAACTCCTCATACGCGAATATGGAATCCAAACTCCGCGTGCAGGGCGAGCAATACCTGATGATCAACCCGGTAGATGCACTCGCACGCGATGTGCAGGATGGCATGATGGTCAAAACCTATAACGAAAGAGGCGCTTTTGAAGCGGTCGCCCGTGTCACTACTGATGTGAATCCCGGCATCGTGGTCGCTACTCTGGGCTATTGGCGCCAACTCAACAAGGGGACGGTGAACTGTATCAGTTCTGCCGAGTATGGTGACATGGGCCACTCAAATACGTTTAGCGACAATCTGGTAGAGGTTGAGCTTGTTTGAACAGTTACTTTGTAAAAGCAGAGGCAGGGTTTCGATTGATCTATCGAATTTTTTCACTCGGGATCGCCGCTAACTGTGAAAAGCTGTTCAATCAATCGGCTGAACAGTGACTACAAAATTAGTGGCGATTCATAAATCGTCAGTTTTTCCAGAAAACCGAAAATCGGAACTTAAAATAGATATAACAGATGATGCATTTACACACTCAGCATCAATCTGATTTTTAGGATTACTACTATGAATACACAAACAAACCAAAAAGAAGTTCCTCGTGTTGGCCCAGGGGAGCCAATCACAGAGCCACTACCGTATGAGGGCACGCCTATGCAGGTGTTTGCATATCTGGATATTGACCAACCATTTGTCGCTTGGGCGAGTTATCGTGGAGTATTGGTTTCGGCACATGCTAAGTATCAACCTCCACAATGCCCCATTTCCATGATGTTTGCGGGCATGATTGCTGCCCAAAACAATGTAAGGTTTCGCAATGAGATGTTGATTGAAACCTGGCGTCAGCAACACTTTCCAACATGCAATTCCAGACTCACTGGCATGTATTTTTTTGAAGACATGGCTTCTGCCCAACGTTTAAAAAACTGGGGGTATCACTTCACACCAGAGTATTTGGCTGAGTTAGCCTTACATCCATCTTCAAGCATTACTAAGGTTGACTCAAACTGGATTACATATGCCCCGCTTGATAAAAATGGGTACATCACTGATCCATCGTGGATACCTAGATATTGGTCGGGCGAGGCACACCCAGACCATGAACCATTATGGGAACTGATTGCTCAGGGTCGTGCCATTGTTTGCGGTAGTGATCTTAGAATCCGTGCCTATGATAATGTCTACAAGGCGTTTCCAACTGCATTATGTTTATTGGAAACCGGGAGAATCGCTGCTCACGTGGGGTCTGACTTGGGAAGTATTTTTCCATGGCTGATTAAAAATGATGAGGCAACGATGAAGGTTCAATATCATATCGATATGGAAGATGCACACAACGAGGTATTTTTGGCTAAAGTCCATGATTACAAAGGGCCAAGAAATTATCGTGATCTGGCAGTGGGTGGAGAATATTTTGGCTTACCACACTCTGAGGAATATATCGTGCAGTTTTCAGTGACAGATGACTTCCTTTACTCCGTTCATGCATCTGGAGCATTAAAAAATACATAAAAGTCACACAATCGGGTTTCAATTGCAGACGAAACAAAGGTAAAAGGTCCGGCTTCCTACTTTCTATCAATGGAGAAATCCAACCTCTATTCATGTGGCAACGGCTCTTGAGCTCGACGCAGTCTCCGGAAAATATTTCGCTAAATCCAAGATAGGAAAGTCGTCAAAAGCCAGTCGCGATATTAGTTTGCAGGAACAGTTGTGGAGCTTAACTCTTAAACAACTAAAAATCGAAAGTCCATTTGGGATATAACTTTAGTGTCGCACAAGGCTTGTCACCTTGTGCGACACTTCTTTTATATTTGGTCCATATTCTTCTTAGTTTATGACTACCAAGAAAAGTCGGTTTATTTACCCCATTTCTGGATTGAGTGAGGAAGAAAAGTTTAGCAGGCTTTTTTAGCTAGTACACGGAAGCATAAAGTGGCCGTTGCGGTCAATTTATGGTGCTAGTGACAACTATCTTGGCTTTGCTTTTATTTCTGGTGCGCCCGGCGAGATTCGAACTCACGACCCTTGGCTTCGGAAACCAATACTCTATCCAGCTGAGCTACGGGCGCAATCCTGCCATTATAGCAAATTAAGTGCGGCTGGCTTCGCTTGTCGCCGCTCAATTTTTAGGTGTGTTTGATTCAAAGCGTTTCTCGCTGTTACTTAAACTTGATCTTTTTGATCAAGTTAGTTTCGTCTTTGTAGTAATAGGCTTCGTATGAGATTTTCTTCAGAGAATAGACTTTTTCGATGACAATTTTGTCAGCGCCTATATTCTGCGCGTTTACATGGGCTTGTCTTGGCGCGTCCAGCGCTGTGAATGGAATAATCCTTTCAAATTCAAAGCCTTCGCCGTATTTGAACTCGATGGTATAGATTAAATCATCCCAGTTTAGCGTGGCGTCATAGCCCTTGGAGACGCGGACGATGTGTACGTTGGGGTCGTGTGCTTCTTGAATGCGGATGATGGCACTGTTGAGCAAGACGACGCCGGACAAGACCATGGCACCGTAGCCAACTTTGCTGAAGAGGCTGATGGAGATTTTAGGCAGCAGGTATTTCATCAGGTAAGTGGCTGCGACGGCGGCAATGGCGACCAGTATGCCGATGGTGAGTGCTTTTAGCGTAAATAATCCGAAATAGGCATATAGGCCCAGTTTGACGATGTGCAGAAAAATCTCATTGGCTGCGCGGGTGGCGATGATTTCTTCTTTGCTGAGCCCGTATCTAAGGTAAACACCGTTGAACAAAACGCCGACTGCGCCGGTGAGGGCGGAGATAAAGCCTGCGAGAAAACCGATGAATTTAAGAAAGTGGTTGGATAGCGCGGGTTTGTCTGCACTGGGGGCGGTGGTTTTTTTGAAGAGGTAGGGCAGGTTGCAGACCAGAAAAATGGCCATGCACAGCTCGATGTACATCGGGGCCAGGTAGCTGAGTAGCCAGGCGCCGACGATCACCCCCAGTAAGGCGAGGGGCAGAAAGTGCCTGACGATGCGCCAGTTAATGTGCTGGAAGAACAAATAGAGCTTGGTCAGTGAACTCACTGAGGTGCCTACCGATAGCGCCGCTGGCACCTGAGACGCCGGGAGCACGTGGCCTAGAATGGGGATCAGTAGCAGGCCTGCTCCGCCGCCGCAAACCATACTGATTGCAAACGCGATGAAGGCAATGAGGAAAACATTTAAATAAATCATGTGGGGCAGGGCAGGCGTTATGTTTTTGGTTGCATTTGAAACGCTCAAATCATAGCCCAAATGCCTGGGCTTTTAGTTAAGCATCTATAAAAAAGCGGCAGTCGTTTGGCAGGCAGGGGGTTAGCGCTCACCTTGCCTTGACTCGGGGAGCGTACTAAAGGTTGCAATAATCGTGTCATAGAGCGTGACTATGCTTGGCTGATAAATCTAAACATATGAGGATATAGCACGATGAAAGCCATGATTTTAGCTGCGGGGAAGGGCACTCGCGTTCGGCCACTGACTTATGATTTACCCAAGCCGATGATTCCGGTGCTGGGCAAGCCGGTGATGGCTTATCTGGTGGAGCACCTGGCATTGCATGGGGTGGCGGATATTATGGTCAATGTCAGTTATCTGCACAAAAAGATTCAGGATTACTTTGAGGATGGTCATCGTTTTGGCGTGAATATCGGCTACTCGTTTGAGGGGGATATTGTGGATGGCCAGGTGGTGCCGCATGCAGTGGGCTCAGCCGGTGGCATGCGCAAGATTCAGGACTTTAGCGGCTTTTTTGATGAAACGACGATTGTGTTGTGCGGGGATGCGATTATTGACCTGGACATTACGAGTGCGGTGAAAGAGCACAAGGAGAAAGGCGCACTGGCGAGCCTGGTGACCATGCAGGTGCCCATGGACAAGGTATCTGGCTATGGCGTGGTGGTAACCAACAATGAAGGGCGCATTATTTCGTTTCAGGAGAAGCCTAGCCAGCTGGAGGCGCGCTCTAACTGGGCGAGTACCGGCATTTATATTTTCGAGCCGGAGGTGCTGGACTTGATCCCTTCTGGCAGCGAGTTCGATATTGGCTCGGACTTGTTTCCGTTGTTGGTGCAAAAAGGCTTGCCGTTTTACGCGATTCAGCATCCGTTTAACTGGATTGATATTGGCGTGGTGACCGATTACTGGCTGGTGATGCAGCAAATGATGCAAGGCTTCTTCCCGTCGATGCCGATTCCGGGCACGCAGGTGAAACCGGGTGTATGGGTGGGCCTCAATGTGCATATTGACTGGGAGCGCACGCAGATTGAGGGGCCGGTATATATTGGTTCTGGTAGCCGGATTGATAAAAATACCCGCATTGTTGGCCCAACCTGGATTAACTCGGGTTGCCATATCCAGCGCGACAGTACGGTCATCCGCTCCATTTTGTTTGATTACACCCGCATTGCGCAGGGCTATGAAATTGTTGAGCGCATCGTCTGTGGCGAGTATTGCGTAGACCGTAATGGCCGCATGGTGCATATGGATGATGATAGCTGCGACATTATCTGGACTGATGCACGGGAAAAAGTGGTGTATCCGCAAAACTACGCTTATGCGAGGTTGTAATTTCAGCGCGGTTTGATTTTACATGACTAGTCCGTTTTCATTTGATTGACATTTAACTGTCAAGGATTTGTCATGCATGATGCCTATGCTTTTCTCACTTTATGAGGAGAGTATACACATGAAAAAAATGACTTTAATGATTGGCTTGCTAGTGGGCAGCATGGGCGTGGCTGAGGCTGCAACCAGTTATCAGATTAGCAAAGAGTGGACCTTTAGCCATAGTGGGAGTGGTTATTTGTCTGAAATTCCGGCATTTGATGCCATGACCAATACTTTATGGGTCGCAGGCGTCAAAGGCGTAGATGTTTTGAATGCGGCTACAGGCAGCCTGGTGCAGCATATTGACACCAGTAGCTTCGGTAACATCAATAGCGTCAGTATCAGCAATGGCATGGCGGCATTTGCCATCGAAAACAGTGCACGTACTCAACCGGGGATCGTGCAGTTATATAACACCACAACCAGAAGCCTTGCATCTGGGACTAACACATTTACGGTCGGTGCATTGCCAGATATGCTGACTTTTACGCCGGATGGCAGCAAGATTTTGGTTGCCAATGAAGGGACGCCAGATGTGTATGGCACACGTAAAGGCAGCACGGTGCCACGCGTATTCAATCCGGCAGCCAATGATCCAGTCGGTAGCGTGACTATTATTGATGTAACCAAGCGTACTGTGGCTGCCACTGCCACGTTGTCTGGAGTGCCTACTTCAGGTAGCCATATTCGCAATAATACTGGCATGGATTATGAGCCTGAGTATATTGCCGTCAGTGCAGATGGCAGCAAGGCTTACGTGACCCTTCAAGAGGCGAATGCCATCGGCATTTTGGACATGAACACCAATTCATTTACCCAGGTGGTTGGCTTGGGTGCCAAAGACTTCAGCCTGCCGGGCAACAGCATAGACCCGCTTAACAATGGTAGCGTTAATTTTATTAGCGCCAACGTAAAAGGGTTGTACATGCCTGACGGGATCGCGACTTACAACGTTGCTGGCAAGGACTACTTGGTGACTGCGAACGAAGGTGATTTCCGTGAGGATGACGGTGATCGTTCTAATGCCAGTTCATTAGGCGCGACTGGGGATTTGGCCAATATCCGCGTATCAAACACCGATTCATCTGCAGGCGATCTGTACGCCGCGGGTGCGCGTTCTTTCAGCATCCGTAATGCCGATGGTAGTCTGGTTTACGACAGTGGCGATATCCTTGATAAAGAAGCTTTTGCACGTGGGATTTATGATGACGCCCGTAGCCGCGACAAAGGGGTTGAGCCAGAAGGTGTGGACTTGTTTACCCTGGGTGGCCGTACCATCGCTGCTATCGGTTTGGAGCGAACCCTGAAAGGGGCCGTAGCACTGTTTGATATCACTGATCCTACCAAAGTCAGCTTTATTGATATGATTGTCTCAGACGGCGACAAAGCGCCAGAAGGCTTGGTTGCGTTTGAAAAAGCCGGACAGATTTTCCTGGCGTTCTCGAATGAAAGCTCCAACACCACTTCCTTGTTCAAGGTCAGTGCTGTCCCTGAACCCGGCTCCGCAGCGATGCTGGGGATGGGGTTGCTCTCATTGGCGATGTTGCGTCGTCGACAAAAGTAGTACGGTTTTATCTGTGCTAATGTCAGCCGGGTCTGGGAATCAGCCCGGCTGTTTGTTTTGCATGGCAGTAAATACCGGTGCGCGTTTCCTGTCTGGCGGTTCTGCGCTATAATCACGTGGAAAATTTTTCTAACGCAACGGGATGCAGATATGTCGGGTTACAATCAGAGTTCAAGCATTAAAGAGTTAATTATTGCCATTCCAGGCGCCATTATTGCTTTCACATTGCTGGTTTCGCTGCTGGCATATCTTTTTGGCGTGCTTGGTGCCGAAAAAGCAGCCCCAAGCAAAGAAGCGGCTGAAGCAGCAGAGCAAAAAGTGCTGGCCAATATTGCCCCGGTTGCGACAGTGGCCGTGGCTGAAGCAGGTGGCGCGCACGTTGAAAAGAGCGGTGAAGAGATTGTTAAAGGCGTGTGTATCGCTTGCCACGGTGTGGGTGCCTTGGGTGCGCCAAAAATCGGTAATGCCGGTGACTGGGGTCCACGTATTGCACAAGGCTATGAAACCTTGGTAAAACATGCCATCGAAGGGATTCGTAGCATGCCAGCGCGCGGCGGTAACGCAGAGTTGACTGACCACGAAGTCGCGGATGCGGTGGCCTATATGGCGAATCAGGCAGGGGCCAAATTTGATCCTGCCAGCTTGAAAAAATAAACAGCAATATTGCGATAAGCCGCTTGAATCTCAAGCGGCTTTTTTATTGGTCAGGGCGCTTCTACACCTTCAAATCGCTAAGCCAGGCAAGGCGCGCATGAAAAAATTTGATGCTGCATATAGTTGATATGGCAGGAGAAATTTCTTGATGAGCAACGCCGTATCGCGACCGAAGTTGAGTGTGTAGCAGTGCCCGTAAATCGATTTCAGATAGGTGCATAGCCATGGCGAGATACGCGATTGGCGACCTGCAAGGTTGCTATCATTCTTTTATGCAGTTGCTGGCAAAGCTAAACTTTGCGCCTGGGCGCGACCAGTTGTGGCTGGTTGGCGATTTGATCAACCGCGGCACGGGATCACTACCGGTATTGCGCTGGTTATATGCGCATCGCGAGCATATCAAGGTGGTGCTGGGTAACCATGATTTGCATGCCATTGCCGTCGCACACGCCGTGCGGCCACCGCATCGCTTTGACACTTTAGCGCCTTTATTGGCAGCCGAGGATGGCGAAGCGTTATTGCACTGGTTGCGGCATCAACCATTGATGGTGCTGGAAGACGACTATGCCATGATACATGCCGGCTTGTATCCGCAGTGGTCGTTGCCGCAAGCGAGGGCGCTGGCTGCCGAGGTTGAGGCGGTATTGCAATCGCCCGACTATCTGGGCTTTTTGCAACAGATGTACGGTAATCAGCCTGCCGCCTGGCACGCGGACTTGACCGGCATGGACCGCTTGCGGGCGATTACCAATGCGCTGACCCGCATGCGTGTGGTGGATGCGGCCGGCGCGATGGAGTTTGCGTTTAAAGGCGAACTGTCTGAGCTACCGGCCGGGTATCTGCCCTGGTTTCAGGCGGCCGGTCGCCAGTCCGCCCAGGCCAAGCAGCCCATCCTGTGTGGGCACTGGTCGGCGTTGGGCCTGTATCAAGCGCATGGCGTGATCGCGCTGGACACCGGTTGTTTATGGGGGCGAGAACTGACGGCATACGCCCTGGACACTGGCGAGGCGACGCAGGTGGCACTGGATCCGCGTGATCAGCCGCCAGGCCTGGGTGGCGATTAGCACAGGGGACGCGGGTGGAACTCTGGTGGGTGATCCTGGCCGCTTTTGGGGCGGGCGTGGTGGATGCCATGGTGGGCGGCGGTGGGCTGGTGACCGTCCCCGCTTTGCTAACCAGCTTTCCGAATACCGCGCCGGTGTTGTTGCTTGGCACCAATAAATGTTCCAGTGTGTTTGGCACCAGTGTTGCCGCCTGGCGCTATAGTCGGCATGTGCGTCTGGATTGGGCCTGGTTAGTCCCTGCAACGCTGGCTGCATTTTTAGGCGCCTGCCTGGGCGCGTGGACCTTGACCTGGGTCGCGCCAGATTTTTTGCGCAAGCTATTGCCAGCGGTGTTGTTGCTGGTGTTGGTGTATACGCTCAAGTTTCCGCAGTTTGGGGTCGAACAGGGGGCCCAGGGCCACAGCGTGCGGCAGCGATGGATAATTGCGTTGGCCATTGGGGTCAGCATCGGCTGGTATGACGGTTTCTTTGGACCAGGCACCGGCAGCTTTTTTATTTTTATGCTGGTGCGTTTTCTCGGGCAGGATTTTTTGCATGCTTCTGCCTCTGCCAAAGTGTTAAATGCCAGTACGAATCTGGCAACGTTAGCGGTGCTGGGCTGGAGCGGTGCAGTCTGGTGGCAACTGGGCTTGGCCATGGCGGCCGCCAATATCGCAGGCAGCCTGTTAGGCAGTGCACTGGCGCTAAAGCATGGAACCACGCTGGTGCGCCGGGTGTTTGTGGCAGTTGTGACGCTTTTGCTGCTTAAAACGGCCTGGCAGGCATATGTCTAACGATGGGCTGAGCCATCACAGTCAGGCTTGCTTTTGCACCGCTGGTTCGCTGACGGTTTCAGGCACGGTCGCCCAGGGTAAGCGCGCCATGATTTCATTTCTTGCCTGGCTGGCCAGCGTTTGCCGGTCCAGCAGGCGCGCCTCTATCGGCGCACAAAAATGCAAATGCACTTTGGGTGACTGCATGTTCAGAAAAGACAGCATGGATTCGATCATGCTGGTTTCACCGGCATACGCTGCCGCCAGGTTAGGGCTGCCGTCAGGCATGGGATAGTGGATCGCAATCGGGATCACCGTCGCCTCTGCATCAATCGCGGCCTGAATCAGGCTACTTTTAAACGGTAATACTTGCTGTCCATCGGTGGTGGTGCCTTCGGGAAACACGCACAGATTGTCCCCCAGTTTCATCGCCTGCGTGACTACTTTCAGCACGCGTGCCGCATCACGTTGGCGTGTCCGGTTAATAAAAATGGTGCCAGACTTTTTGACCAGATAGCCAAACACTGGCCAATCCTTGATTTCGACTTTTGCGACAAAACGCACTGGAATCAGGCTGTTCAAGGCATGGATATCTGACCAGGAAATATGGTTGGCAACAAACAGCACATGCTTGGACTGCGGCGCCGGGCGTACGCCGCTCACCGATAACTGCAGGTTAAAACAGCGCAATAGTTTGGCACACCACCAGCGAATCAGCTGCTCGCGGCCACGACGGCCACACACAGGCAACACGAGTGTTGCCAATGTGAGTCCGGTGAGTGTGTGGAGAAAGATGCGGGCGGTGCGCCAGCAGAAGGTAAGAAAATTTGTTTTTGGCAAGTTATTTCAAGAAATGCGCAGCATATCTGGGATTGATTCTGGATAAAGGTAACAATACCAGCATATCGGCCGTATTAAAAGCCGGATCCCAGGCAGGTTCGCCACAAATATAAGCCCCCAGGCGCAAATAGCCTTTCACCAATGGTGGGCAGGTCACTTCGAGTGACTGATCCAGGGCCTCGATCGGCAATGGATGGTGCGGAAACACACGATATTCCGCGGGAGACAGATAGTCTTCGCGCAGGCTGTTGAACAGCGAGGCAGCGGTGTGGCCGCCATCGTGCATGGAAATGCTGGCGCAACCAATCATGTATTCATACTGGCGGGCCATCATGTATTTGGCCAGGCCTGCCCACAACATGGTGATGGTGCCACCGGTGCGATAATCGGCATGCACACAGGCACGGCCCACTTCTACCATCCGGTCAGACAAGGGGGCCAGACGGCTCAAATCAAACTCTCCGGCAGAGTAGTAACCGCCTGCCAGCATGGCCTGCATCGGGTTCAGGATGCGGTAAGTGCCCACCACTTGCTGCGTGGTATCATCGCGGACCAGCAAGTGATCGCAAAAGGCATCGAAGCCGTCTACATCAAGGCCATTCTGGCTCTTGATCTGCGCGCCCATTTCTTCAGCAAACACCTGATAGCGCAAGCGTTGCGCTTCCATGATTTCTTCTGCGGTTGTTGCCAGAGCAACACTCAGCGTTGAGTTGACTTTACGGTTGTTCTCGGTAGTTGGCTGAATTTCGGCTTGATATAGGCCATGTTCCTGCAAATTGCGTTCTAACATCACGCGACTCCTTGGTTGAGGTTTAGGGTGATATTAGAAGTGTCACATGAATGATTGGTGACGTTCACATGACAATTCTGTGACGTTGACTATCGTGGTGGACGTGCCCCATGCACTAATAAAAAGAGCAGCCTAGGCTGCTCTTTTTAATCACCACACCCCAGAAGGTGATGGTTGCCATGCGGCGCTTAACACCAGCTTCTGTTAGTGGGAAACGCGTGAGGTGCCGCCGTTTTCAACGATGCGTACACGGTCGCCCGCATTAAACTGTTCGTCCGCTTCCTGCACGATGGCCACCAGGCCGCCACCATCCAGTTTGACGGTGATTTCCAATGCGTTTTTGCGGGTGACGGCTTCTTCGGCGGCTGAACCAGCCAGGCCACCGGCGACGGCACCAATGACAGCTGCAATCGCGCTGCCGCGACCACCGCCCACTGAGCTGCCAGCAATCCCACCAATTGCCCCCCCTGCAATCGTGCCGACAGGGGACTTGGTACCTTCAAGTTTGACGGCACGCACGCTTTCCACTACCCCGGTTTTCACCGTTTGTGCTCTGCGTGCTTCATCACGCGAATACACACTACCAGAGTTAGAGCTCGCGCACGCGGCCAGAATGCCGGTGACCAATACGACAGCAAGCCATTGCAATACACGTGTTTTCATTTTTTTCTCCAATATTGAACAAGCTTCTTTTAATGGGTAGCCTGGCCCAGACTAGGATCCTCTTTCAGGGCATCCTGTACCAGGGCGTGACTGTAAATGTTTTCAATCTCGGCCCGGCTCGGCTGATGATTTTGCCCGCCACGGCTCGCAATCTTGATCGCGCCCATGGTAGACGCCAGCCGGCCACAGGCTTTCCAGTCCCAGCCACGCACAATGCCATACAACAGGCCAGCACGGTAAGCATCGCCACACCCTGTTGGGTCTACGACCTTATCTGCTTTAACGCACGGAATGTCATGGCGTTGACCGTCAGCATAAATATGCGAGCCCTCGCTACCCAAAGTCACAATCAAGGCTTTGACCTTGGCCGCCAGTTGTTCCAGACTGAGCCCTGTTTTGTCTTGGATGACTTGTGACTCGTAATCGTTCACTGCCAGATAGTCAGCCATTTCAATAAAGTGCATGAGCTCTTCGCCATTAAACATCGGCAAGCCCTGGCCTGGATCAAACATGAAGGGAATCCCGGCCTCATGACACTCTTTTGCGTGCTGGAACATGGCATCGCGACCATCTGGGGCAATGATGGCCAAGGCAATATCTTTGGCGTCGTTCACGCTGTTGGTATGCGCATATTGCATGGCCCCGGGGTGAAACGCGGTAATCTGGTTATCATCCATGTCGGTGGTGATAAATGCTTGAGCAGTGTAGGTGCCGGCAATCGCCTTGATGTGCTGCGTATCAATATGATGCTGGTTCAGCCATGCCTCATAGGAGGCAAAGTCATCCCCGGTTGTCGCCATGATCTGCGGCTGGCCTTCGAGTAATTGCAGGTTGTAGGCAATATTGCCCGCGGTGCCGCCAAATTCGCGGCGCATTTCAGGGACCAGAAATGCCACGCTCAGTTTATGAATTTTGTCTGCCAGAATATGATTTTTAAACTGGTCAGGGAACACCATGATGGTGTCGTAGGCGAGTGAGCCGCAAATAAGAATTTTCATGAAGTGAATACGGGGTTGGATAAAAGTAGGGCTATTATTGCTGTGCGCCAGCAGTGTGGCAAGTGTTACGAGCGGCTAAGAGTGGTCAGGACTGCTTGATGGCCAGATCAATCAGCGTTTTGGCAGCCTTTTTGGCAGACTTGATCGCGCCTGAGCCGCGTTTGATTTGCTCGGCCTGTACGGCACCTTCAAATAGAATGGAGAGTTGCAGCGCCAGGCCTTCGGCATCTTTGATATTGGCTTCTTGTGCCAGCTTGGTAATAAATTGCCTGAATTCACGGGACTGTTGCGAAGACAGCTGATGAATCCGGTTTTCTTCATTGGGGAATTCGGCGGAAGCCTTGATAAAAGCGATCCCGGTGAACGAGGGGGAAGTCACCCACTCTTCAATAAATTCAAACAGTTTTTGGATTTTTTCATTTGGGCTGCCACCAAGACCGCCCAGTTTTTCATTCATCCAGTCCTGAAAGTCCTGATGGCTCTGTTGCAACACGGCCAGGATCAGTTCTTCCTTGTTTTCAAAATACTTATAAAGCGTCATTTTGGTGGTGCCTGCGACAGCCACAATCGTGTCTACCCCCGTGGAATTAATGCCACGGGTCTGGAACAGATCCGTCGATACCTGCAAAATTTTTTGCTTAAGCGCATTCATGCCTAAAATTATAACACCCTATACAAGTTTGTATACCCCCAGAACTTTCAGCCAGGGAACAAATCCTATTGTTTGACTTTGCTTGTCGTGTTAAATATACTATACCGTATAGTATACATTTATGGTCAATTTATTTACAATGTACTTCATCTACAACAAGGAGAAAATCATGCGTCAATTATTATTAGCTAGCCTGTTCGCCCTCTCAAGCACGGCATTTGCGGCCGAGCCACTGTATGTCGTTAAATCTGTGGAGCTGAATCAGCCGGTAGACGTGGTCTGGAAAAAAGTCTCTGACTTTGGCGATTTGGGTGCCTGGCATCCAGCCGTTGCCAAAACCGAGATCGTTTCGGGTAAAAATAACAGCGTGGGCGCCAAGCGCGTGCTGACGCTCAAGGATGGCGGCAAAGTGAATGAAACACTGACTGCTTACAATCCAAAACAGAAAAGCTATGGCTACAAAATCACTGATGGCGTGTTGCCTGTGAATGACTACGCATCTACCGTCAGTGTGCATAGCAATGGGGATGGCAAGTCTGTGGTGGTGTGGGAAAGTCATTTCTTGCCAAAAGCGCCTGCAGATGAAAAAGCAGCCTCTGACGCGATCAAAGGCGTTTACGATGGTGGTTTGAATCAGCTTAAAACTCTGTTCCAATAAATCAGCGTTTGCTGTAAAAAAAAGCCGTCACGAGCAGTGGCGGCTTTTTTGTTGTGCAATGACGGCCTGTTTTATTGTCAGGCAGTCTACTGTCTGGAGTTGGCCATCAGTTTGGGCGTGTAATTGCACTGCACCTGATCAAGCAGCTGGTTGACCAGTACTTGTTCGTCGCGGTTGGTTGTGACGTGACCATTGATGATGTTTTCGATGTAAACGCTTTTCAAGCGTTCTGGCAGTTGAATCGCTTCGATCAGTCGGCAATCGCCATGTTTCATGGTTTCGAGGCGGCTGTAAATGGCTGCGGTTTCGGTGGGACTGGCCTCGAATGATAACGGGCGGGGCGGAGGCTGATGCACCGCTGCGGTCTGGAGGCTGGGCGCGGATTCGAGCTGCATATGCCAGTAATAACCGCCCACGACGCCACAGACCAAGGTGACCGCCACCACGCCATAGTTGCGGATGGCCAGCCAGTCGATTTGCAGTTTGGTTTGCTCGTCGATAAGTGCTTTTGCTGCCTGTTTTGCATGTTGCAGGGCGCTGGATTGTCTGTGTGCCAGCTTTTCCTGACAGGCGCTGAGTGCCATGAAATATAACTGGTTAGCGAGCATGTCAGGCAGGCGCGCGCCTGCCAGTTGTGCCTGTGTGCTCAGGTATGCCTGCAGTCGCCCAGGCTGGGTAGATGTTGTCGCGGGCGTGGTTTGCACCTCTGCGAGCGGGCTGGAGAGCAAGTCATCCAGAATGTTGAATAAGCCTAGCAGCTTGTGCGCGGCCTGCTTGCCGGACTTGTCCAGCATGGTTATCAGCCAATCTGATTGTAATAATGCGTGCAACATACCGGCTTAAAATGGCTTGACGACCACCAGAATCACCACGGCGAACAGGATCAGCACCGGGACTTCATTAAACCAGCGAAACCAGACATGACTACGCTTGTTTTGCTGCGCAAGAAATTGTTTAAGGAGTTTGCCGCAATAGTGATGGTAGCCAATCAGCAGGATGACCAGGGTCAGTTTGGCATGCATCCAGCCGCCAGTGATGCCGTAACCCAGCCATAACCATAAGCCAAATGCGAGCGCCAGCAGCATGAGGGGCTGCATGAAGCGGTAGAGTTTTTGCGCCATGAGCAGCAAGCGCGCATAGGCGTGAGTTTCAGTTTCCATCGCCAGGTTGACGTAGATACGGGGCAGGTAAAACAGGCCGGCGAACCAACTGGTGACAAAAATAATATGTAGCGCTTTGACCCACAACATTTAGCTGGCTTTCTGATTCAGGAGTTTGCGTAATTCGGCAAAGTTGAGTTCGCCTATGGTTTTCTGGATGCGGTTGCCGTTGCCGTCAAAGATAAAGGTGGTCGGGGTCAGGTTGACATTACCAAACGCCTTGACCATTTCGCCGTAACCGTCATGCATGACGGCAAACGGCAGCGCTTTTTCCTTGGTGTAATTGAGCACTTGCGCAGGCGGGTCGTAGGGCATCGCCACGGCAATCACCACCAGGTTTTTGTCTTTGTATTGCTGGTAAGTGTGGATGAGGTCAGGCATCTCCTTGATGCAGCCCGGGCAGTCTGTCGCCCAGAAATTGACCAGCACCGTTTTGCCGCGCAGGCTTTGCATGCTGATTTTCTGGCCATCCAGCGTGGTGAAGGTGACTTCTGGTGCCTGCGGTTTTTGCATGACAGCAAATACCAGGCCTGCGATGAGCGCCAATGCAACTATTGCTACGCCCCATGTTCTGAATATTGATTTCAACTTAGCCTCTTAAGAAACGGATGACTCAAAAATGCACGCTAAAAACCATAGGCCGTGTAACGTGTTTGTGCTGTATACGACATGGTATAATTGACTTTTGTTTTTGATAAATTATCAATGAACGCACCTGTCAACGCAGATTTGTTAAAGCGCAATTCTACCCCTCTCGCACGATTACGCGAAATTCCGTACAACTATACCTCCTTCTCTGACCGCGAAATCGTCATCCGGTTTCTCGGCGAAGAAATCTGGGAAATCCTCAATGTGCTGCGCGCCGAGCGTAAAACAGGCCGCAGTGCGCGCATGCTGTTTGAGGTGTTGGGCGATTTGTGGGTGGTGTCACGCAACCCTTATCTGCAAGATGACCTGCTGGAAAACCCCAAGCGTCGCAAGGCCTTGATCGAGGCGCTATATCATCGTATTTCTGCCATTCAAGAACGTAGCGGTGGCAATGAAAAAGTACAAAAACTGGTGTCTGCCGCGACCAAAGCGGTAGAGAAGTTTGCCGATGATTTCAAGCAAACGGCCGAGTTACGCAAAAAAGCCCTGGCCAAACTGACCAAGTACACTCGCAAAGACAATGTGCAGTTTGATGGCTTGGCGCGTGTCTCACATGTGACAGACGCCACCGACTGGCGCGTCGAATATCCATTTGTGGTGATCAACCCGGATACTGAAGCCGAGATATCTTATCTGGTGCGCGCCTGTATCGAATTGGGTCTGACCATTATTCCACGTGGGGGCGGAACGGGTTACACGGGCGGCGCGGTACCGTTGACGCCATTGTCTGCAGTCATCAACACCGAAAAACTGGACCAACACACAGGTGTGCAAATGCGCACCTTGCCCGGCGTCTCCCGTCAGGTGGCTACGATTGAGTGCGGCGCGGGCGTAGTGACCCGTCGCGCCATGGATGCGGCCACTGCTGCCGGCCTGGAATTCGCCTGCGACCCGACCTCTGCCGATGCCTGTTGCATTGGCGGTAACGTCGCCATGAACGCCGGTGGTAAAAAAGCCGTGCTGTGGGGGACCGCGCTGGATAACCTCGCCTCATGGCGCATGGTGACGCCAGATGCGACCTGGCTGGAAGTGGAGCGTCTGGATCACAACCTGGGCAAAATTCACGATATTGACATGGCGCGCTTTAAAATCAGCCGCTACGACATCGACCATAAAAACCTGCTGTCCGAGCCTGAGATTCTTGAAATTCCGGGACCGAGCTTCCGTAAGGTCGGCCTGGGTAAAGACGTGACCGACAAGTTTCTGTCCGGTTTGCCTGGTGTGCAAAAAGAGGGTTGTGACGGCCTGATTACCTCTGCGACCTTTATTTTGCACCGCATGCCCAAACATGTACGCACCATTGCGCTGGAGTTTTTTGGCAATGTGTCGCATGCCGTGCCCGCGATTGTCGAGATCAAGGATTATCTGGACGCTACTGCCAAGCAAGACCCGTCGGTGATCATGGCCGGTCTGGAGCACATGGATGAGCGTTATGTGAAAGCCGTGGGCTATGCGACCAAGGCTGCGCGTCAGCAACGGCCGAAAATGGTGTTGTTGTGCGATATCGCGTCTGATGATGAAAACGCCGTCGGTGAAGTGGCTTCTGCCGTAGTGCGCATGTGTAATGCCCGTAACGGTGAAGGCTTTATTGCCGTCTCGGCCGAGGCCCGTAAAAAATTCTGGCTGGACCGTTCACGCACGGCGGCAATTGCGCGCCATACCAACGCCTTCAAGATTAACGAAGACGTGGTGATTCCATTGCCGCGCCTGGGCGAATACTCCGACGGCATTGAGCGTATCAATATCGAGCTGTCTATCAATAACAAGCTGCGTCTGGTGGATGCGCTGGAAGCCTTTGTCGCTGGCGACCTGCCTTTGCAGCCGGATGAAGACGGCAACTCCGACCCCGAAGGTGTCAAATCCAAACAAAACATTGCCCTGCAGTTGTTGCGTGATGTGCGTGCCAAATGGCGCCTGATTTTGAATACCCTGGACGAGCCCGTGTCTGTGCTGGGCGAGATGGGCAAGGCCTATGCCCAATATGAAAACGTGTTCCGCGCCGTGCAGTCTTACGATTTGCGCGTTTCCTGGAAGCGTGAACTCAAGCGGCCAATGGCGGATATTTTTGCTGGCCGTGAATACCAGAAGATTCTGGACAAGCTGGATGAGATTCAGAAAACCGTGTTGAAGAGCCGCGTGTTTATCGCGCTGCACATGCACGCTGGTGACGGTAACGTGCATACCAATATCCCGGTTAACTCTGACGACTACGGCATGATGCAAGACGCCCACGCCGCTGTTGCGCGTGTGATGGCCCTGGCACGTAGCCTCAATGGCGTGATTTCTGGCGAGCATGGGATCGGTATCACCAAGATGGAGTTCCTGGATCAGGCCACCATTGATACCTTTGCTGCTTACAAAGCCAAGGTAGACCCCGAAGGCCGTTTCAACAAAGGCAAACTCATGATGGGTTCCGGGCTGGAAAACGCCTATACCCCCAGCTTTGGTTTGCTCGAGCAAGAGTCCATCATCATGGAGCAGTCTGCCATAGGCGAGATTGCCGATGATATTTCTGACTGCTTGCGTTGCGGCAAGTGTAAGCCCGTGTGTTCTACCCACGTGCCACGCGCCAATTTGCTGTATTCCCCACGTAACAAGATTCTCGGCACCTCCTTGCTGATCGAGGCCTTCTTGTACGAAGAGCAAACCCGTCGCGGCATTTCGCTCAAGCACTTTGACGAGTTCAACGATGTGGCTGACCATTGTACGGTCTGCCACCGTTGTGAAAAACCTTGCCCGGTCAATATTGACTTTGGTGATGTGTCCGTCAAGATGCGTAACTTCCTGCGCGAGCAAGGCAAGAAGAAATTCAACCCTGGCACGGCTGCGGGTATGCTGTATCTGAATGCCAAAGATCCGGCCACCATCAAGTTCTTGCGTGCAACCATGATAGGCATGGGCTACAAGGCGATTAATATTGCTAACAGCCTGGCCAAGAAATTTGGCCTGCTCAAGGACAAAAAAGCACCACCGGCGACGGTAGGCAAGCCAGAGATCAAGGCGCAGGTGATTCACTTCATCAACCGGCCGATGCCGAAGAAAATGCAGTCCAAGACCTCACGTGCCATGCTGGGCGTGGAAGATGACACCATGATTCCGGTCATCCGCAACCCGCAAAAGGTGAATGAGGATTCGGAAGCCGTGTTCTACTTCCCGGGCTGCGGTTCCGAGCGCCTGTTCTCTAACGTCGGCCTGGCGACTCAAGCCATGTTGTACGAGGTGGGCGCGATTACGGTCTTGCCGCCAGGCTACCTGTGCTGCGGTTATCCGCAAACGGCGTCAGGCAACCACGACAAGGGTCAGGAAATTACGGCGGACAACCGCGTGCTGTTCCACCGTGTCGCCAACACCTTGAACTACCTGGATATCAAGACCGTGATTGTGTCTTGCGGCACCTGTATGGATCAGTTGCAGAAATACGAGTTCGAGAAGATTTTCCCGGGCTGCCGTCTGCTCGACATCCACGAGTACCTGATGGAAAAAGACATGCGCCTGCAAAGCGTGACCGGTACGCGTTATATGTATCATGACCCATGCCACTCGCCGATGAAGACGTACAAGCCATTGGAAGTCACCAACAAGCTGATGGGCACCGAGGTGGCGTTGAATGACCGCTGCTGCGGTGAGTCCGGCACTTTTGCTGCGGCGCGTCCTGACATTGCTACCCAGGTCAAATTCCGCAAACAGGAAGAGCTGGAAAAAGGCATGGAGAAAATGGGCTTGACCGTAGGCGCCCCCGAGCAGCCAGTCAAAATCCTGACGTCTTGCCCTAGCTGCCTGCAAGGTCTGTCACGCTATGGCGATGACACTGGCATTGAAGCTGACTACATTGTGGTGGAAATGGCCAAGCACGTGCTGGGTGAAAACTGGATGGAAAATTACATCCAGAAGGCCAATAACGGTGGCATTGAGAAAGTATTGCTGTAAACCCGCAAACCCCGCGCAAGCGGGGTTTGTTCAAGTGGCGGCGTATCGTGTCAGCGCAAAGGATTTATGATTGTCGCGCTTTGACATAGACATAAATACCTGCCCAAATCATGACCACTAAAATCACAGCAATCACGATAAAACTCATTAAACCGTAGTCAGTCGATAACAAATCAATCAAAATTTTCATGGGTTTCCTCCAGTAAGCGAATCATGTTGCACGCAATGAATCTGTAGAGGATTTTGAACCCTTATGACATCATGGTTTTTGATGTAACGCAAAAGTCATGTCAGCGACACCTGGTGACTGTATTGTCTAGTAGTCACTGCTGGCAAAATGCAACGATAGAGTTGGAAAATTAAAAGTTCAGGAATCAAACGGATGAATGTTTACTCGCTGCTTAAACCTCTGCTGTTTCAACTGGATGCAGAGCAAGCACACGATATTACTTTGCAATCGCTTAAACGTGCAGAAAAGCTCGGCCTGCTCGCACTCGCCGCCTGCCGTTTACCTGCACAACCGACGCAGGTCATGGGCCTCACGTTCCCCAATCCGGTCGGCCTGGCGGCCGGGCTGGATAAAAATGCCGCTGTGATTGACGGCATGGCCGCGCTAGGCTTTGGCTTTATTGAGGTGGGCACCGTCACGCCACGCGCGCAGCCGGGCAACCCCAAACCACGCTTGTTCCGTTTGCCACAAGCCGAGGCCATTATTAACCGCTTTGGCTTTAACAACCTCGGTGTCGATCAACTGATCCAGAATGTGAAGGCCTCCAAATTCAAAGGCATCCTGGGCATTAATATCGGCAAAAATTTCGATACGCCGAACGACCGTGCCGCTGAAGACTACCTGAGCTGCATGCGCAAGGTGTATAACTATGCCAGTTATATCACGGTGAATATCTCCTCACCCAACACCAAAAACCTGCGCGCCCTGCAAGAAAAAGAGGCGCTGGGCCAACTGCTCGCGACGCTCAAAGCCGAGCAAAAAATCCTCTCGCAACTGCATGGCAAATATGTCCCCGTTGTGCTCAAAATCGCCCCCGATTTAACCACCGAACAAGTACAAGAAATCGCTGAACTGCTCATGCAGCACCAAATGGACGGCGTGATTGCCACCAACACCACTTTGTCGCGCGATGCAGTGGCCGGTTTGCCAAACTCGGAAGAGGCGGGTGGGTTGTCAGGCGCACCGGTAAAAGCGGGTTCTACACGCGTGATTCAAACACTGGCGGCCAGTTTGCAAGGCAGCCTGCCGATTATCGGCGTCGGTGGTATTCTCAATGGCGACGATGCCAAAGAGAAAATAGCGGCCGGTGCCAGCCTGGTTCAACTCTACAGCGGACTCATCTATAAAGGCCCGCAACTGATTAAAGACTGCCGCAAAGCGCTGGGAAACTTTAACTAAATGATTGATTGGGCGAATTGCGGCGTTACGCGGTACGCGAAATCCTCACGTACTATCTGTACGCTCCGGTTTCTGTGTTCCGTGCGCCTTGCACTTCATCACACTCAATCACTTATTTAAAGCTCCCTTGTTATCAGGCGCTTCTATAAATTCAAATTGCTAAGCCAGACAAGGCGCGATTAAAAATTGTGACGCCACATATAGTTGATATGTCAGGAGAAATTTTTTATGAGCAACGCAGTATCGCGACGGAATTTTAGTTTATAGAAGTGCCCATCAGAATGAAGCCCATCCTTTATTCCTACCGCCGCTGCCCCTACGCCATGCGCGCCCGTATGGCGATCTGGGCGGCGAATATTCAGGTAGAAGTGCGCGAGATTTCATTGCGTGAAAAACCTGCACATTTGCTACAGATTTCCCCCAAAGGCACCGTGCCGGTATTGCAATTGCCTGACGGCACTGTGCTGGAGCAAAGTCTGGATATTATGCAGTGGGCACTTGCCCAGAACGATCCTCAAGGTTGGTTGAATGCAGACCACGATGCAGTGAACGCGCTGATAACTATCAATGATGGTGAGTTTAAACAAGCACTTGACCGCTATAAATACCCTGACCGTTACCACGAGCAAGCGCAACTGGGTTATCGTGAACAAGGTGAGCAGTTTTTGCAGAGGTTAGAAGCTGCATTAGAGCAGCATGACTATTTGCTTGGGGATAAACCTAGCATGGCCGATGTCGCCATATTTCCGTTTATCCGCCAGTTTGCAGCGGTTGATGCGGATTGGTTTGCCAGCAGCGCATATCCAAAATTGCGTGTCTGGTTAGAAGGGTGGTTGCAAAGCCCATTATTTGAAAAAGTGATGCAGAAGTTTCCAACTTACACACAGTAAATATTCCTGTTGAAATAATATTGTGTTAGAGTTTCCATGGAAAGGAATTTCTATGGTCGCGACCACACAAAATAACGTCCCCCAAGCCGATGCACAATCCGTGTTAACCAAAGCGGTAAGTCGCGCGGCTGAGCGTTTGCAGATTTCCAAAGCCTTGTTGGCAAGCATTCTTGGCCTGAGTCCTGCCACCATCACCCGCCTGTATAGTGGTGAATATGTCCTCGACCAAAAACGCAAAGAGTGGGATTTTGCTTTGCTATTTGTCCGAGCGTTCCGCTCGTTGGATTCCATTGTCAACAATGATGAAACCGCCCGTGTCTGGTTAAACAATCAAAACCTGGCGCTCAATGCGCGCCCCATCGACCTGATTAAACAAACTGAAGGCCTGGTTCGTGTCGTCCAATATCTGGACACCTCACGCGGTATCGTCTGAGGCTTTTGCTTGGGCATCGTTGGCCTGGCGCATGGTCGAGGCGCAACATGTCGCCTCCACCATGAAGCTGGTCGATACTGAGGCCGAGCAAACCCTGCTTGAAGCATTGCTCGATAGCAACAAGCCACCGTACGCCGCGGATACCGAGCATCTTGATTACTTGCTCTCCACACCATTCCGTTACCCCAGCCGCGCTGGAGGTTCACGCTTTCGCGGTCCAAATGACCCCGGCGTGTTTTATGCCGCAGAAACAGTACGTACCGCCGCAGCCGAGCTAGGCTATTGGCGCTGGCGCTTTCTCATGGATGCGCCTGCACTCAGCCGCATAGAGCCCGTGCCACACACCGCTTTTCAAGTGTCACTCGCCACACAAGCCATTGATTTAAGAAATCCACCGTTTAATCAAGACCCGGCATGGCAACACAAAACCAACTGTCAACCTACCCAAGCTTTGGCTGTAACCGCAAGGGAGGTGAAGTTAGGCGCCATTATTTACACCTCTGTGAGAGACCCGCAACCAGCGTGGTGTATTGCAGTATTAACTCCGCAAGCGTTTAAAGAGAATACGCCTAGACCAGAAAAGCAGACTTGGTGGCTGGTTGTGAATACTCAAGAAGTGATTTGGCGTAGGGACTATGAATCTTTTACTTTTGATTCAGTATTATGGGAATGAGTCCTCATACAGTTAAGTTAACTGTCTCTAAGGTTCAGGGGTTTAGCGTTATAAAATCTATCGGTAGTGACCAAAAAGATTTATTCTTAAATTTATATGGCGATTGTAATCAGAAACTACTCAATTGAATCAAAGTAAATTGGGCTAGGTTAAAGTTGATGTATCGTTATGACTAATCTTTCTGCGAGGTCTCAAACTTCTCATAAGCATTAATAATCTTCTGCACCAACGGATGTCTTACCACGTCTTGCGACATAAAATGTGTAAAGGCGATGCCTTTGACTTCCTTGAGAATTTTCTGTGCTTCGACCAAGCCGCTTTTCTGGTGGCGTTGCAGGTCAATCTGCGTGACATCACCGGTAATCACCGCTTTGGTGCCAAAACCAATCCGGGTTAAGAACATTTTCATTTGTTCGGGCGTGGTGTTTTGCGCTTCATCCAGAATGATAAAGCTCTGGTTGAGGGTGCGGCCGCGCATATACGCGAGCGGGGCGACTTCAATTGCGCCGCGTTCGAACATTTTGTTCACGGTGTCGTAACCGGCCAAGTCATAAAGTGCGTCATAAAGCGGGCGCAGGTAGGGGTCGACTTTCTGGTTGAGGTCGCCGGGCAAAAAGCCCAAGCGTTCGCCTGCTTCTACGGCCGGGCGAACTAACACGATTCTTTTCACGCGGTCACGTGTCATGGCATCCACTGCACTGGCGACAGCCAGATAGGTTTTACCTGTACCTGCGGGGCCGATGCCAAAGGTGATGTCATGGTCTTGTATCTGTTGCAGGTAGCTAACCTGACGTGGAGTACGCCCATGCAGGTCACCGCGACGTGTCATCAGTGTCGGCATAGCGCTGCTGCTGACTTCTTCGGGTTTGAGTTTGTCGATTTCTACCAGGCCGAGCTGAATATCTTCGAGTTCAATCGGCTTTTTTGAGCGGGCGTAGAAGTTTTCTAGCATTTGCGCGCCCAGCCGCATATTGGTTTGGTTGCCGCTCAAGTAAAACGTGCTGCCGCGGCGGTTGATGTCGATATCGAGACCATTCGCCAGTTGGCGGATATTTTCATCAAGCGGGCCGCACAGGTTGGCCAGCATCAGGTTGTCTTCGGGGCTGAGGGTAATTTCCATGCTTAATTCACAATTTCGCCAACCAGGCGTTTGGGGTTGTAGACGTCGGTGATTTTGACTTGCACCATCTGGTGAATATAGCGGGCATCGGCTGCGATATCCACCACGCGGCCGTTATCGGTTTTGCCTGCCAACAAATTGGGGTCTTTCCACGATGGGCCGTCGATCAGCACGCGTTGTACGGTGCCCAGCATGGCGCGGCTGATGGCGTCGCCATTGGTTTCGTTCTCGGTTTGCAGTTGCTTGAGCCAGGCCGCTTTGTCGGCTTGTGGGGTTTCGTCGGGCAGGTAGCTGGCCGGCGTGCCTGGGCGCGGGCTGTATAAAAAGCTGAAACTGTAATCAAATCCCACATCGCGCATGAGTTTGAGTGTGGCCTGAAAGTCTTTTTCGGTTTCACCAGGAAAGCCGACGATGATGTCGCTGGTGATAGTCAGCGCCGGATTGGCAGCTTTCAGTTTGCGGATCAGGCCTTTGTATTGCAGCGCGGTGTAGTTGCGCTTCATTGCCATCAAGATACGGTCACTGCCTGCCTGCACTGGCAGGTGCAATTGGTTGGCCAGCTTGGGCACCGTTGCATGGCACGCAATCAGGCGCTCACTCATTTCGTTGGGGTGGCTGGTGGTGTAACGGATACGCTCGATTTGCGGAATTTCTGCGATGGTTTCAATCAACAGTGGCAAATCGGCCTCGATGCCTTGATAAGGCACGCGGTAGGCGTTCACGTTCTGGCCGAGCAGCGTGATCTCTTTGACGCCTTGCTCAGCCAACTGGATCGCCTCGGTGATGATGTCTTCAAACGGACGCGAGAACTCTTCGCCACGGGTATAAGGCACTACGCAAAAGCTACAATATTTGCTGCAGCCTTCCATAATACTCAAGAAGGCAGTCGCCCCTTCGACGCGGGGCGGCGGCAAATGGTCAAACTTTTCAATCTCGGGGAAGGCAATGTCTACCTGTGGCTTGTCGGCAGCCTGTTTGGCTTTGATCAGCTCGGGCAGGCGGTGCAGGGTTTGCGGACCAAACACGACATCGACATAGGGCGCGCGCTGAATGATGGCCTCGCCTTCCTGGCTGGCCACGCAACCGCCGACACCAATCACCAGGTTGGGATTTTTTTCTTTAAGCGGAATCATGCGGCCGAGATGGCTAAACACTTTTTCTTCGGCTTTTTCGCGGACCGAACAGGTATTAAGCAGGATCACATCTGCTTCTTCCATGTTCTCGGTTTGCGTCATGCCTTCATGCTCGCGCATCAGGTCTATCATGCGTGACGCATCGTATTCGTTCATCTGGCAACCAAACGATTTAATGAATATCTTTTTTCCGCTTTCGTGCTTCATCGAACGCTAAATTTCTCACAAAAACAGTATTTTAGCGTATTTGCAGGGGAAACCCCAGCTAACACTGGGGACTGCGGTAAAATACGCTTTTCTTGTTGAAGTCCCATCTGCATGCAAGCTTTACCGATTTTTTTCAATATTGCACAACGCCCTTGTATCGTCATCGGCGGTGGCGATGTCGCGACGCGCAAGGTGATCATGCTACGCAAGGCACAAGGGCAGGTCACCGTGATCTCGCCCGAATTGTGCGATGAGTTACGCGAGATGCATGCGCAGGGCGAGATTGACTATGTGGCTGCCGAGTTTCAGGCCGAACAATTGACCAGTGCTTGCCTGGTGATTGCTGCCACCGATGACGAAGCGGTGAATGAAGCGGTCTCTGTGGCGGCAAAGCGGCTGAATATTCCGGTGAACGTCGTCGATGCGCCTGCGTTATGCACGTTTACCATGGGCTCGGTGATTGATCGCAGCCCGGTGGTGATTGCGATTTCGAGTGAAGGCAATGCGCCGGTGTTGGCAAGGCATATCCGCAGCAAAATCGAAACCATGTTGCCTGCGGCTTATGGCCGGATTGCGAACATCGCAGGTGAATTCCGCGACCAGGTGAAAGCCAAATTCTCCAACCTGCCTGCACGTCGTCGCTTTTGGGAGGATGTGTTGAACGGGCCGTTGGTGGAGCGCGTGTTGTCGGGGCAGGAGCAGGCAGCACGGGCTTTGCTGGCCGAGTTGCTCAATCAGCGTGAAGATGCGCCTGCGCGTGGCGAGGTTTATCTGGTGGGCGGTGGGCCGGGTGACCCGGATCTGCTGACGTTCAGGGCATTGCGACTGATGCAGCAATGCGATGTCTGTGTCTATGACAAGCTGGTGAGCAAAGAGGTGATGGAGTTGGTGCGTCGCGATGCCGAGCTGATTTACGTGGGTAAATCACGTGACCAGCACACCTTGCCGCAAGAAGAAATCAATGCCTTGCTGGCCAGGCTGGCGCTGGAAGGCAAGCGCGTATTGCGGCTTAAAGGCGGCGACCCGTTTATCTTTGGGCGTGGCGGCGAAGAGATCGAAACCCTGATGCAGCATGGGGTGCCATTTCAAGTGGTGCCCGGCATTACCGCGGCCAACGGTGTCTCTAGCTATGCCGGGATTCCGCTCACGCACAGGGATTACGCCCAGGCCTGTTTATTTATTACCGGCCACCTCAAAGATGGCACCATTGATCTGGACTGGCAGGCGATGGCCAGACCCAAGCAGACGGTGGTGATTTATATGGGTCTGGTAGGGCTGGAGCAGATTTGCAGCAAGCTGATGGCACAAGGCGTGTCGCCGGACATGCCGGCGGCAGTGATCCAGCAGGGCACGACGCAGAAGCAACGCGTGGTGGAATCTACCTTGCAGCATCTGGCAGCAGAGGTGGCGGCCGCGGGCTTGAAGCCGCCCAGTTTGACGATTATTGGCGAAGTGGTGAAATTGCGCGAGCGACTGAACTGGTTTACGCCGTCGGCGGATTAATCGCTGCGCTCAGCCAGCTTAAGTGTTAGGTAGGATCGGCAGTGAAAGCCTGGCTTCCAGCCCGCCTTCCGGGCGGTTGAGCAAGGCCAGTTGACCGCTATGTAAAGCGGCAATGCGGTTGCAAATCGCCAGGCCCAGGCCGCTGCCACCTTCGTATTTGTTGCGCGCGCTGTCCATGCGCTCAAAAGGTCGCAGCAAGCGGTCTGCATGTTCAGGCGGTATGCCGGGGCCGTTATCCAGCACACTGATGACGATCTTGTCGGCCATGACTTGGCTGCGCACCTCGACCTTGCCTTTGCCATAGTTGTAAGCATTGCCGACCAGGTTGTCGAGCAGGCGTTGCATGGCTAGCGGACGGATGGGGATAAAGTATTTGGGGCCTAGCGAAATTTTGAGCTCGCGGCCCGCGCGACGCTGACGTTCTGCCAGTGCATTGAGCAAATCGTTAATATCCATCATGCGCGTGGGCTCGCCCTCTACGCCGCGCACAAAATCCAGAAACTGGTGAATGATATTGTCCATATCGGAGATGTCTTCAATCATGCCCTGTTTCATATAATCGGCTTCTTGCGGCAGCATTTCTACCGCTAGCCGCAACCGCGCCAGCGGCGTGCGGATGTCATGTGAGACCCCTGCCAGCAGCAGCGTGCGTTCCGCATCGAGGCGGGCCAGGGATTCCGCCATCTCGTTAAAGGTCTGCGTCACTTCGCGTAACTCTTCGACGCTATCCACCGGCAGTTTAGGCGCGGGCTCGCCATTACGCAGCCGTTCTGCGGCATGCACCAGCATGGTCAGCGGCCGGTTGATGCGGGCCGTCAGTAAATAGCCACCCACCAGTGAAAGCAAGCCGACCACCGCCGCCCAGCCTAGCCAGTGCCAGGGGAAAGGGCGGTCTACCTGAATTTTGGGGATGACCACCCAGAAGTCATCCTGGCCGACATTAAAGCTGATCCACAAGCCAGGGATATCATAATGATTGACCGTGATAATGGTTTCTTCGCCCAGCCGTTCGCGGATTTTGAGTGCGACCAGATTAATAAAAGGGTCTGCGGGTAAGGGCTCGATATCTTCCAGAAAGTCGGCGGCATAGACGCGCACGCCTTCACGGCCTGATAATTCGGATAACAAGGCCAGGCGGCGGTTTTCGTGCGAGGCGATCAGTGAGGCGCGGGTGTAATTGACGATGGTGACGGCTTGCAGGGCAGCGGCGGTTGCGCGTGGTTCGCGGTCAAAATAATCAAAGATTTTGAGCGAAGCATAGATGCTGACCGCCAGTAAGATGGCGATCAGCAACATGATGCGGGACAGCAGTCGGCGGGGCAGTAAGCGCACGGGGATTAAAGCATGGCCGGATTATTGCGGAGATTCACCATCTGGAATAAACACATAGCCAAAGCCCCACATGGTTTGCAGGTAACGAGGGTGTGCCGGATCTGGCTCGATAATGCGGCGCAGGCGCGAGACCTGCACGTCTATGCTGCGATCAAATACATCCAGCTCGCGGCCACGTGCCAGTTGCATGAGTCGGTCACGTGACAGCGGTTGGCGTGGGTGTTCGGTGAAGACTTTCAGCAAGGTGAATTCCCCACTGGTAATCGTAATGGGTACGCCGTTTTTACTTAGGCTACGGGTACTGGTGTCGAACACAAACTCGCCGAATTGGAACGCAGCGGATTTTTCTTCAACTGCCTGTTTGGGCGAAATCTCGTGACGGCGAAGGACCGCATTGATTCTGGCCAGCAGTTCACGCGGGTTAAAGGGTTTGGGCAAGTAGTCATCTGCCCCCATTTCCAGGCCGACAATGCGGTCCACTTCATCGCCGCGCGCAGTCAGCATAATGATGGGGGTCATGTGGTTGGCTCCACGCAGTCGGCGGCAAATGGCGAGGCCATCTTCGCCCGGCAGCATCAGGTCCAGAATCAACAGATCAAAATGTTCATTGGCCAGCGTTTTGTCCATCTCCTTGCCATCTGATACGGACTTGATATTAAAACCTTGTTCAGTCAGGTAGCGCTGTAACAGCTCGCGCATACGTAAATCATCATCGACCATCAAGATTTTTTTTAACTGTTCTGACATACGGACCTTTGTTATTTGAAGCAAGTGTTTGCTTAACGCATTTTATTGCGATCAGGATGACCGCAGGAAGATAAATACGGCAAGGCCAAAAACTTATCCTTAATAATTATACTCCAAGCATTGGAGCGCATGAAGTGTGCCAGTTACAACTTCGTTACAAATAGCGTTGGGGATGAAATATTGCAGTTACAATCCTGATGCATGATTGCCTTCTGCTATCGGCAGGGGCATCCGAAAACGCTATTTTTTGTTAAATTTGTTGCCGCTAAAGTTGCAATTGCGTTAATGTGATCGACCTGATTTTAAAATCGGTCCCTCGTTTGCCATGAGATTCATGCTTGAGAGCACCCAATAATAGCTTAAACACAAGTGCTTTCGATGGAACAGGAATAAAGGTATTGCGTTTGGATGTGTAGAGCGATTAAACATTTGAAACGAATTGTATTGCTGACAACCTCCATGTTGCTGGCATTCCCTGCTTTGGCTGATCTTAAATTGCCAGTCCGATTGACAGAGATCCGTCTGGCTGACAATGATGATACCGGCCTTTCCAAAACGCTAGAGCACAACTTTAGCCCAGAAGACCGTGCACGTTTGCGCAAGGCCCTTTCTGATTACGCCCGTAACACCGATCCCGACCATCAGTTGATGTTGCAAAAGCGCAAGGCCATGCATGACAGCATCGCGCAACGGTTCAATGAGTGTAACCGCGACAATGACGACTCGCTAGACCGCGAAGAGGCGACGCTGTGTTTGCCACAAGTGGCCCGCCATTTTTCCTATGTTGATCTTGATGGCAATGGCGTGATCACGCTAGACGAACTTGAAACCGCCTATGCCAAAATGGTCGAGCGTCAACGTGAAGCCGAAGCCAGAACCGAAGCAAAAATCGAAAATCAGCAAAATATCGTCAGCGACTCAGAGCCTGATGCCAAGTCCAGAAACAAATCCAAAGCAAGCTCGGCAGTGATTCCTGCCAATAGCCCTGTCAATTCAAGCGGTAAAGACGTTTCGGTCATTCGTAAGCGTCCCAGTTAATTTCCTTTGTCTCAACATGCACATGCCATTCAGCGTTTCGGCGTGTCAAACCAGCAGATTGCCTTCATTATTTTTGCTGTTTAGTGGCTTTGTCGCTGACTCTGGACCCGCTTGATGCTGCCCTCGCAATTATCCTTTGTCTGGTCCCGTGGCCTGCAGGAGATAGACCCTGCCGACTGGCAGCGCCTGGCGGGCACGCACCCCATGCTCGACTACCAGTTTTTGCTGGCGTTTGAGGCCACCGCTTGTGTCGGTGCGCAGACGGGCTGGATGCCCTATCATTTAACTGCGATTGACCAGGGGCAGTTGGTGGCAGCTATGCCTTGTTATCTCAAAACGCACTCTTACGGCGAGTATGTCTTTGACTGGTCATGGGCCGAGGCCTGTGAGCAAGCGGGTGGGAAGTATTATCCCAAGCTGATCTCCGCCATTCCTTTCTCACCCGTCACTGGCCCACGCCTGCTGATAGACCCGGCCTGTGACGCGCCTGCGTTGATTGCAGAGGCCATGCTCAAGCAGCTGCAGGCTTTTTGTCAGGAACATGCCCTGTCCGGCGCGCATCTGTTGTTTCCCGATGCCATGTCGGCTGACTTTTGTGAACAGCAGGGGTGGCTAAGGCGTGAGGGCGTGCAGTTCCGCTGGGAAAACGCGGGATATGTCGACTGGGATGCTTTTATGGCCGTATTGAGCCGGGACAAGCGCAAAAAAATCCGGCAAGAACGGCAAAAAGTTGCGCACCAGGGTGTGACCTGCCGCGTGGTAAGTGGTCACGACATGACTGCGCAAGACCTGGCCTTGTTTTATCAATGCTATTGCCAGACGTATCTCCGCCACCACAGTTCACCTTATCTGACCCTGGCATTTTTCGAGCATTTGCAGCGCTACCTGCCCGGGCATTTACAGTTATTTATTGCTTCGCAGCATGGCGAGGATGTGGCGGCCAGTCTGTGTGTGCTGGGTGAAGCGACGCTGTATGGCCGCTACTGGGGGAGTTTGCGCGATATTTCTTGCTTGCATTTCGAGTTGTGCTATTACCAGCCGCAGCAGTTCTGTATCCGCGAGCAGATCCGCTATTTTGAAGGCGGTGCACAAGGCGAGCATAAGCTTGCCCGTGGCTTTGTCGCTTACCCCACCTGTTCTTACCACTGGCTCAGCCATCCCGATTTTCACCAGAGTGTGGCGCGCTTTCTGCGCCGGGAGGCCGAGGGCATGCAGCAATATGTCAATGAGCTAGAGGAGCGCAGTCCATACAAAAACATACCGGATATCAATGACACTGGCCTACCGCATATCCCTTTATCGACGTGATTGCGTTACCAGGGAATCGGTTTGCCATCATAGGCGATAAACTGGCCCGATTGTGAAGCAGTCAAACTGGCAATCACCTGGCGCAGGCCTTGCACGCTGGTTTCGGTATCAATCAGGCCGTTTGGACCGCCCATGTCTGTGCGCACCCAGCCCGGATGCAGTGCAGCAACGACAATGTTAAAGCCGCGCAAATCGATAGACAGGCTTTTGACGACCATATTCAGTGCAGTTTTGCTGCTGCGATAGATATATTCACCGCCACTGCCATTGTCTTCTATACTGCCCATTTTGCTGGTCATGGCAATCAGCTTTGCCTGCGGGGCACGTCGCAGCTGCGGCAAGAAAGCCTCTGCAAGATAGTAAGTGCTCAGGGTGTTGACCTGAAAAGCCTGTAACCAGGCTTGCACGTCGGTCTGGCCAAAGCTGCTCTCAGGATAGGTGCCCGCATTACTGATCAGAATGTCCAGCGTCAGTGCTGACAGCTGGCTTGCCAGCGCCCGGATTGAATCGACATCAGCCACATCCAGCGCAAGCAGCTGCAGGTTGCTGTGTTGACTGGCCAGTTGTTGTAACGCGGGGGCCTGGGCGGGATCGCGTACCGTAACGTAGACCTGCTGGCCGCTTTCGGCATATTGCCTGGCATACTCGAGGCCGAGGCCGCGATTGCCGCCAGTGATTAAGATGGTTTGTGTATTCATGCTGTGAACCTCGCCTTCATGCAGTGGTTTAATTTAAGTTATGATGTCATTCTACGCGGGTTGAAATGACAGGCGTAGTATCTTTGCAATCGCAATGGAGTGTTGAGTTGAAGGCAGTAAAGCAGTGGCTGATCAGTCAGTGGGGGGCAGTGGGTATCTGCCTGCTTTTTATGGTGAGCAGTGTTGCTGGCGCGGTAGACCTCAGCAAGCAAATCCCGTTGCGGCCCTCATTATTAAAGCCGGAAGATGTGGCAGTGGTGTATAACCTCAATGACGCGCAAAGCGAAGAGGTCGCCCGTTACTACCTGCAAGCCAGGCAAGTCCCTGCGGAAAATCTGATCGGAGTGGAATTGCCCCGGCATTTTAAAGATGCGCTGACGGTTCCCGAGTTTGAGTCACTCAAAGCCCAGTTGGACGCCAAGTTGACCACGCAGCAAGTGGTCTTGCTGGTCTGGCGCACCCCGTTTGCCGTGCAATGTAACAGCCTTACCAGTGCGCTGACGCTCGGGCTGGATCTCAATCAATGCCGCAAGACCTGTGACCCCGGCCGCGACAGCCCTTACTTTAACAGCCCCTCATTACGGCCATGGGCGGATCACCATTTGCGTTTGTCCATGTTGTTGCCCATCACCAGTGTCGCTGCGGCCAAGGCACTCATAGACCGTGGCGTCATGAGTGAATTCAGTTTAAATGACGCGAATGGGTTTTTTCTAAAAACCCAGGATGCGGCACGTTCCAAGCCACGTGAACCTTTTTTCCCGCAAGAGGGCATGACGGTCAAATCCAAAAAACTGACCTTGCATACCTTGAGTCAGGAGACGATAGAAAAACAGCCCTCAGTCATGTTTTATTTCACCGGGCAAAAATCGGTCGATTATCTGCTTACCAACAGTTATTTGCCGGGTGCCATTGCCGATCATTTGACCTCGACCGGAGGCATTTTGTCTAATTACAATCCGCAAATGCCTGCCTCGCGCTGGCTGGATGCGGGGGTTACCGGCAGTTATGGCACTGTGTCTGAGCCTTGTAATTATTGGCAAAAATTCCCCAACCCGCAGGTGTTAATTGGCCATTATCTGGCCGGTGAAACCCTGATTGAGGCCTACTGGAAAAGCGTGAAATGGCCGATGCAGGGCGTGTTTATTGGCGAGCCGCTGGCCAAACCCTACGCCAAAAGCGTCCAGGTGGTGGATGAGTGAGCGATGGTCATTGCACCTGCGCTTACGTCATTTTCCTGTCATTGTGCCTGCATCGTTGTGTCGTATAATCGCTGCCATCTATCCGGTGAGATTGGCTTGTGCAAGATATTCGTTTAAAAGCGTTTTGGACTTTGTTTCTGTGGGCATTTGGTTGCTTGCTCCTTGGCTGGTTCACAAATGCGCATCTGGCGTGGTTGACTTATTTATGTGGTGTGCTGGCCTATCTGGCTGGACATTTGTACTGGATACACCGTCTGTACCAGTGGGCCCTTAAGCCCAGCCTGAATTTCATCCCCAACGGCAAAGGTATCTGGGAAGATATTTTTGCCAATCTCTATCATGAAATGCGCCGCCATTCGCGTAGCCAAAGCCAGTTAAGCAGTACCTTGGAGCGCTTGCGTCATGCCACCAGTGCTTTGCCGGATGGCGTGGTCGTACTCAATAATCGTAATGAAATCGAATGGTTTAATGAGCCTGCCGTACAACGCCTGGGTCTCAAGCGCCACCATGACGAAAGTCAGCCGATTTATTATTTATTGCGCCAGGCCGAATTTGTGGAATACCTGCAAGCCGAAGAATACAGCGAACCACTCAAGCTTAAATCCTGGCGCAGCCCCGATATCACGCTGGAGTTGCAGATTATTCCGTTTGCCAGCAAGCAGCGACTGCTGATTTGCCGCGATGTGTCCGCCATTGAAAAAACCGAAGTCATGCGCCGCGATTTCATTGCCAACGTGTCACATGAGTTGCGTACACCGCTGACCGTGATTGGTGGCTTTCTGGAAACCATCAGCGACATGCAGGGGGAGATTTCTCCCGATATCCAGCCTTATTTTGACATGATGCAGGCGCAAACGACGCGCATGCGCCGCATTATCGAGGACTTGCTGACCTTGTCACGCCTGGAGAATAATGTCACGCTCAAGGATGAAACCGAGATTGACATGAAGGCCATGTTGCAGCAATTGCATCGCGATGCTCAGGCATTGAGCCAGGGGCAGCATCAGGTCACCTTGCATATGGAGGCGAACGTTAACCTGACGGGCAGTTATAATGAGCTCATGAGTGCCATGAGCAACCTGACCACCAATGCTGTACGCTATACCCCGCCACAAGGCAAGATTGATATTTATTGGCAAATGCGGGGGGAGGACGTGGTGTTCAGCGTCCAAGATAATGGCATCGGTATTGAAGCACACCATTTACCCAGACTGACCGAGCGTTTTTATCGTGTGGACAGCGGCCGGAGCCGCGATACCGGCGGCACAGGTTTGGGCTTGTCTATCGTCAAACATATTCTGCATCATCATCAGGCCAGCTTGCAGGTGGAGAGTGAGCCTGGGCTGGGGAGCTGTTTCCGCATCGTGTTTCCTGCGCAAAGGATCTTGCCTGCATGAGTTGCATCGGCTGCAGTGGCCTGATGTTGCTATTGCTGCTGGTCGCCTGTACGACCTCCCCTCATTCAGGGTATGTCGATTCGCCGAATGGACGTCCGGTGCCAGTGCGGCAAGACCGGAATGCCTTGCATCAACTGGTGAAAACCGATCTGGATCGCCTGGCGGATATTGAATATGCCGAAAACGTCAGCACCTTGCGCTTGCTGATGCTCAAACTGTATAAACGCAACCCGGCTGAAGCGCAGAAATCTGGCTTGGGCGGGCCCGAACAGATCGCCACCTATGTGTTTGAGCAGGCTCACGTGCATGGCTGGCAACTGGAGGCGCTTGGGCATGCGCAAGACACCGCTGCGATCAAGCTGGCATTAAACCCGCAATTTGGTGGCGATCGCGTACTGGCACTGGTGGTGGGTATCCAGTCCATGCTTTACCGCGCGCATGGCAGCAAGGCGTCTTTTTTCTTGCTGGATAGCATAGATCCGCAAAACCTATACAATGCCGCCAGAAATATTGAAATCGCCATGTGGAAACTGGCGAATGCCAAAAATGCCCAGGGCGAACTGTTGTTGCTGACCAATAGCCTGACAGGTGAGGTACAGAATCTGAGCTTTGAGCGCGAGTTTAGCAAGCTGGTTGCCCGCACAGATTTGCTGGCCTTGACCTTGGCCGAGAAGTCGCAGCGCTTGATCTCGCGGCTGACACAAAGCATCACGACCGCCCCTTTTCTTCCTTTTAGATAATCTTCATCATCATGCATCAAGCCCTGACCCTACTGAACGGATTAAGCCCTGCACAATTCATGGCAGACTACTGGCAAAAGAAACCACTATTAATCCGGGGTGCTATCCCTGGTTTTGAGGGGTTGCTGACGCCAAGCGAGCTGGCGGGGCTGGCCTGTGAGGCTGAGGTGCCGGCCAGACTAATACAGTTTGATTCTGAGCGCATGAATCAGGGAGATGGCTGGCAGGTCAGGCAAGGCCCGTTTGATGACGAAGACTTTACCAGTTTGCCTGCACGCGACTGGACCCTGCTGGTGCAGGGGGTGAACCATGTGCTGCCAGAGGCACAAGCCTTGCTGTCGCAGTTCAGCTTTGTCCCCAACGCCAGACTCGATGATGTCATGGTCAGTTATGCGCCGACCGGTGGTGGCGTCGGGCCACATATCGACAGCTATGATGTCTTCTTGCTGCAGGGCGCGGGGCACCGCCGCTGGCGTATCAGCCAGCAAACAGATTTAAGATTGATTGCCGATGCACCCTTGCGCATTTTGTCGCACTTTGAATGTGAGCAGGAGTGGGTGCTGGCACCGGGCGACATGCTCTATCTGCCGCCCAATGTCGCGCATTGGGGCATTGCAGAAGATGATGATTGCATGACCTACTCCATCGGCTTCCGGGCGCCCGCCGCGCGTGAACTGGCCATTGAGTTTCTTGAGGCCTGCCGCCAGGAGATGCTGCCTGACGAACTGTATCGCGACCCTGAGTTGCAACCCGCTCAAGATGCCGCAGCGATTGACCAGCAGATGGTCAGTCAAGTGGCTGGCATGTTGCGCCGCTTGCCCTGGGAGACCGAGCAACTGGGACCGTTTCTGGCAAAGTATTTTTCAGAGCCCAAAGCGTATGTTGTGTTTTCGCCCAACCGCAAACTGAGTGCAGAGAAGTTTTTGCAACGCGCCCAGCAATCTGGGCTGGTGATGGACTTGCAGACGCAGATGTTGCATTGGCAAGGCCAGTATTTTATCAATGGCGAGCGCGTGAGTGTGTCAGCGGAGGCGGGGCCTTTGCTCAATACATTCGCTAACCAGCGGCTGTTGACGGCCGCAGACTGCCAAACAGCAGCCATTCATCCCTTGTTGCCCTGGTTGCAGGGGATTTACCTGTCTGGATACGTGCATTTTTCTGATTGAGCCGGTTAATTTTGCATTGATTGCAAAGGATTTGGCGGATTTTTTGTGAAAAAAACACAGAGTTGTTGTTCTGACACAAAAAAATCCTTTCTTTTTCACTGGTTTTTCGTTCTTTTTTTAATCAATTGCTGATACAATTTTTTCACTCGGTTGATTCTGCACCCGCAGCGTTACCCGTACATAATTTTTTGCTCATACATACTAAGGAAATAAAGATGACACGTTCTGCATTGTTGGCTGCATTGTTGGCTTTGGCTTTGACTGCTTGTGGTGAAAAACCAGCTGAAGAAGCACCTGCTGCTGAAGCGCCTGCTGCTGAAGCCCCAGCTGCTGAAGCTCCTGCTGCTGAAGCTCCTGCTGAAGCTGCACCAGCCGAAGCTGCTCCTGCTGAAGCTGCACCTGCTGAAGCTGCTCCTGCTGAAGAAGCTAAGTAATCCAGACATCCGTAATCTGGTTTTACTTGGATGTAGAAAAGCCGACGAAAGTCGGCTTTTTTATTGGCTGCGCGCTGAGCACCTCAACCACTCAGGGGCGGGACGGTACGTGTTTTCAGGCAGCTGACTTGAGGGAGGATAACTCGTTGGCAATCTGGCAGATTTGAATAAAGTCTTCGACGATCAGCGATGCACCGCCGATCAGCCCGCCATCGACATCTGGCATGCTCATCAATTGCGCAGCATTGCCGGGATTGACGCTGCCACCATAGAGCAAGGTTATCTGTTCTGCAACCTGTTCGTCCAGTAGCCCAATATGGCCGCGGATGAAAGACAAAATTGCTTGGGCATGTTGCGGACTGGCGGCTTTACCCGTGCCGATGGCCCAGATCGGCTCATAGGCAATGACGCCTTTGGCGAGCGCTTGGATGCCTACATGTGAAATGACGGGGTTCAACTGCCTCACTACCACGAGATCGGTTTCGCCCAGTTCGTATTCTTCCAGGGTTTCGCCTATACACAGGATGGGCGTCAGCCCAGCCTTGAGGGCTGCTTCAAAACGCTCTCCGCAGCTTTCATCACTTTCGTGCCCACGTAAGCGGCGTTCAGAGTGGCCGATAATGACGTAGGTGCAGCCAAACTCCTTGAGCATGAGCGGCGAGACGGAGCCTGTGTAGGCACCACGCTCAAAGCGGCTCATGTTTTGTCCGCCCCAGGCCACATGGCTGTGTTGCAGTAATTGTTGCGCCTGCTGCAAATAGGGATGTGGCGGGCACACCGCATAGCGCGCCCGGTGATGGCGCGTCTCTTGCAATACACTTTGCAGAAAGCGGGCATTGTCTGGCAGGTTGCCGTTCATTTTGCGGTTGGCAACCACCAGCTTGGGGCGATTTGTCATCACACCATTTCCTTTGACGGTTTTGTTTCTATAATGTCGGATATTGTACATAAAACTTGATGCTATGCCTCAACTCGATTTTTCATTGCAAGTGGCGACACCTGCGGCAGATGTGCCCAGCGTGTCGCAATTCAAGCGCTGGATCCGCGCCAGCTTGCGCGTAGATACCAGCCTGACGATCCGTATTGTGGATGCTGAAGAAGGCCAGCAACTGAATGCGAGTTACCGCGGCAAGGATTACGCGACCAATGTGCTCACCTTCCCGTTGGCGGAGGAGCCCTGCCTGATGGGCGACATTGTGATCTGCGCGCCGGTGATTAGCAGAGAGGCCGCTGAGCAGGGCAAGTCCGTGCTGGCGCATTATGCGCACATGACGGTGCATGGCGTCCTGCACATGCATGGCTACGACCATGAGGTTGAGGCGCAGGCGGCGCTGATGGAGGCGCTGGAGATCGGCATCCTGCAAAAGCTGGGCTTCCCCAACCCTTATGCAGAATAAACTTTAAGCGCCGGCGACAAGTCGCTACAATCCGTGCATGGAGCTTTCCGTCAACAGCACCCAGATCAGAATCAATGGCGAGCCGCTCTCGGCTTTGCCGCAAGATTTGTATATTCCGCCGGATGCGCTGGAAGTGTATCTGGAGACCTTTGAAGGGCCACTGGATTTGCTGCTGTACCTGATCCGCAAGCACAATCTGGATATTCTCGATATCCCCATGGCTGAGCTGACCACGCAGTACATGGGCTATGTGGAAAAAATGAAAGCGGTGAATCTGGAGTTGGCTGCCGACTATTTGCTCATGTCAGCCATGCTGATTGAGATCAAGTCACGCATGCTGTTGCCCAAGCCGCAAGAGCTGGAGGAGGAAGACGACCCGCGCGCTGAGTTGGTCAAACGGCTGATGGAGTATGAGGCGATCAAGCAAGCTGCACAGCGGCTGGATGCCTTGCCCAAAGTCGGCGTAGACATTGAGGTGGCTGCGGCCTATTACGAGCGGCTGTCACTGGTCAAGCCGCCTGAAGTCAGTCTGGACGATCTGGTAGAGGCGTGGCGCAATGTGCTCAAGCGTGCCAGGCTCAATCAGCACCATAAACTGGGGCGGGCGGAACTCTCTGTACGCGAGCATATGAGTCTGTTGTTGCGGCGCTTGTCGGCAACGCCGGTATTACGGTTTGACGAGCTGTTCGATGTGGGAACTGAGGGCGTGCCCAAGCTGGTGGTGAATTTCCTGGCCATGCTGGAGCTGGCCAAAGAAGGCTTGATTCTGATCACGCAGCAGGAGGCTTTTGGTACCATTTACCTGCAAGCCAATACCACTGGCCGGGAGGCTTGACGTGCATACCCCGGAAAACATTACCGAGATGAAACAAGTGCTGGAGGCTGCCTTGCTCACCTCGCCGCAGCCGCTGTCTCTGGACGATTTGCTCAAATTGTTTGCCGGACGCATGGAGCGTGCGACATTGCGCATGTTGCTCGATGAACTCAAGGCCGACTGGTCGGATAAAACGCTGGATCTGGTACAAGTGGCCAGCGGCTACCGCTTTCAGGCCAAAGCTCAATACAGCGAATACCTGGCGCGTCTGAGTCCTGAGCGGCAGCCAAAATACTCACGCGCAGTGATGGAGACACTGGCGATTATTGCCTACCGGCAACCGGTGACGCGGGGCGATATCGAGCAGATCCGCGGCGTGGCGGTTAACCCGAATGTGATCCGGCAATTGCAGGAGCGTGACTGGATCGATGTGGTCGGGCAGCGTGAAGTGCCTGGACGCCCGTCGCTGTATGCCACGACCAAACATTTTCTTGATGATTTGAACTTGCGTTCGCTGGCCGAGTTGCCGCCTTTTGAAACCTTTGTGCAAACAGATATTCAGTCAGAGTAGTTTACCTATGTCCGCCTCACTGCTTAAAATCAGGATTAGCTATCAAGGCCACATCGCGCTCGGTCCAGGCAAAATCGAGTTGTTGCAGCACATTGTGCAACACGGTTCCATTTCAGCCGCTGCCAAGCAAATGCGCATGTCTTATCGCCGGGCATGGGAGCTTGTTGATTTGATGAATCATTGTTTTGACGAGCCGGTCGTCATCAGTGCCGCTGGAGGCGCGCACGGCGGCGGCGCACAGGTCACGGCCTTCGGTTTGGCACTCATCCAGGCCTATGAGCACATCCTGCAAAAGTCTGCGCAAGCAGCGGCGAATGAGCTTGGCTTTATCACCCAGCATCTGCAAAAAAACTGATTTTTTCAAAAAACCGTATTTTTAAGTTCCATAACATTTATTTGAATATAACGATGATAGCATCACAGCCTTGCTTTATCGCGTGCCATCAATCAGGCGCGCATGATTAAGATCTGGGATGCGGCACACTCTACAGGAATAAAGTGCTATGGCTGGTCGCCGGTCTCATCCGCTTGATGACACATGTATTGCTCAGCAGGGCTGAAGAAAAAAAACGCATGATATTCGCGGCAGCCAGCCTGACGGATGCATGAACCAGTTTTTAGACAATATAGCCAGTAAATAAGTATGCGAGTTATGACGATATAGAGGGGGGGCGGGACTTTGGTCAAACAGATGGCACTCGCGCGGTATCCTGCCCGTTCCGGTTGAAATTTATGTCAAACAGTCGCTGACCGGCTTGTGCTGGTGGGATAAGCTTAAAAATCGCCTGGGCTGAATTAGCAGAGATTGCCGATGATGTGCTGGCGCAGGGGCAGTTGCGCCAGCCAGAAGCGATAGGCCAGCTTGCGCTGGCGGGTTGATTAGTGGTGATGACCACCGGCACCATGCACATGCTGGTGCTCGATTTCTTCTTGATTGGCTGAGCGTACGCTGGCAATCGTTGCCGTGAACAGCAGACGCTGGCCGGCCCACGGATGGTTGCCATCGACCACGACTTTACCATCTGCAATATCGGTGATGGTGTAAAGGATCACGTCGCCGGTTTCGTCTTCGCCTTCAAACTGCATACCGACTTTAAGATCTTTGCTCGGAAAGGCGCTGGCCGGTTCAATTTGCACCAGATTGTCGTCGTACTCACCAAAGGCGTCTTCAGGGTCCAGGCTCACTTCTACCTTGTCACCGACATTTTTGCCATGCATGGCTTCTTCTACTTTGGGGAAAATGTTGTCATAACCGCCGTGCAGGTAGGCCACCGGCTCCTGGCTTTCTTCCAGAATGTCGCCATCGCTATTTTGCAGTTTATAGGTCATGGAGACCACGGTGTTCATTGCTACTTGCATGTGTTGAATCCTAAAGTTCGCTGTTAAAACAATATTCTAAAGGATATTGTGGCGACAGTGTCAGTCTTGGTGACGATAATGTTGACCGTATAATTTTCGCCATTGCCAGGGTGGCATCGCCTCGCTTGATTGCCACAACCCCAAGCCTTGTTGTTGTGCCTGCTGTTGCAGGGCCTGCAAGTCGGTGCGTTTGGAGTAGCGCGCATTAAACCAGGCCATCCCTTGCGCCACCTGAAACTGGCTGGCTTCCGTGCCATCGCAGTAGAGGTGGCCCAGTTGCCTGCCGTATTGATCTTGGTCTTGGGTGTTGACCGTAATCTTTGCGCCGGTACACAGTTGACTCAGGCTGCGGCGGGATTGCTTGCCAAATGCTTGGTGCAGCTCAGGCGCATCAATGTCCAGCAAACGCAAGCGATAACGACTGCCTTGAGCCTGTATCAATACCGTGTCGCCATCAATGATTTTTTCAAGTTCTGGGGCTGCAATGCTGGTATTGCAGAGCATGAGACACAGGCAGGGGGCCAGCCATCTGCACAACACACGAACGCGAGTGGTCATGTCCTAATCAAGCAAGCTGGTATAGTTGTCCGGGGTCAGGACGGTAGGAATGGCTTCGGGCAGCAGGTCTGGGTAGTCTTTGCTGTAATGCAAGCCACGGCTTTCATGGCGTTCGATGGCGCTGCGGACAATCAATTCCGCCACCTGTAACAGGTTACGCAGTTCGATGAGGTCGTGACTGACTTTAAAGTTACTGTAAAACTCATGTACTTCATCGCGCAGCATATGGATGCGATGCAGTGCGCGGCTCAGGCGTTTGGTGGTCCGCACAATCCCTACGTAGTTCCACATGAACCGGCGCAACTCGTCCCAGGTGTGGGTGATCAGCACTTCTTCATCGGCATCGGTAACGCGGCTTTCGTCCCAGTCCGGCAAGGAAATGGTCGGTTGCTGACCCTGTGACCGGATATCTTCGGCACAGCTGCGACTGAAGGCCAGACACTCCAGCAAGGAGTTGCTGGCGAGGCGGTTGGCGCCGTGCAGGCCGGTGCAGGCGGTCTCGCCAATGGCATACAGGCAGTCAATATCGGTGCGGCCATGGATGTCGGTCATGACGCCGCCACAGGTGTAATGCGCTGCAGGCACCACGGGAATCGGTTGTTTGCTGATATCAATGCCCAATTGCAGGCAGCGCTGGTAAATATTCGGGAAGTGGGACTGGATGAAATCCAATGGTTTATGGCTGATGTCTAGGTAAACGCAATCCAGGCCGCGCTTTTTCATCTCGAAGTCGATGGCGCGCGCAACTACATCGCGCGGGGCCAGTTCCGCACGCTCGTCATGCCAAGGCATAAAGCGGGTGCCATCAGGCAATAATAGCAAGCCGCCTTCGCCACGCAGCACTTCTGAAATCAAAAATGATTTGGCGTGCGGGTGATACAGGCAAGTAGGGTGAAACTGCACAAACTCCAGGTTAGCCACGCGGCAACCCGCACGCCAGGCCATGGCAATACCGTCGCCGGTGCTGATGTCAGGGTTGGTGGTATACAAATAGACTTTACCCGCGCCCCCTGTGGCCGTCACTGTGTATTGGGCAGACAGTGTGATTACTTTGCCGGTCTGGTTGTTGAGCACATAGGCCCCCAGGCAACGGTTGGGGCCATCATTTTCGGTTTGCTTGAACAGTTTGTGTGTGGTGATCAGGTCCACCGCAATATGGTGTTCCAGAATGGTAATGTTGGGATGCGCGCGTACGCGATCGGTCAGTGTGGTTTGCACCGCCTGGCCCGTGGCGTCGGCCACGTGGACGACGCGCCGGTGGCTGTGCCCCCCCTCGCGGGTGAGATGCAGGCGGTCATCTTGAGCTTCACGCGTAAAATTCACGCCTTGCTGCAATAACCAGTCTATGCTGTCGCGGCCACTGGTTACCACCATGCGGGTGACTTCGCTGTCGCACAGGCCCGCGCCAGCGTCCAGCGTGTCTTTGATATGCGCCTCTACCGAATCTTCGCTATTGAGTACCGCCGCTATGCCGCCCTGTGCCCAGTTGCTGGCACTCATGGTCAGTTCGCGTTTGCTCAAGATGCATACCCGGTATTGATTGGCCAGTCGTAAGGCCAGCGATTGGCCAGCCAGGCCACTACCAATAATCAAGACATCAAACACTTTATTCATAAACGGGCGTGGTCAACGGAACTTTTGAAGAGGGTGGTCAGTCGTACTAGTGTTCGCATTGCGTGTTGCAACTGCAAACAATACTAAGGGATGAGACGATGTTACACACAGCAAATTTAGAGGCGTTAACGCGCACTGGGTTCGTCGAAAATAACACAAAAGCGTATACTACTCCCAATCATAAAATTACCCAAGGGAGTCATCGCGATATGACTGTTCAGGCGGCGAGCGCCAAACAGCAAGAGAATAAAGAGTTTGACCAGATGCTGGTTGAACGCGCTCAACAAGGCGATAAACGCGCCTTTGGATTGCTGGTGGAAAAATACCATCGCAAGTTGGGCCGCTTGCTGTCGCGTATGATCCGCGATCAGGCAGAAGTGGAAGATGTGGTGCAGGAGTCTTTTATCAAGGCTTATCGTGCGCTGCACAGTTTCCGTGGGGACAGTGCGTTTTATACCTGGCTGTACCGGATTGGCATTAACACGGCCAAGAATTATCTGGTGTCCATGGGGCGCAAGCCGCAGGTGATGCAGGATGTCGAAATTGAGGATGTCGAGAATTTCGATGAAGGTGAAGACATGCGTACGATGGAGACGCCTGAAACATCCCTGATGACCAAGGAAATTGCGCAAACCGTGAATGATGCGATTGCTGCGTTGCCAGATGAGTTGCGCACTGCGATCACCTTGCGTGAGCTAGAGGGTTTGAGTTACGAGGACATTGCCAGCGTCATGCAGTGCCCGATTGGCACAGTGCGATCCCGTATTTTCCGTGCCCGTGAGACCATTGCCGCCAAATTGAGGCCGTTGTTGGATACGCCACACAATAAGCGCTGGTAGTGGCATGATTTGTTATAAAAATTTGATTGGGTGTGTAGGTGTTATGACAAATTTTTTGTTAAATGCTAACATAAAAACATTGATTGATTTGGGGTTATTATGAAGCAGCAATTATCTGCCTTGGTCGACGGTGAGGTCGATGTTGAACGCTGTGAACATATATTCTTGGCGGCCAAATCTTCTGGCGAGGTCGCACAAGCCTGGCGCGAGTATCATGTGATCCGTGACGTCATGCGCGATGAGCTGTGGATGCAGTCATACATGACCAGTCGCATTATGACCGCACTTGAAGATGAACCGACACTATTGGCGCCGCAAGCCATCGCCAATGCCGACAAAGTGACGCGTATCCGCCCGCGTTTTGACAAGTACACCTGGTCTATTGCCGCGTCTGTGGCTGCTGCCTTTTTTGTTGGCATGTTTGTGCTTAATCAACCTGAGGCGCCTGCCCCTGCGCAGATTGCCGACAATGATACCGAGCAATATGTATTGGCTCATCATAATTATGCGCCGAGTAGTGTGACTTATTACACGCATAATGTTGCCTATACGGCTGGCGAATAAAATTTCTTTCACTCATCATTTGGTTGTTGCTACTGCTATGTTTTGGCGGATTGTTGCTTCGATTTCATGCCTGTTCATGGTGCAGCAGGCAGCCTTTGCTGAAGAAGATTTATGGTCAACCATGCAGAAAACCGCCTCTGCTGCCAGAGAGCTCAATTATCAGGGGCTGTTTGTCTATCACAATGGCTCCATGATCCGTTCGGTTCAAATCACCCACATTTATGAAGGTGGCCGCGAATTCACACGTAATGTGGTGCTGGATGGCCGCCCGCGTGAAGTATTCAGTGAAGGCGATGATATCGTCATTTTTAATGCCAAAAATGACAAGGTCGTGATCGAGAAACGCCGTGGCCAAAACCTGTTCCCGGCCATGCTGCCCACACAGCTGTATCCCCTCAAGCAAAATTACAAGCTCAAGTTTGTCGGACAGGAACGCATTGCCGGGCGTCTGGCACAGGTCATCGACATGGTGCCGAATGACAATTTGCGTTACCAGTACCGCATTTGGTCGGATACTGAATATGGCTTGTTGCTCAAAATGAGCATGATGGATATGCAAGGGCATACCTTGGAGCAAATTGGGTTTAACCAGGTGTCTATGCTGCATACCAAAGATCTGGATTGGTTTCAGCCCAAGATTGATGCGACCAAGCCTTATGTGATGGATGACACCACCGAGCTTACGCACGTAGAAGATAACGTGGTGGTGCCGAATTTACCGACGGGCTATAAAAAAATTGACCAGATCAGTTTAAAAGTGCCCGGCAGGACTGCCCCCGTGCAGCAATGGATTTTTTCTGATGGATTGGCTTCGGTGTCACTGTTTGTCGAGCCGATGGTAAAAGGCATGCAGCCCCGCGTCGGTAAGAAAAATATGGGCTCAACCAATGTGTACGCTCATGTCCTCAATGGCTACCAGTTGGTGGTGGTGGGGGAAGTTCCGGCGCAAACCGTGGAACAGATTGCGCAGCAAGTGACGTTCAAAAAGTAATGGCTGCCTGTCTGTTTGTGCCAGCCTTGGTCCCGCATCCTTGAAATCATGCCGCAATATTTCATTGCTATCCTCTTTCATTCGCTGTTATGGTGTGCTTTGGCGCGTGTCAGCTGGCGCTTGTATTTCTCGGTATTGGCACCATTTACATGCAATAGCAAACGCATGCTGGTCAGGGATGTTCGGCGTGTACAATCAACAACTTAATTTTTAATAATCATTAAATGATAGGAATAATCATGATGAGACGATGGATGTCTGGCCTCATGTTCGCGTGTGCCATCACATTGACCCAACCAATCTTGCATGCCCAGGCCAAGGATTTGCCTGATTTTACTGAACTGGCGGAAAAACAAGGTCCGGCAGTCGTGAATATCAGCATTACTTCGGTGGTGCATGGCGGCGGTACCATCGGTTTTCCAGGCATGCCCAACGATGAGAACTTGCAAGAATTTTTGCGCCGCTTCGGCATTCCAGGTATGCCCGGGATGCCAGGTCAGGAAGGTGGGCAGGATTATAAAACCCAGTCACTGGGCTCGGGCTTCATCCTGACTAGCGATGGGTATATTTTAACCAACGCGCATGTGGTGAACGAGGCCGATGAAGTGCTGGTGAAGCTGTATGACAAGCGTGAATTCAAAGCCAAGATTATTGGTGCTGACAAGCGCACCGATGTGGCCTTGATTAAGATCGAGGCGACTGGCTTGCCCAAGGTGACTGTCGGGGACCCGAATGCGTTGAAAGTTGGGGAATGGGTGGCAGCGATTGGTTCGCCATTTGGTCTCGAAAACACAATGACGGCCGGTATTGTCAGTGCCAAGGGTCGCGCCTTACCGCAAGAAAACTATGTCCCTTTTATTCAAACCGATGTTGCCATTAACCCGGGTAACTCGGGGGGGCCATTGTTTAACTTGCGCGGTGAAGTGGTCGGCATCAACTCGCAAATCTACAGCAAGAATGGCGGTTCCATGGGCTTGTCATTCAGTATTCCGATTGATGTTGCCATTGATATTTCCAACCAGCTCAAGGCCAATGGCCGCATTTCACGCGGTTGGCTCGGGATTGGCATTCAGGAAGTGACCAAGGACCTGGCTGAGTCCTTTGGTCTCAAGCAAACCAGCGGTGCCTTGATTGCCGGCGTCGAGAAAAACAGCCCGGCCGACAAAGGTGGGCTGGAAGCCGGTGACATTATTCTCAAGTTTGACGGCAAGCCGATTACGACATCGAGTGATTTGCCTCGTGTGGTGGCAGCCACCAAACCGGGTAAAGTGGTGCCGGTAGAAATCCTGCGTAAAGGCGCCAGCAAAACCTTGCAACTGGGCGTTGGTGAAATGCCGAGCGAGCAACCTGAAGCTGCCGCAACCAGCAAAGAACCCACTAAGGCAGAGTCCAACAAGATAGGCTTGACCCTGCGTGAATTGACGCCACAGCAAAAGAAAAAGCTCAACGGCAAGAATGGCCTGCTTGTGATTGAAAGTGTGGGTGCGGCTGCACAGGCCGGGATCCGTCGCGGTGATGTCATTCTCGGTTTGAATAACAATGAAAGCCAGAGCGTGGATGCATTTAACAAGCAGATTAATGCGGTTTCCAGTGGCAAAACGATTGCTGTGCTGGTGCAGCGCGGAGATAGCACGCTGTATGTGCCGATTAAAGTGAAATAAGGCACGGCAGCTTGCAGTGAACAAAAAAGACAGGGCGACCTGTCTTTTTTGTTTTTGAGGTGGGGGATTTAGTAGGCGAGCATGGAAATAGTGTCAGTGCTGAGTTTTAATTGATTCAGCGCTTCAATCACACTGCGAATATTTTCATGGATGGCACCCTCGTTAGCAATTTTGATGCGAATAAAGCCAATCGCTGAGTCACTAAACGTTGCAGTGTAGGGCGTAGAAATGATTTTTGAGTAAAGGACTTTTTGGGTTGCGCGTTCTGTGAGGGTGTACTCCACGGCAGCTGTCACTGTCATGTCCAGCCCGGCAACCGGTTGATCCAGGCTTAGTAATTTGGCGTCCAGTGTGTATTTGCTGCTTTGTCCTGAGTTGCTCAGTAACAGTGCATTACGCAAAGACTCCTCAAGTGCCTGCTTGAATCCATCATTGCCCACCTTGGAAACCCACAGGGGATTGGTCGATTTTCCGCCAGAAACTGATTGAATGGTGACGTTTTCTTTAAGTTGAGCATTAGGCAAAGAGCTGTTATTAGCCGGTTTGACTGTCATTTTGTCAATGGCGGCGGGTGAGGCACAACCAGCCAAGAGTGCTGAAGTGAGTACAAGCACGACTTTGTACATAAGATTAACTCCCTGAAATATGTTTTTAGTGAATGCAGCGTCCCCATAAGCGTGGACGTTTGCAAACTTTAATGCAGAACGGTCAGGCGAGCATGCTGTTCGCATTAAAAAGCGATTAATTGGGAAATTTTCCTGGGTTTGGCTGTGCGCTTTACAGGGCCGCCCGCACTTGCCGCAAACAAAATAAATCACTGATATTCATGCATTTGCTGTAAAATACGCACGATTTGAAAGGCGCTTCAAGCGCCTTTCTTGCTTGTAAATAACGCATAACAGAACATGAAAAATATTCGTAATTTTTCGATCATTGCCCACATTGACCACGGCAAATCCACCTTGGCTGACCGCATTATCCAGTTGTGCGGTGGCCTGGAAGCACGCGAGATGGAAGCGCAAGTGCTTGATAGCATGGATATCGAGCGTGAACGCGGCATTACGATCAAGGCACAAACAGCGGCGTTGCAATACAAAGCCAATAATGGCGAAACCTATTTCCTCAACTTGATTGATACCCCTGGGCACGTTGACTTCAGCTATGAAGTCAGCCGCTCCTTATCGGCTTGTGAAGGTGCATTGCTGGTGGTGGATGCTTCGCAAGGCGTCGAAGCGCAAAGTGTGGCTAACTGCTATACCGCGATTGATCTCGGCGTGGAAGTGACGCCCGTCCTGAACAAGATCGACTTGCCATCGGCAGACCCTGCGCGCGTGTCACAGGAAATTGAAGATGTGATTGGGGTGGATGCCACTGATGCGGTGCGTTGCTCAGCCAAAACCGGCGAAGGTGTGCGAGACGTGCTGGAAGAAGTGGTTGCCAAAGTGCCACCGCCTAGAGGCGATGTGTCGGCTCCATTGAAAGCGCTGGTGATCGATGCCTGGTTTGATAACTATGTGGGTGTGGTCATGCTGGTGCGCGTGGTGGATGGTGTGTTGCGTGCCAAGGAAAAAATCCGCCTGATGGCCACCGGTGCCGAATACCTGTGTGAGCAGGTGGGGGTGTTTACGCCCAAGTCTCTGCAGCGCCAGCAACTGAGCGCGGGTGAGGTCGGCTTTATCATTGCCGGGATTAAAGAGCTGGCGGCGGCCAAAGTCGGTGATACGGTGACGCTTGCCGGGGCCGGGAAATCTGCCACTGAGCCACTGCCAGGCTTTAAAGAAGTCAAGCCACAAGTGTTTGCCGGGCTGTACCCGGTCGAGTCCAACCAGTTTGAGTCATTGCGTACTGCGCTGGAAAAATTGAGCCTGAATGACTCCAGCTTGCAGTTCGAGCCAGAAAACTCCACAGCACTGGGATTTGGTTTCCGCTGCGGATTCCTCGGTTTGTTGCATATGGAAATCGTACAAGAGCGCCTGGAGCGTGAGTACGATATGGACCTGATTACGACCGCGCCCACCGTGATTTATGAGCTATTGCTCAAAAGTGGCGAGGTCATACAAATCGAAAACCCGTCACGTCTGCCTGAGCCTTCACGCATTGAAGAAATTCGTGAGCCCATGATTGTAGTCAATCTGCTCATGCCGCAAGACTATGTCGGGCCGGTGATGACCTTGTGTAATAACAAGCGCGGTGTCCAGCGTAATATGCAGTATATGGGCCGCCAGGTGATGTTGAGTTATGAAATGCCGCTGAATGAGGTGGTGCTCGACTTCTTTGATAAACTGAAGTCGGTTTCGCGTGGCTATGCCTCGATGGATTACGAGTTTCTCGAGTTCCGTGCGGCCGATCTGGTCAAGCTGGATATCATGGTGAACGGTGAGCGTGTGGATGCATTGAGCCTGATTGTGCATCGCGCCAACAGCATTTATCGTGGTCGCGAACTGGTTTCTAAAATGCGCGAGCTGATTCCACGGCAAATGTTTGATATTGCCATCCAGGCCTCCATTGGCGCCAATATTATTGCGCGTGAAACTGTGAAGGCCATGCGTAAAAACGTGCTGGCTAAATGTTACGGCGGCGATATTACGCGTAAGCGCAAGTTGCTGGAAAAACAAAAAGAAGGTAAAAAGCGTATGAAGCAGGTGGGCAATGTGGAAATTCCACAAGAAGCCTTCCTGGCGATCTTGCGTGTAGAAGATAAATAATCACGATTCATCATCACCGCGCGTGATGGTGCTTACTCAGGAAACAAGCATGTATTTTGCAATTTTTATGTTGGTGATTTTGCTGGTGTCAGGGGTGATCTGGCTGCTGGATATCCTGGTGCTGCGCAAGCAGCGCCAAGCCGGGGCGCTCGGAGAGGTGCCTGATCCATGGTATGTGGAATACAGTAAAAGCTTTTTCCCGGTCATTCTGCTGGTATTTACCGTCCGCTCATTTATCGTCGAGCCATTCAAAATTCCTTCCGGCTCCATGATGCCGACGCTGTTGGCGGGTGACTATATTCTGGTCAACAAATTCACCTATGGCCTGCGTGTGCCCATCCTCAATAATGTGTTTTACCCCATGGGTAAGCCGCAGCGTGGTGACGTATTTGTGTTTCATTATCCGCCAGACCCATCAATCGACTATATCAAGCGTGTGGTTGGTCTGCCCGGCGACAAGATTCAGTACCGTGACAAACAGCTGACTATTAACGGCAAGGTGATTAGCCTGGATTTTATCGCGCCTTACCAATATGCCTTGAGCGTCAACGACGAAAGCGGCAACGCCCGTGCGGTGGATGTCACCGCCTCACGCCTGAGCGAGCAATTGGGTGACGTCAAGCATGATGTGCTGATTCATGACATCATGAACCAATATGGCCCAGGTAGTCTGGGTGACCGCTTCATGCAGGGCGAAACCATTACCGTGCCTGAAGGCGAATACTTTGCCATGGGCGATAACCGTGACAATAGTTCTGACAGCCGTGTCTGGGGCTTTGTTGCTGAAAAACATCTGGTGGGTAAAGCCTTCTTTATCTGGTTCAATTTTGACCAGTGGCGCCGTATCGGGCAACGTATCGGCTAATGCTGCGGTCAGCCGTGGCGAGACGTCTCTTTTTGAGGAAAGCATCTATGAAATACTCAAAGATTTCTGATCAACACGGGATCGGCTTTATCGGTTTTTTACTGGTATTGACGGCATTTGGCATTTTGGGCCTAGTCGCCTTGAAATCCTTGCCTGCCTATATGGAGTATTTCTCGATTCAATCCACGATTAACCGGATTGCGCATGACCCGCTGTTGCAAAGCGAGCAGGACATGCGTACGGCGTTTGATCGTCAGATGCAGGTCGATAGTATTAAAGACGTTTCCAGCCGTGAGCTCGAAATCAGTGCAGGGGCGGTGGCCATGCGCTACCAGAAAAAGATCCCGCTCACTGAGACCATGTCTCTGTTGATTGATTTTGATGCTGCCAGCAAACCCTAGTGGCAAAAGGGATCGTCATTCAATGAGCGTACTGCCTGTCTTACAAACCAGAATTGGTTACCAATTTTCGCAACCTGACTTGTTGCAGCAAGCGCTCACGCACCGCAGCTTTTCGGCCACTAATAATGAGCGGCTGGAGTTTTTAGGCGATAGCGTTTTAAACTTTATCATTGCCCACCAGCTGTTCAATTTGTTTCCCGATATCCCCGAAGGCGATTTAAGCCGATTGCGGGCCAAGCTGGTCAAAGAATCCAGTCTGGCCGAGATTGCCATCAGCCTGCATTTGGGCGATGCGCTCAAGTTGGGCGAGGGCGAGTTAAAAAGTGCGGGTTGGCGTCGCCCGTCTATTCTGGCCGATGCGCTGGAGGCGATTGTCGGTGCTGTCTATCTGGATGGCGGCTTTGACGCTGCGCAGCAAGTAGTGGCCTTGTTATATCGCGACAAGCTGCAGACCATAGATCCAACATCGATCGACAAGGATGCCAAATCGCAGTTGCAGGAATACCTGCAAAGCAAAAAAATGGATTTGCCTGAATATCAGGTGGTCTCTATCGAAGGCGAAGCACATGCACAAACGTTTACCGTGCAATGTGAAATTAAAAAACTCAAGTTGACGACCACAGGCGTGGGCACCAGCCGCCGCGTGGCTGAGCAACAAGCGGCCAAATTGGCCATGGACAAGATACAATCATGACAGAACAGACAACAGCCTCAGACCATTTCCGTTGTGGCACCATTGCCATCGTGGGCAGACCCAATGTGGGCAAATCGACCTTGCTCAACCATATTCTGGGCATGAAGCTGGCGATTACTTCGCGCAAGGCGCAGACCACCCGTCACCGTCTGCTCGGGATTCATACCACTGAAGACACGCAGTTTCTGTTTGTCGATACCCCGGGTTTTCAGCAAAAGCATATTAACGCGCTCAATAAGTCGCTTAATAAGACCGTCACCCAGGTATTGACCGAAGTCGATGTGGTACTGTTTGTGATCGAGCCGATGAAACTGGGCGAGGCCGATGAGTTGGTGCTTAAACTGCTGCCTAAGAACAAACCGGTATTGCTAGTGGTGAATAAAGCCGACCTCATGGGCGACAAAGGCAACTTGCTGCCCCTGATTCAGGACTTTGACTTGCTGTTTGACTTTGCGGGCATTATCCCGGTTAGTGCTAAAAAGAATCTTTATCTGGATGAGCTGTTAGCCGCGATTCGCGAGCATCTGCCCGAGCAAGCTGCCATGTATGCCGAAGATGAACTGACGGATAAAAACGAGCGCTTTCTGGCCGCCGAACTGGTCCGCGAAAAGGTGTTCCGCCTGTTGGGTGATGAAGTGCCTTACTCGGTGACGGTAGAAATTGAAAAGTTTGAAACGGTGAAAAACCTGCGTCGCATTTTTGCCGCGATCATTGTCGATAAAGAAAGCCAGAAGCCCATGATCATTGGCAAGGGTGGCGAAAAATTAAAACAGATTTCAACCGAAGCGCGCCAGGACATGGAAAAGCTGTTTGGCTCCAAAGTCTATCTTGAAACCTGGGTCAAGGTAAAAGGTGGTTGGGCAGACGATGCGCGCGCGCTAAAAAGCCTGGGTTTCTAGCCTGGCAGGTTCTTATCTACTGGCATCCACATGGCAGTAAAACCTTCTGATTCAGGCAGCCACAAACAAAGCCTGCAACCGGTTTTCATTCTTCATACCTATCCCTTTAAAGAAACCAGCCTGGTCGTCGAAATGTTCAGTCGCGACCTGGGCCGCATTGCCGCCGTGGCTAAAGGCGCGCGCCGCCCGCTTTCAGCCATGCGTGGCATGCTGCAATCTTTTCAGCAACTGGCTGGCACCTGGTCGGGTAAAAATGAACTCAAAACCCTGCATGACTTGGAGTGGATGACCGGCCTCACCTTGCTCAGGGGCGATGCGCTGATGTGCGGCTTTTACATGAACGAGCTGTTGCTGCGGCTGCTGCCGCGCGACGATGCCCATGTGCAGCTATTTGAATATTACGCACAAACCGTACAGACACTGTCGGCCCTGCCGATGCCGGTAGATGGCACGCAACTGGCCATGGTCATGCGCAAGTTTGAACTCAAAATGTTGCAAGAACTCGGCTACGCCGTTCCGCTCACCCATGATGAACATGGTGAAATCATCCATGCCGATAGCACCTACCGTTTTGAGGCAGATTATGGCGCCTGTGATCCGTCTGCCACTAAAAACGGCCTGCTGATTCTGGGCAATACGCTGCTACAAATGGCGCGTGGCGACTACAGCGATAGCACCACTCAAGCGCAAAGCAAGCAGTTGATGCGTTATTTATTACAGCATTATCTGGGTGAAAAGCCCTTGCATACCCGGCAATTGCTGGTGGATTTACAAGGGTTCTGAGTCCGTCATTGGCGCGATCTCGCGTTCGACTGGGAATGATCTCGGGGGGTGCAAGGTGAGTGACAGATCAGCACTCACCTTGGCTTGGTGTCCAGTCATAAGCTGACCGGCAGCGCTAGATTCGGCCTTGCTTAATACGTCTCACAAAGCCGGCCTGAATTTAGGCGGCTTTCTGTTGGCGACGTGCCAGCAAGCCAAACACAGCCAAGCCAGCCAGGAGCATGGCGTTGGTTTCTGGCTCAGGAACGGCAGTTGCTTGCTGAACAAAACTGAAATAGCCCGAATTGCTGACCGTGGATAGTCCCTGTGCGGTGAACTCAGAGAAATAGCTATTATCAGGATACAACGTCAGGATAAACGTCGACGCGCCGTTATTGGCTGCAAACGTAAACCCCTGTTTGTCTATGCTAATGCTGGAATCGCTAGAGCGATAGCTGACGTTGTCCAAGGGGTCATTCAGGACAAAGTCCAGCACGCTGAAATGATAGTTTAATGAAAATGGCGCGCTGGTGGTCATGCTGCCAGAGAAGGTTGGGTCGCCATTCACATCATCGACCGCCACAATGTTGTAACGATAATCGGCCAGTGCTACACCGCTACCAGCAAAGGTGAGCGCCAGAAACACTACTAAATATTTAATCAATTGCATCACAAATCCTAAAAAAGTTAAATCAATCAAACGCCCGTCATGTGTCGATGAAGAGGCGCGTCTTGCGCCTCCTCTTTCATCTTAACGAACGGAAACGAACACCGGGTTGGAGTAAAACCAGAGGCTGCTGTAGTTGCGGTCGTTAATCGCGTTGACACGACCATTGTTATCCACGCCGCCCTGATTGTTCAGTACCCAGGTTTTCTGGTCTGCCAGCGGTTCGCCGTTGTAGCTGAATCCAGGCGCATCCACCGCCAGATTGGTGCCGCGCAATCTGAAGTACTGGTTTTTGTTGGCGACCAGCTGCACAGTCACCGAGGCAAACCCATCTTTGCCTACTTTCCAGTCAGCTGCGGTGAATCGCTTCAGCACGCGTGTAGACGGGTTGGTGGCAACGTTGTAAGCCGCAGAGTCCGGGCTGGCTTTGGGCGTGACATCACCGACAATTAAGTCCACATGGTTGACCACAGGCTTCATGTTGGCGAGGGTGTTACCATCAACCGGCTTCAGGTAATTGTTAAGATCCGGGCTCTTGAAGCGGATGGTCAATTTGATTTTTTCACCCGCACCAACCTTGATTTCCTGGCCCATAAATGCCGTGCCAGACGAACCGACGACGCGGAAGTCCAGGGCATTGATCAAGTCACCAAACACGCCAAACATGCGGCCTTCACGCAGACTGGCGATCAAGCCGGTGGCTGTACCTTTGCCGCTTTCTGGCATCCACACGTAGTTCTTGGCATATTCGCCTGGATAGTAGCCGCTGCTATTGCTGGCCGCATCAATCTTGAAGTGTGAATCGGAGTCTGCGATGTTCCAAACGTGGCGACCTTCGCCTAAAAGCGCATCCCATACGCCGCCCACTTTGGCAACAACGGCGTCCACGCCGCCATAGGTGCGGTTAGGCAGGTTCGCGTCAATATAGGCAGAGGTATAGCCGCCACGGTCAGGCTCCATCTGGTTACCGACCATGCCTTCAATCATAAACACGATATCCGGGGCCAAGTCATTCATTTGACGAAAGTCCTTGATCGTATACTTGTTTGGATTGCGAGACGGGTGGTTGATGGTGGCAAAGCTGGTGGTCGGATAATGGGCTTTTAACCAGGCGATTGCTGATAATGCGTCTGCCCCGGTTTGGTTCGGGCGCACCGAGCCGTTCCTGTTTTTCCAGGCCGCGACATCCTGCGGGTTAAACAACGATTCAGACAGGGTGGTAAACAGGTACTGGAATTCTTTGGCGCCATCGGTAGACGTCTCCAGCGTCGATTCATTCTGGAACATGACCACGTTGGCATGGTCGTGGGTAGGCATATCCCATTCTGCCGCCGAAAGTATCATCTTGTCTGCGTAAGTGCCGCCTGCCTGCATGTCTTTCACGTGCGGAATCTCAATCGACTCCATCGCATAGGCAAATGGCACGGGTTTGGCCAGCAAATTGCCGTTCTGATCATATTTGGAAGAGCGCAAATGATTGCTTAGAATCATCCAGTCCAGTTTGTAAGTGCCGAGCGCCTTGTCCAGCAAAAAGTCCAGGGTCTGCGTCGTGCGAGAGTCATCAGACTCCACGGTATGGGTATGCAGGTCACCTGCCATCCAGGAACCTTTACCTTCGGTAGGGGCAGGCATGGGCTTGACTTCCAGGCCAGAGACTAACGACACGGCACCGAATGACAGGCCCGCGACAGCGGCCACCATGGCCGTTGATTTAAATACTTTTGATTTATTCACAATTATCCCGCTTGATTAACATCCCCAGGCTGGGGCATGGTAGTGTTGAAAGTGTTTACTACGCGGGCATGATGGCGGACGCGGGTTAATCTTTGATGACGGCCGAGATATATTCGCGTGACAGCGGCCTAGGCATGCACTGTGGTTCCATTTGCTGGTGATCTACACAGACTGCTCCGCAGATTGATGGTTGATGGCAACGCTTAATGGTATGGTTTTACACTGTCAGCAGGTAAAATAGGGCTTTGTCCGTTCTCTTACTCAGTCAACTATGTTAAAACTAGGCGTCAATATCGATCACGTGGCCACCATCCGTCAGGCGCGTGGTACCAAATACCCCAGCGTGGTGCAAGCTGCATTGCGTGCCGAACAATCCGGCGCTGACAGCATCACGCTACATTTGCGCGAGGATAGGCGCCACATGCAGGATGCGGATATTTTTGCCTTGCGGCCGTTACTGCAAACCAAAATGAATCTGGAATGTGCGGTGACCAGCGAGATGATTGATATCGCCATTCAGGTTAAACCACAGGATGTCTGCCTGGTGCCAGAGCGGCGGGAAGAACGCACGACGGAGGGCGGGCTGGATGTATTGACTCACTATGCCAAAGTCGAACACGCCGTTAAAAAACTGTCTGAGCAAGGTATCCGTGTCTCCTTGTTTATTGCACCAGATCTGGCGCAAATTGATGCGGCCGCCAAGATGGGCGCACCTGTGATTGAGCTGCATACCGGCACCTTTGCCGATGCGGAAACTGAAAAAGCGCAACTGGCCGAACTGGATAAAATTACCACTGCCCTCAATCATGCCAAAGCCGCCGGTTTGGTGGTGAATGCCGGGCATGGCCTGCATTATCACAATGTGCATCATATTGCGCGTTTGCCAGGCTTTGAAGAGCTGAATATCGGCCACGCGATTGTGGCGCATGCCTTGTTTGTGGGCTGGGACCATGCCGTGCGCGAAATGAAAGCACTGATGAAAGAATTTTCCAGCAGATAAACACGCATCCATGGCAGAGAAGGAGTGGCGATGATTTATGGCATAGGCGCGGATATTGTTGAGGTTGAGCGCATTCAGGCGTCACTGGAGCAGTTTGGCGAGGCCTTTGCCAAGCGCATTCTGGCCGATGCCGAATGGGCTGACTACCAGGCTAGCCAGCTCAAAGCCCGCTTTCTGGCCAAACGGTTTGCGGCGAAAGAAGCCTTTGCCAAAGCCATCGGTACCGGCATTCGCGGTGAAGTCAGCTTCCATAACATCGCGGTGACGCATGATGCCTTGGGGCGTCCCTTGCTGCAATTATCTACCGCTTTGCAGGCTTTTCTCAAACAGCATCATATCCACCAGTCGCATATCAGCATCAGTGATGAGAAAAATCTTGCCCTGGCGTATGTGGTGCTGGAAACGAGCTAGGGGTAATGGATTTGGACTTGTCTGTCGATGTCGACATGGAACGTCGCTTTTCCGGCGTGCGCCGCTTGTATGGTGAGCCGGGCCTGGCGCGTTTGCAGCAAGCGCATGTTATGGTGATCGGCATCGGTGGCGTCGGCTCTTGGGCCGCTGAGGCACTGGCGCGCAATGCGGTGGGCAAGCTCACGCTGGTAGACCTGGATAATATTGCCGAATCGAATATGAATCGCCAGATTCATGCACTGTCAGGCAATCTGGGCAAGGCCAAGGTCACGGCCATGCAGGAGCGGATTGCCGAAATTAATCCCGTATGTGTCGTGAACGAGATTGAGGATTTTGTGACGCCGGACAATCTCACGCAAATGCTGGCCGGGCAACCAGACCTGATTGTGGACTGCATGGATGATACCAAAGCCAAAATTGCGCTGGCTGCTTATTGCAAACAACACAGCTTACCGCTGGTGATGGTCGGCAGCGCCGGGGGCAAGCTTGATGCGACGCGGTTGCGCCTGGCGGACCTCGCGCATGTGCAGGGTGACCGCATGCTGTCAAAAGTGCGTAATCAATTGCGCCGTGACCATGGCTTTCCCAAAGCCTCGGATCACAAAAAATCAAGCAAGTTTGGCCTGATAGCCGTGTATTCAGATGAGCCCGTGGAACGCCCGCAGGAGGCTTGCGAGACGCCTCAAGCCGGCCTGACTGGCCTGCATTGTGCGGGCTATGGTTCCAGTATCTGCGTGACGGCGAGTGCGGGTTTTATTGCCGCGCAGCAGGCGATTCAACAGCTACTTTCTGCAGTAGCTTCCACTCTGCCAACTTAACTATTCGCCGCTGCGACAGCATGGCTGTCATCAATTGGGTTGAACATTGTCAGTGTGAGGGCGTCTACCAGATAGCAGGCATAAACATTGCATGCAATTCTTTATAGCCTGTGCGGGATAACTGCACTGGATTTCAGTGCGTCATCGCTCTTTTAATGACGGCTATCAATGTTACAGTGTGACATGGCCTAACAATATTCAACCTGAAGGTGATTGCCATGCAATTAGAGGTGTTCTTAGAAAAAGTCTCTGTAAATCACGGCCTGAATGTACTGGTCTCTCATTTGGCCCAGGCGGGCATTGAGATTGCGGCGCTGATCCGCCAAGGGGCGCTGCAGGGCGTGACTGAAAAAATGACCAGCACCAATGTGCAGGGCGAAACCCAGATGAAGCTGGATATCCGCAGCCATGAACTGGCGGTGGCGCAACTGCGCGCTTCTGCGGTGGTCGCTGGGGTCCTGTCAGAAGAAGAAGATCATCCGGTGCTGTTTGAGACGCTGGATGCACCATTTTTGGTCAGTATGGATCCGCTGGATGGCTCTTCTAACCTGGCGATTAACGGCGTGGTCGGCAGTATTTTTTCGGTGCTGCCGAATATTGGGGTCTCTACCCTCGGTGAGCAGGCCTTTTTACAACCCGGCCAGGACCAGCGTGCCGCAGCCTATCTCATGTATGGGCCGGCCACGTTAATGGTGCTGACCCTAGGGCAAGGCACCCATGTGTTTACGCTGGATCATGACAGCAATACCTTTATGCTGACCCAGCAAACGGTACAAATCGCCGAAGAGACCTCGGAATTTGCCATCAATGCTAGCAACCAGCGCTACTGGGCACCCGCCATGCAGCGGTACATCAGCGAATGCCTGCAAGGGGCCGATGGTCCGCGCGGTCGCGACTTCAATATGCGCTGGTGCGCCAGCATGGTCATGGATGTGCACCGGATTTTAACCCGAGGCGGCGTGTTTCTTTATCCGCACGACCGTAAGCAACCTGTCAGGGCCGGGCGGTTAAGATTACTTTATGAAGCAAACCCGATGAGCTTGCTGGTAAGCCAGGCCGGGGGCGAGAGCATAGACGGCAAGCAGCCGATTCTGGCTATCCAGCCGGACAGTTGTCATCAACGCGTGCCGGTACTGTTAGGCGCCAAACAGGAAATACAGCGCTTGCGCGAGTATCATTGGCAAGACAGTGATCATCCGCAAGCCACTGATTAAAAGGAGTGTGACATATGGCATTAATTTCGCTCAGACAATTATTGGACCACGCGGCCGAACACAGTTATGGACTGCCCGCCTTCAATATCAACAATATGGAACAGATTCTCTCCATCATGAAGGCGGCAGATGAAGTGGATAGCCCGGTGATTTTACAGGCCTCTGCCGGTGCGCGCGGTTATGCGGGCGAGTCTTTTCTGCGCAAAATGGTGGAAGCAGCGATTGAGCAGTATCCGCATATTCCGGTGTGTATGCACCAGGACCATGGCGCTTCGCCCAAGGTCTGCCAGATGGCGATCCGTAGTGGTTTTTCCAGCGTGATGATGGATGGTTCGCTCAAAGAGGACGGTAAAACACCGGCCAGTTATGAATACAATGTTGAGATGACCCGCCGAGTGGTTGAGTTTGCGCATGCGGTGGGTGTCTCGGTGGAAGGCGAGCTCGGGGTGTTGGGTTCGCTTGAAACCGGCATGGCTGGCGAGGAAGATGGCGTAGGCGCCGAAGGCAAGCTGGACGAGTCACAGCTGCTGACGGACCCCGATGAAGCGGCTGCCTTTGTCGCGGCCACCAAGGTCGATGCGCTGGCGATTGCCATTGGGACCAGCCATGGCGCCTATAAATTTACACGGCCGCCTTCAGCCGAAACCTTGTCGATTAAACGTATTCGCGAGATTCACGCCAAAATCCCCAATACGCATCTGGTGATGCATGGTTCCTCCAGCGTGCCACAGTCTTTACTGGAGCAGATCCGGCAATATGGTGGCAATATCAAGGAAACCTATGGCGTGCCAGTGTCTCAAATTGTCGAGGGCATTAAAAACGGGGTGCGCAAGGTCAATATTGATACCGATATCCGCCTGGCAATGACTGCGGCGATCCGTGCACATATGGCCGAACATCCTGAAGAGTTCGATCCGCGCAAATACTTCAAGGAAGCCATTACCGCGGCGCAGCATTTGTGCAAAGAGCGATTTGAGGCCTTTGGCAGTGCCGGTCAGGCCAGCAAAATCAAGGTGATTTCACTGGAGAAAATGGCGGCTATTTATTAACCGCCGGTGACACCGGGTTATACGCAGCATCAACGCAAGCAACAAGGTCAGTAAAACGACAAGACAAGTAAAACATAAGTTGAGCACATCAACAATCCGCACGAGGGGGCATGAATAAAGGAAACATCATGCGACAAAAATTAGTGGTTGGTAACTGGAAGCTACACGGTGGGTTGCTCGAAAACCAGGGCTTGCTCAACCGTCTCAAGCAAGAACTGCACGATCTGCAGGGCATGGATGCGGCGGTCTGCCTGCCCTATGTCTACCTGTTTCAGGCGCAAGCCCTGTTGCAGGATTCGGCCATTGCCTGGGGCGCGCAAAATGTCAGCCAGTATACAGAGGGCGCATTTACCTCCTGTATTTCGGCCAAAATGGTCGCCGAGTTCGGTTGCACCTACACCATTATCGGGCATTCCGAGCGCCGTGCGCTCAAGCTGGAAAGCAACCAGGTTGCCACCAAGCGCATGCTCAATGCCCTGCATGCCGGGCTGACGCCGATTTTTTGTGTCGGTGAAACGCTTGATGAGCGCGATGGCGATATGGCCGAATTGATTGTGCGTAACCAGATGCTGAATGTGGTATATGGCCTGGATGACGAAGCATTTGCGCTGGCCAAAAAATTCAACATGGTGATCGCCTATGAACCGGTGTGGGCGATCGGCACCGGCGAGCACGCCAGCCCGGATCAGGCGCAGCGGATGCATGCGTTTATCCGCATGATGATTGCCGAGCGTGATCGCGAATTTGCCGACCAAATCCGCATTGTGTATGGCGGCAGCATGACCCCGCAAAATGCCCACAGCCTGTTGAGCATGCCCGATATTGATGGCGGCTTGCTCGGGCGCGCGGCGCTGGTGGCGGAAGACTTTATCGAAATCTGCAAGATTGCCAGCCGTTGCTATCAGCAAAAAAAGGTATTTAAGGAACCATCGGACGCCATTCCAGTCTTTGAGGCATGATTTCAGACTTCAAAGGCAACAAGACACAGCTACCAAGCAAGCTTTGCCAGCAATGTGGCAAGCCCATGACCTGGCGCAAGGCCTGGGCCAAGAATTGGGAACAGGTCAAATATTGTTCTGAACGTTGTCGCCGCCAGCCTCGCACAACACCGTCATGAGGCATCTGGTGATTATTTTGGGTGACCAGCTCACGCTGGATAACCCGGCCCTGCTGGATTTTGATCCTGCACAAGACCATATTGTAATGGCCGAGGTCAGGCAAGAATCTACCCATGTTTGGTCCCACCGTCAGCGCATCACCCTGTTTCTTTCTGCCATGCGGCATTTTGCCGAGTGCTTGCGTGCACAATCCTTTCCGCTGACCTATTTTGTGCTGGATGATCACACTTATCCCGATTTGCCAGCCGTTTGGCAAGCGATGGTGCAACAGCATCGGCCACTCGCCATCAAGGTATGCGAGCCCGGTGACTGGCGTATCTGGCAGCAATTACAGGCCGTGGCTGAGCAATCTGCCACGCCACTGCAGGTGCTGCAAGACACCCACTTTATGTGCAGCATCGACCAGTTCAAGCGCTGGGCGGATCACTACGGTGAAAAAAATACTTCTTTGCGCATGGAGTTTTTTTACCGCAGCATGCGTAAAAAATACCAGATTCTAATGGCGGGGGATGCGCCCGAGGGCGGCGACTGGAACTATGACCAGGACAATCGTCAGTCTTTGGGCAAGCAGGGGCCACAAGACCTGCGGCCGCCACCCACTTTTGCACCCGATGCTGTGACCCAGGCCGTGATGACCCTGGTCAATCAGACCTTTCATGATCATCCGGGAGCCTTGGATGACTTTCAATGGGCGGTCACCCGTGAGCAAGCACTCACCTTGCTGGCGCATTTTGTTGCAGAAAAGCTGGCGCGGTTTGGCCCATATCAAGATGCGATGTGGCAAGCAGAGCCATACTTGTGGCATTCACTGCTGGCCTCGGCCCTAAACCTCAAATTGCTCAATCCGCGCGAAGTAATTGCCGCCGCTGAGCAGGCGTATCGGCAGGGGCAATCGCCTTTGGCCAGTGTAGAGGGATTTATCCGGCAGATTTTGGGCTGGCGCGAGTTTATCCGTGGCGTATATTGGCTGGAAATGCCCGCGCTGGAAAAGGCCAATTATTTTAACCATCAAGGGGCGCTTCCCGCCTGGTTCTGGACGGGGCAAACTGGCATGCATTGTTTATCGCAGTGCATCGGGCAAACTTTGCAGCATGGTTACGCGCATCATATTCAGCGTCTAATGGTGCTCGGCTTGTTTGCAACGCTGGCTGAGCTGTCCCCGCAACAGGTTTCGGACTGGTTTTTGGCGGTGTATGTTGATGCAGTGGCGTGGGTGGAGTTACCCAATGTCGCGGGTATGGCCCTGTTTGCCAACGGCGGCCGCTTTACCAGCAAGCCGTATGTGGCCAGTGGTGCATACATCCAGCGCATGAGCAATTATTGCCAGCACTGCAAATATGACCCTAAACAAAAAACGGGGGCGCAGGCTTGCCCGTTCACCACCTTGTATTGGGCATTTTTAATCAAGCATGAGGCATTGTTTGCACGCAATCCGCGGACCAGTTTGATGGTGAAACATGTGGCAAAACTTTCCGCGGCAGAAAAGAACGAGATCACCACGGCTGCCCGGTTGCGATTGCAACACATCGCGCAGCTATAAGCGGCTGGCGTGAATTAAGAAAGATGTAATTTCATAAAACTGTCACAATTGAAAGCATTGCAGCCGATACAATATCCGCCATGAAAAATAACACGCCCGCCCTGCTAGACAGAGACCAAAGTATCCTCAGTTTTAATGCCCGAGTGTTGTCTCTGGCTCAGCGAGAGGACTATCCCTTGCTGGAGCGTTTACGCTTTTTGTGTATCGTCACCAATAACCTTGACGAGTTTTTCGAAGTCCGCATGCCTTTGCAGATGGAGGCATATCAGCAAGGCGTGACCAGTGGCCCGGTCACTGCGTCGACCTGCGAGCAAGTAGCGACCATGGCGCATGCGCTGGTGGCCCAGCAATACCAGCTATTTAACGATGCGCTGATGCCGGCGCTGGCAAAAGAGCACGTACATCTGGTCTCGGGTGGGGTCAGGACCCCAGAGCAAACCACCTGGGTGTCCAATTACTTCAAGCGTGAAGTGTTGCCGTTCTTGATGCCAGTGTCGCTGGACCCTTCGCATCCTTTTCCGCAAGTGGCCAATAAATCGCTCAACTTTATTGTGCGCATTGCCGTCGATGGTGAAGAGAAAATCGCCATCGTACGTGCGCCGCGTGTGGTTCCGCGCCTGGTGCAATTGCCCCCGTCTATTAGCAAAGGTGAACAGTGCTTTGTCTCACTAACTAGCATCATCCGCGCCAATCTGGAGGTTTTATTCCAAGGCGCCAGCATCCTGCATTTTTCCCAGTTCCGCGTCACCCGCAACAGTGACCTTGAGGTGGATGAAGATGATGTGATCAACTTGCGCACGGCGTTACGTGAAGAGCTGGCGCATCGGCAATATGGTGAAGCGGTACGGCTTGAGGTGACACAGGAATGCGACGACACGTTGGCCGAGTTTTTACTCAAGCAATTTAACCTGCCGCCACTGGCGTTATACCGCGTGAACGGTCCGGTGAATCTGGGCCGCCTGATTCAGCTGCCAGACATGGCCAAAGGGGATCATCTCAAGTTTGTGCCATTCCAGCCGCACTGGCCGCAGCACATCAAAAAGAATGTTTCGCTACTGACGCAAATGCGCGAAAAAGATTTGCTGATTCACCAGCCTTACGAGAGTTTCGAAGTGGTGATCCAGCTACTGGAAGAAGCGGTCAAGGATGAGCATGTACTGGCCATTCGCATGACCATTTACCGGACTGGGGCGGATCCACGCATGTTGCGCTTGCTGCAAGAGGCGGTGCGCCGTGGCAAGGAAGTGCTGGTGGTGGTTGAGCTCAAGGCGCGTTTTGACGAAGAAGCCAACATCAACTGGGCAGAAGCATTAGAGTCGGTGGGCGCGCAGGTGGTGTATGGCGTGGTCGGCCTCAAAACACACGCCAAGATGCTGTTGATTATGCGCCGCGAGGGCAAGGTGATACACCGTTACGGGCATCTTTCCACCGGCAACTACAACCCGAAAACCACGCGTTTGTATACCGACTGGAGTATGCTCACCGCGGATGCCAATCTGACCAAGGAAATGGAAGCCGTCTTCCGTCACTTGACCAGCGAGCTGCCGATCCCGGCCATGCGTCATCTGCTGGTGGCGCCGTTTACCCTGCAAAACAGTATGATCCGGCAGCTGGAAAAGGCGCAGCGCCTGGCCAGACTGGGCAAGCCCGCCAAGGTGATTGCTAAAATGAATGCGCTGACCGATGTCCCGCTGGTCAATGCACTCATGAAGGCCGCCAGTGCCGGCGTTGAGATTGATTTGATTGTGCGTGGGGCCTGCATCTTGCCGGTGGATGCGCCGTCGGTTAAAGGCCGCATCCGGGTCAGATCCATTGTCGGTCGCCTGCTCGAGCATTCACGCGTGTTTTACTTTGAGCTGGATGGTCAGGTTCAGATGTGGCTGTCGAGCGCAGACTGGATGAGCCGCAACATGATTCGTCGCGTAGAATTGGCCTGGCCAATCAAAGACCCCGCCATGCAGCAACGCATTTACCGCGAAAGTCTGCAGCTTTATCTGCAAGATAATCTGGATGCCTGGCAACTGAGTGACAATGGGCAATATCAACAGGCCGCACGGACTGAAGCTGCCGAGCCCCTGTCTTGCCAGCACCTGTTACTACGCCAGTATCATTCTTTATAAAAGTGTGTGATGCCTGTTAAAAACCTGATTTTATGGCGACATGCAGAAGCAGAGGTGCTCATGCATGGGGCCTCTGACCTTGAGCGGCCGTTGACCGCCAAGGGACACAAACAAGCCAAGCAAATGTCCGCCTGGCTCAAAAAATACTTGCCCAAACAAACGTATGTGCTGGTGAGTCCTGCCGTGCGTACGCGTGAAACCGTGGATTATTGGGGCGACGACTGGCAGGAAGATACGCGTCTGGCGCCGGAAAGGCCGCTAGAGCCGCTACTGCAAATCCTGGCGCAAAGCCCGTTTGAATCGATGATGCTGGTCGGTCATCAGCCCTGGATAGGCGAATTGGTTGCGCATGCCTTGGGCTTGCCAGAGGGGCAGGTCAGCATCAAGAAGGGCGCGGTCTGGTGGCTGCGCTTGCCCAAATCGGGGCCGCCCTACAAATTATATAGCGTGCAAAGCCCCGAGCTGATCAAGTAAGCGCGTAGTGGCTTGCCGCCACTGCAGGCGCCGCGTGTGAACTAACTTATTTTTTTGGTCTGCCGGTTTTAATCACTGGAATGCTGGCCAGTGTCGCTTTCAATGCTGCATCATCCATGGCGGACAGCAGTTTCAGGCCAGCGCGTAACAATTCGCTTTTCTTGACAGGTTTATCCAGCGCTTCAAGGCGTTTTTTCAAAGTCGCGATTTGTGCGTACTCTTCTTTGGGCATGGTAAAGCTGTCACGTTCCATTTTGACCTTGTTGGTTTTTGGTTTGTCCTTGTCGGCCTTGTCTTTTTCAGGTGCCGTGGCGACTTTGTTCACGACCTTGATCGCTGGTGTGCCGCTCGCTTTTTTAGGCGCTGCAGCCGTTTTTAATACCGGTTTGGCTGCTGGCTTGGCTGCTACGGGTGCCACTGGCTTTGCAGCCGTTTTATTGGCAACAGGCGCTTTGGCGGTGGCAGCCGGTTTCGCTGGCGTCGTGGCCGGTTTGTTCTGGATCAAGGGTTTGTTATTTGGTTTGCTGGCCATGAGATTCTCCTGGTTGGGTTCAGTAAAAACAGTTTATACTGTTTTTGTTCAAAATCAATTGTCATAAAAATTTCATATTGATATGGTGTGATATCAGCTGGTTTTCATGACAAAATTCAACACCTTGAAACGGGGAGCGAAGCATGCGCAGGGTATTGGTGGCAAATACCAAAGGCGGCAGCGGTAAAACCACTTTAGCCACGAATCTTGCTGGCTATCTGGCTCAGCTGGGGCATAAGATTGTGCTCGAAGACATAGACCGGCAGCAATCAACCACAGATTGGCTTGCGCGTCGGCCCGCACATGTCGCCACTGTTTACAATGCCGATGATCTTGGCAAGTCCGCCCTGCAAAAGGCCGACTGGGTAATTACCGATTCCCCTGGTGGTTTGCGGGACAAAAAAATTTCTGATGCAGTGACTGAAGCCGACCTGGTACTGGTACCCGTGGCGCCTTCTGCATTTGATATCGGTGCGACGCAAGACTTTTTGCAATTGCTGGCAGAAGAAAAAGCCGTCCGTAAACATAAAACATTTGTGGGTCTGGTTGGCATGCGGGTGATGCCGCGTACGCGTTCCGCGGAGCGTCTGTTGACCTTTATGGATGAGTCAGGCTTTTCTGTGCTGTCCATGCTGCGTTCTTCGCAGATTTACGTCACTGCCGCCGAAGAAGGCCTCAGTATTTTTGAATTGTCGAATACCTTGAAAGAGGTCGACATTGCACAGTGGAATCCGGTCACCGACTGGATTCTGCAAAACAGCTAAATCCGGTCTGTTTAAACAGCCGGATAGTAGACAATCAAAGGGAGTCCTATGAAAGACAAGGTCAATCCAGTGTATCTGGATAAAGTCAAACAATTACCTGCCGATGAGGCTGAGCGTATTCTGTCCCGCATGGGAGGTAAATTACCCAAACGCTTCATCAAGGAAAAACTGAGCCAGGAAGAAGCCCTGGCCTTGCAGCTTGAAATTGAAGACGAGCAATTGCAAGAGTGGCGCGAAAAAATGGCCAAGCTCAAGGAAGAAGACGAGAAGAAAGAGAAAAAGAAAAAAGATTAAGTTGTGATCAAAAAAAACGGGCCTGGTGCCCGTTTTTTTACGTGTGTCGAATCTCTAATTGCCAGCCCAGTTTTTGCCACAGCAGGCACTCTTCCTCCAGCAGGTAATGGGTCTGCGGATGCTGGTTCGCCCATTGCGTGGACAGCGCCAGGATAAACTGCTGTTTATGGCGCTCCAGCTGCAGGTGCTTGAGCGAGGGCATGCGGCGGGAATGGCAAAAGATTACGGCCAGACGCAATGCCATGAGCTGGCAAACCAAATCCTGATTATCAAAGTCTGCATCCAGTTTGCGTAACTTGCCTTGATGGCCGAGCACCAGCAGGCTGATGGTATGCAGTTCACTTTGCGCAAAGCCCATCAATTCGGTGTTATCCAGAATATAGGCACCATGCTTGTTGCAATCGGTATGTGAAATCGCCCAGCCAATTTCATGGCATAGCGCCGCCCAATGCAGCAGCGGCTTCTGCGTATCACAGGCCAGCATGGCGTCGTAAAAATACAGCGCCATTTTGCTGACGTTGTTGGCATGCTCCATTTCAACACCAAATTGCTTGCACAATCTGGCAATCGACGCAGTACGCAAATCTTCGGTGACATCTTCCGGGTTTAGCATGTCATAAAGCACGCCATGCCTTAACGCGCCATTAGCCACCATCAGCGTGTCAATTTTCAAGGTATCAAATACTGCGGTCAGAACGGCCAGGCCACCGCCAATCACTGCACGCCGGTCATCCTTGAGGCCTTCCATGTTCAGCCGGTCTGGCGATTTGGCTTTGATCAGCGTCTGCTTTAGCCACTCCAGCTGCGCGCGTTCAATGCGGTCAGCCGCGAAGCCTGCGCCTGCCAACACATCGGCGACCGCGCCCACCGTGCCCGAGGCGCCATAGGCCACCTCTGCTTTTCCAACATAGCGGTTGGCAATCATGTCGATAATCGACTCGGCAGCAATTTCGGCGCGTTCAAAATTACGTTCGCTAAACTGGCCATCGGCAAAATATTTTTGTGACCAGCCCACCGAGCCCAGGCGCAAGGATTCCGTCACCGTGGCGCGGAAGTGTTGACCCAAAATAAACTCGGTAGAGCGTCCGCCAATATCCACCACCAGCCGCTTTTCGTCCGATTGCGGCAACATGCGGCTGACGCCCTGATAAATCAGCCTGGCCTCTTCGACGCCAGAAATAATCTCAATGGGATAGCCCAGCACTTTTTGTGCTTGGCGGATAAAATCTTCGCTATTGGTTGCTTCACGCAGGGTTTGGGTCGCGACAGCGCGCACATGTTCTACCGGAAAATCTTTCAGACGCTCGCCAAAGCGGGCCAGGCATTTCAGGCCGCGCTCAAACGCCTGCGGTTTCAGATTTCGGTCTTCGTCCAGGTCCCCGCCCTGGCGGACCGCCTCTTTCAAATAATCCACGCGCAGAATCTGGCCATCGACCACGCGCCCGATCTCGAGACGAAAACTGTTGGAGCCCAAATCTACAGCGGCGAGCTGGGTGTCATGATTAATATTTAGCATGCGTTAATACGGAGGTGATTACTTAAGATAGCGTTGTATGGCCTGTGGGTACTCTGGGAAATAGCGTTCAATCACGCTTAAATCAAAGCTTCTCAAAATGCTGGTGTTCGATTCCCGGTCAAGTAAAAACTGAAACGAGGCACTGACCAGTTCTGCCACCGTTTGGCTGGCATCAAGCAATGGTTGGGCATAATCTGGCTTGACATTCACTTGATGTGAGGTGGTTTGTGTCCCATGCACCGTGACAGAAAATGAATTGGGACTGGTCTCAGTCACCTCAATTGTTGCCATCATTGCCTCCCCAGACACATCGTTCAAACAGTATAAATTGTTATGTTGGCAGAGGCCAGTGAAAGTAATATGAAAAAATCAGCGATGACCAGCGCGCTGGCGTGCGCCTTTCGTAAAGGCGAGCAAATACAAGGCTCTGCCCGGTCATGACGGTGGTTCGCATTCTAAAAAGAATAAAAATTTAATCGCGATCCTGGATGTTTTGGTATTTTTTCTGCCGGACGTCATTACGTCCATGCCATAGCACTTAGCAATAAACGCAGTGGGCGGCACTGATTAAGGCCGACCAGCGGCAATGCATACTCACCGCCTGCCATGCTTGGGAGCACTTTAATCTTGCAGGCAAGCGCCGAAGGCGCTCGCCTTTGCTTACTTCAACAAAATGATACGGTTGATCTGCCCCAATCGATACGCGGTTTTGCTCAATTTGCCCCCTTTCAGTGCAAGGGGCCGAATCGGGCAGGGTGGGATACGCCGTCCATCTTCGAGTAAGGTGTCGTCCTCAGCCGTGGATTGCCAGACACCGCCATTCACTGGCCGGAATTGCCAGCGGATATACCCAACTTTGGCACCGAGGTACAACATTTCGTCACGGTCTGGGGCATCGCTGACCAGCAGTTCGTCTTCCAGCACTTCATCATATTTACCAAACGCCTGTTTGCAAGCCAGCGCTTCCTGCTCGCTGGCGCCGACCCAGGTGCAAGCGCGGTGCTCTTCGCGTTGCACGTCCCAGGCGCCCAGTTGCCAGGCCGCGTCCAGCACGGCTTCGTCGACCACTTCCGGTTGCCGCCAGCGGTCATTGATTTGCAAGGCAGAGCCAGGCACTGGCTGCAACGTCGGTTTAAGCATGGGGAGGGCGGGCGTCGGCTGTTTGCGGAAGCCATGCCAATGCAACATGAGCAACACCGGGGTATCTGCCCGCGGGACTGCGGTCAAGGTGACTGCATATAGCGGCAGTTTCATGACCTGCATTTGCTCGATTAACGTGTGAAAGAGATTCATACACTACGCTCCTTACCTGACATCAGAACAAAGAATGCTGCGTTAAAAAATAACTAGCAAAAACTATGCAAATAAATCGGTTTTAATTGGCTGAATAACGCCTTGTTTATTGGCCTCAACGCCGCAATCCGGTTGCCAGTCATGGTTTTAAATGATGGTTTGTCATAGATCCCCGCCTGTTTCACAATCTCCCCTCTTGAAAAACGGTTTTTGCTTCCCCATCTAGGGTTAAATTTTGTGTTTAACCCTGTTTTTTGGAGGATCTGTCATGACAACTGCGACAGCAGAATCGCAATCCAAGCAGACCATGGGCTTTCAGGCCGAGGTCAAACAATTACTGCAATTGATGATTCATTCGCTCTATAGCAATAAAGAAATTGTCTTGCGCGAATTGATTTCCAACGCTTCTGACGCGGCTGACAAGTTGCGTTTTGAAGCCATCTCAAATGCTGCTTTGTATGAAAATGACAGCGAGTTAAATATTCGAGTTTCATTTGATAAAGCAGCCCGCACGCTGACCATTTCTGATAATGGTATCGGCATGCGCCGTGAAGAAGTGATCAACAACATTGGTACCATTGCCAAATCCGGCACCAAAGAATTCTTCCAGAACCTGACCGGCGACCAGGCCAAAGATGCCAACCTGATTGGCCAGTTTGGTGTGGGTTTTTACTCCAGCTTTATCATTGCCGATAAAGTCACCCTGATTACCCGCCGCGCAGGCGAGAGTGAAGCCGTGAAGTGGGAGTCGCACGGTGAAGGCGATTTCACCATTGAAGCGACTGAAAAAGCCGGTCGCGGTACCGATGTGATTTTGCATCTGCGCGAAGGCGAAGACGAATTCTTGAACGACTGGAAACTGAAAACCATCGTCCGCAAATACTCTGACCACATCACCCTGCCGATTGTGATGAAAAAATCAGAATGGAAAGACGGCGAACAGGTCCCCACCGATGAGGACGAAACCGTTAACAAAGCTTCTGCCTTGTGGGCACGCAGCAAAAACGACATTAGCGAAGAAGAGTACAACGAGTTTTATAAACACGTTTCGCACGACTTTGAAAATCCGCTCGCCTATACCCACAGCCGCGTAGAAGGCAAGCAAGAATACATCTCGCTGCTCTACGTGCCAGCCAAAGCGCCGTTTGATTTATACGACCGTGATCGCCGCCAGGGCATCAAACTGTATGTGAAACGTGTGTTTATTATGGAAGACGCCGAGAAACTGATGCCACAATACCTGCGCTTTGTGCGTGGCGTGATTGACTCCGCTGACCTGCCACTCAACGTCTCGCGCGAGATTCTGCAAGACAGCCGCGACGTAGAAGCGATTAAAAACGGCTCAGTGAAAAAAGTGCTGGGCCTGCTCGAAGACCTGGCTGAAAATAAACCCGAAGACTACGCCAAGTTCTGGGGACAGTTTGGCCGCGTGCTTAAAGAAGGCCCCGGCGAAGACTTTGCCAACAAAGACAAGATCGCCAGCCTGTTGCGCTTTGCCTCTACCCACGCGGATACAGAGGAGCAAAATGTCTCGCTCAAGGCCTACATTGAGCGCATGAAGCCCGAGCAAGAAGCGATTTACTACATCACAGCCGATACGTTTGCTGCGGCGAAAAACTCACCACACCTGGAAATCTTCCGCAAAAAAGGCATTGAAGTGTTGCTGATGTCCGACAAGGTAGATGAATGGTTGCTGGGCAGTCTGACCGAATTTGAAGGCAAAAAATTGCAGTCGATTGCCAAGGGTGACTTAGACCTCGGCAAGCTGGAAGACGAAGCTGACAAAGAAGCCCAAAAACAGGTTGAAGAACAAGCCAAAGACCTGGTCGAGCGCATTAAAACCGCGCTGGGCGAGAGCGTGAAAGAAGTGAAGGTTACGCACCGCCTGACTGACTCTCCCGCTTGTTTAGTCGCAGGAGAGCATGACTTGTCCGGCAACCTGGCGCGTATCCTGAAAGCGGCTGGTCAAAAAGCGCCTGACAGCAAACCGATTTTAGAGATTAACCCGACCCACCGTTTGGTTGAAAAATTGAAAGCTGAAAGCGACGATGCCAAGTTTGCCGATTATGCGCATGTGCTGTTTGATCAAGCGCTGTTGGCAGAAGGTGGCCAGTTGGAAGATCCGGCTAGTTTTGTGAAGCGGATGAATAGTTTGATTCTGTAATTGTGAAGTTGAGGTATCAGAAAAAGCCACCCACAAAGGTGGCTTTTTTGTTTTGCAATGAAGATTAATTCCCAGTCCCGTCATAGAAGCTTACGCTGCAATCCCGCATAGAAAAACAACGAATTTTTAGTAGATTTTTAACAGCTGTGGCATTATGTTTTATCAACAAATAAGCAAGAACTGGCTAGTTGTAATTAACCTCTTTAAATACGCTCTCTATTTTTAAATCAAGTGATTGTATTTTATATAAAAATGAAAACTTCAACGCTCTATTACCTGCTGTCATTAGGACGGCTACTTAATAGTTAGGCTCCGAAATCTAACGCGCGCAAATGCACAAACTTAGCGAGCTGATGTATGCCAAGACAGCCATTTCTTCGAGCTAATCCAGACGCCCATTACTACATAAATCAGAACTGCATGGCTGACCGGCCTGAAATGGCGTCAATCATTGCACGATGCTTACTTACGTGGTCGCTTGTTGATGTCGAGATGTCTCTTATCCTTGGAACGTTGCTCGACTCTCGATCAGATGCGGCCGTCGCCGTCTATCTCTCTCTACAAAACGCACGGGCTCAACGTGATGCCCTCTCTAGCGCTGCTTCTATACGGTTGGATGGGCAGGATCTTGCAATGTTTAAGGCCGTGATGGCCATCCATAAGTCGTCAAGCAGCGAGCGAAATGATTTAGCTCACGGCATCTTTGGAGTCATATCAAACGAGCCGGACCAATTAATATGGTGTCCATCGGCCAAGTTCGCCGCCTGGCTAACACGAGCCAATCAGAAGGCATGGAACCTTGAAACTGATATTGACCCTCAAGCTCCGCTTCGGAAAGAGCTGTTCATCTATACAAAGGCTGACCTAGAGGCCATGTTCACGCAGTTCAGCTTTGTATTTGACGTTGTATCCCGACTTCACATGGCTCTTTCACCGATTGAAGGGTCAAGAGATTTTGGTCGCCAGTGGTTGCTTGCCCAATCCCAGGTTCAAGCTGCAATGCGAAATCCTCAACCCTAAATGCCTTCAAAGCGCAAACAATTTACAAGCCAATTAGGGGGCAACTTGTTGCCCACGCGATGAAGTCACTGAAGCTCGTATTTCTTTATCTGACAGAGAGACTTTTTGATTAAAGCGATGGTGTTTATTGGTTCAGCTGAATTTTTTTGTTGGATTGTTACGCGTGGGAATAACTTGCCCACCCTTCGGACTATTTAGAGAGCTTCGCTAGACTTAACATGCTTGTAATGTGCAGTCAGTAGGATGATTGAAAAAAATCATCAGGGAATCTCTAGTGAAGAGACATATACTATTTTTTGTGGTGATGCTGACCACGTTCAACATGTCGACGCAAGCGCAAGCTGGTACCCTTTGTGTTTCTGGATACGTTTGTGATGATCGCCCATCAGCACAGGCACATCTTCAGCCACTTCTGAATGTCCCCATAGTGTTTCAGCCTTCCCCCATCGTGCTAGTGCCATTTCAAGACTCAACTGGCTGGAATTATGGGTTTGCAGCACCGCTTGAGGCTAAAACGGTTGTCATGCCGTACTTCACTGATAGCAGCATCTTCTCGATGAGGATTCCAGATGGCTGGACTTATATCGTAGACAAACAAGGCTCTGATAGCAAAACAACGTTGATTTGGCAGAGTGTCTCGACATCCTCAACGAATCTTGGATATTTTTCCTTTAAGTCGAGCTACTCACCATCCAAGGCGAGCTATCAATTCACTTTTGAAGACGGATCAACGCGAAATTACCAGTTATTTATTCCGTTCTCGCCCTTAGCAAAAGCGTCTGGCTACACAAATTTTTCAGCCTCAGTTCCTGAACCGTCTTCAATCTACATGTCAGCATTAGGGGGCGTTGTGTGTATTGTTGCCACACGTCGTCGCAAAATCGATAACTGATCATTACAAGAGTTGAGCAATGGTAACGATGTGGATCAGTCGATCAGAGGAAGTATTTAGGCATTCACAATCAAACGCCAATTGCTGTAGAAATCAATGGTCAGATGGTGTCCCTTTTGTGAAATGTTAGCCATATATTAGTCATGCGCTATTTTTATCTGATCATCTTTGTAATTGTTTCTGTTCTTGCTGGTTGCGAACAGGATTTTTCTCCACTGGTTGCGGTAGAGGTAACAGATCAAGGATTAACTACAGCCCTTCCGCACACAAGGACATGGAGGCTAAACCAAGTTCAGCTAAAGGCATTAGAACGCTGGCTTCACGAACATAATTCAGAGGTGGGAGTGTTGTTAGTGAGCCCACCCTCACCATCGCAAGTGATTCTTCTAACTCACGCTAATGGTAGCCGCAGTTCTCTTGACTTGTTTTCTGCCGACAAAGGCTGGGAGCACATAGTCATAATTAGCTCCTCGGGAAAGTCGCGCGTTAAGAACATAACCCCTGCAGAAAGGGAAACGTTATTTCAATTGCTTAAGGAAATGCCAGCTTAGCCGTGTAGATACCGTTTTAAATGAAAACCTTTCCATATAGGCAATGCATTAAAAGCTTGTCTCTCATAACGGTATCTACTGGGGTTAATAACCTGATTAATTTATGAAGGACTTCAAATGAATATTATACGAATCACAACAATAGCGTTTGTTTTATCAATTTCTCACTTAGCTTTTGCTGGCGAACCTTATATGTTATTCGGCAAATGGAAAGGCCATGCACCTAAAGCAAATTTCATTTGGGAGTTTACACCTTCAACAATCACATATACGGCTTTTGACTTCTCCGGGAAACCACTTGCTGAACCAAATAAAGCAAATATTAGCTATATCAACCTTACTGATAATACATGGGGCATAGACTTCAAAACAACTGATGGCAAACCAGGTGGCGGGATTATGGTAATAATCAAAGACGAAAACAACGTAGTACTTGATTTTCCTGGTGCTGGTGGTCAAGCACTTACACGTGAAAAATGAGCTGCATGACCGATCAATCAACCGGGACGAGCAAAAGCCGAGTAGAGAGGGCAACTTGTTGCCAACGCGTTCAATCCCGCTCAAATTGACTCAATGTATCCTTAATTAAGCTCTCCTTCATAAAAGCCCGCGCCGCGGGCTTTTATATTTTTTAGTTATAAATATATTTTTATATATTATTTATTGGAATTTTAATCGCTTGATATATTGCAATCCAACAAGGTTATTGAAGGATTGAGATGTATCAGTGGTCAAAGATTATTCCGGTAGCGGTCGCTTTTTCGTTTGGTAATGCGTGGGCGACGGATGGTTATTTTTTTCATGGGTATGGTGTTCGCTCTCAAGGCGTTGGTGGCGTGGGCATCGCTTTGCCACAAGATGCGCTGGCGGCAGCGGCCAACCCGGCTGGGATGGGTAAAGTGGGGAGCCGTGTGGATGCGGGCGTGACTTGGTTTAGGCCGGTGCGTGAATCGGAGATTGAAGGCAGTGGTGCGCCAGAAGCCAATGGGACTTATAAAGGCAATGATAGCCAGAATTTCTTTATTCCAGAGTTAGGCTACAACACGCAATATTCTGAGGATGTCACGCTGGGTGTGAGTGTTTACGGTAATGGCGGCATGAATACTGACTACAAAAACGGTATTCCGCTGTTTAACAGTAATGGTCGCCGCACGGGCGTGGATTTGGCCCAGGTGTTTGTGGCGCCTACCGTCACCTGGAAGGTGCAGGAGCATCATACGCTGGGCGTTTCCCTCAATCTGGCTTATCAGCGGTTTGAAGCCAAGGGGCTGCAAAACTTTAGCAATGCCAGTAGTTCGGCAGCCAATCTGACCAACAACGGTCATGATGATTCTTATGGGGCGGGCGTGCATATTGGCTGGTTGGGCGAAATCACAGATGCCGTGACGCTGGGGGCCACTTATCAGAGCCGTACTTATATGAGCCGGTTTGACAAGTACAAGGGCTTGTTTGCCGAGCAGGGTGATTTCGATATCCCCTCCACCTATGGCGTGGGTGTGGCGGTCAAAGTAACGCCGGCGTTGACGCTGGCCGCGGATTTTCAGCGCATCAATTACAGTGAGGTAGATGCTGTTGGTAACGCCTCTTTATCTAACTTGAGCAATGGCTTGGGTAACGATAATGGCGCCGGATTTAACTGGCAGGATGCCAAGGTATATAAGATCGGTGCGCTGTATCAATATAGCCCGGAGTTGATTTTGCGTGCAGGCTATAACCATGTGGATCAGCCGATTAGCGCGGGCGATACGCTGTTTAATATCCTGGCGCCTGGCGTGGTGAAAGATCATGTGTCGATTGGCGCGACTTGGGTGTTGAGTCCGCAATCGGAAGTCTCGTTTGCTTATACCCATGCCTTTGAAAATACAGTACGCGGTCAAAATTCGATCCCTGCTGGATTTGGTGGAGGGGACGCGAATGTGCGCATGTATCAGGATGCATTGGGCGTGGCTTATACCTGGAAATTGTAAAAGTCTTCTCTGCCCGCAAAGCACGGGCGCTATAATCAAAAGCCACAGCATGAATTTTGTGGCTTTTTTTCTGTCTGACATATTCTTGCTGTAGGCTTGCTTTTTGCTTTTGCTAACTGAAAGCAATTCTATGAATCAAACTCAAGGGGAAGATGCATGACTGCCAATGTGAAGAAAACGCCTAAATCCAAGACACCCGTCGAAACTGCGCAACCGGTTGAAGAGTTTTTGTTAGAGCAATTGCCTATCCCCCAGGCGTTGCGTAACCACCTGACTTTTTCTATTGGTAAATCAAACTCTTGGGCCACGGCGCGTGACTGGTACCAAACGGCTGCGTTTACCGTGCGCGACCACTTGATGAGCCGCTGGGTGAATACCCGCGACGCTTATCGCGACGCCAATACCAAGCGCGTTTATTATTTATCTCTGGAGTTTTTGATTGGCCGTATGCTGTCAAATGCCGCACTGAATTTGGGCATTGCACCCGATCTAAGCGGAGGCTTGCAGGAGATTGGCCAAAAGCTGGAAGGCGTGGCCGAGATGGAGCCCGATGCGGCGTTGGGTAATGGCGGCCTGGGCCGCTTGGCTGCCTGTTTTGTCGACTCGATGGCGACCATGGATATTCCGGCTACCGGCTATGGCATCCGTTACGACTACGGCATGTTTAGGCAAACCATCGAGAAAGGCCAGCAAAAAGAAAATCCTGATAACTGGTTGCGGTATCAGAATATCTGGGAGATTCAGCGCCCCGAGCATACTTGCGAGGTGAAGTTTTATGGCCGCGTGTTGCATGTACACACCGAACGTGGCGTGGAACATCATTGGGTTGATCATGAAACGGTGGTGGCCATGCCTTATGACGTACCTGTGCCTGGCTATGGCACGCAGACTGTGAATAATCTACGCTTATGGTCTGCCAAGGCTACCAATGAGTTTGACTTGAAATCGTTTAACGAAGGTAACTACGAAAAATCGGTAGAAGGCCGTCACGGTGCCGAAACCATCTCGCAAGTGCTCTATCCAAATGACACCTCCGAGTCGGGCAAGGTGTTGCGCCTCAAGCAGCAATACTTCTTTGTTTCGGCCTCTACACAGGATATTTTGCATCGCTTTACCAATTACAACTCGGATTGGAACACCTTGCCTGACAAGGTCTCCATTCAGTTGAATGATACCCACCCAGCGATTGCCGTGGCCGAAATGATGCATCAATTGGTGGATCATTATCACTTGCCTTGGGACCGTGCGTGGACGCTGGTCACCAAAATGTTTGCCTACACCAACCACACCTTGATGCCAGAAGCCCTGGAAACCTGGTCGGTGGACATGTTCGGACAATTGTTGCCTCGGCATCTCGAGATTATTTACGAGATCAATCACCAGTTCCTGCAAATGGTGAATCAGCACTTCCCGGGCGATACCGGCTTGTTGCAACGAGTGTCCATCATTGACGAAACCCACGGCCGTCGTGTGCGCATGGCGCATCTGGCGATTGTTGGTAGCCATACCGTGAACGGCGTGGCCGAGCTGCACAGCGAGTTGTTGAAAACCACGCTGTTTGCTGACTTCAACAAAATTTATCCTGGCAAGTTCACCAATGTGACCAATGGCATCACGCCACGCCGCTGGTTGAACCAGGCCAACCCTTTGCTGACAGAATTGCTGACCAAGCAAATCGGCACCGGCTTTCAGAAGGACCTGAGCCTGATCAAGCAGATTGAGCCGTTTGCCGAGAATGCGGCGTTTAGAAAAGCGTTCCGCGAAGTGAAAAAAGCCAACAAGCAGCGCCTGGCCGACAAGATTTTGCAGAAGACGGGTATTGCGGTCAGCGCGGATGCCTTGTTTGACGTGCAAATCAAGCGTATTCATGAGTACAAGCGCCAGTTGCTCAATGTGCTGCATGTGATCACGCTGTATAACCGGATTCGTAGCGGTCATGCCAGCCATCACACGCCACGGGTGATCATTTTTGCAGGCAAGGCGGCGCCTGGCTACTGGTTGGCCAAGCAGATCATCCGCCTGATCAACGATGTGGCGGTGATGATCAATAACGACCCGGCGGTCAAAGACCAGTTAAAAGTGGTGTTTTATCCTAACTACGAGGTCAGTGCGGCAGAAATCCTGTTCCCGGGCGCCGACTTATCCGAGCAAATTTCGACCGCAGGTACCGAGGCCAGTGGCACCGGTAATATGAAAATGGCGCTCAATGGGGCCTTGACCATAGGTACGCTGGATGGCGCCAATGTGGAGATCATGGAAGAGGTCGGCAGTGAAAATATCTTTATTTTTGGCCTGACCACACCAGAAGTGGCGCAGCTGAAAGCCAGCGGCTACAACCCGTGGGATTATTACCATGGCAATGCCGAACTCAAGCAGGTGATTGATATGATCGCCAATGGCTATTTTTCGGTAGAGGAGCCATCACGCTACCAGGCCATTATTGATACCCTGTTGCACAAAGGCGATCAATACTTGTTACTGGCCGATTATGCCGCGTATGTTACCGCGCAGGAGAAAGTGGCTGCCCTGTATCAAGATCAGGAAGCCTGGTCGCGTATGGCGATTTTGAATGTGGCTCGGATGGCTAAATTCTCCAGTGACCGCACTATCGGTGAATATGCCGAACGTATCTGGAATGTGAAACCGTTCAAAGCGTAAGCGCCCGGCTTTTGCGCAAGCCCACACAAAGCAAGTCCGCTGGACTTGCTTTGTGTTTTCTGGGTACACTGCGCTCAACTTGATGAGAGAACGAACAGCATGAAAATGAAAGCCAAGGTGATATTGACTGCACTGCTCATGAGCAATGCAATCGGGATGCAGGCGCAGGCATTGGACTTGAAGGCGTTGGGCGACATGGTGGAAAAAGAGGTCAATAGTGCTGCCAGTGGCCGTAGCGAGAGCGGGGCGGTGAGCCAGCTCAGCGAAAAGGAAACCAGTGATGGCTTGAAACTGGCGCTGAGTCAGGGTGCCAGCAAAGCGGTGAGCATGCTGGGGGCGACGGATGGCTTTATGGGTAACCAGGAGGTCAAAATTCCGCTGCCGGATTCGTTAAAGAAAATCGAAAAAGGCATGCGCATGATAGGCATGGGCAGTCAGGCCGATGATTTGGTGCTGAAAATGAATCGTGCCGCAGAACAAGCCGTGCCCGAGGCAAAGGCCTTGTTGCTAAATTCGGTCAAGCAAATGTCGCTGACTGATGCCAAGGGGATTTTGACGGGTCCGCAAGATGCTGCCACGCAATACTTCAAGAAAACCACCGCAACTGACATGGCGGCCAAGTTTTTGCCCATCGTGCAAAAAGCCACGGCTAACGTGAAGCTGGCAGATACTTATAACAAGTATGCTGAAATGGGCAGCCAGTTTGGCCTGATCAAAAAAGAAGATGCCAATATCAATCAGTATGTGACACAAAAGGCACTAGACGGCGTCTACCTGATGATTGCCAAAGAAGAGGCTGCGATCCGTCAGGATCCGGTGGGTCAAGCCAGCAATCTGCTGAAAAAGGTCTTTGGCGCGGTCGCGCAATAACTCTGTTTGGTCCGGCCTAGCGGTTACGGGGCCGGGCTGACACAATTTGTTCATCTTGGCTTAATCAAGTCGTCATGATCTGCATCTATCCTGCGTATTAGTCGCAGGTGATGCATATGATCAGAGAAACTCATTCAACTCAAACATTCGTGGTTTGGCGTTTGCTGGATGGCAAACCAGGACATCAGCATCAGTCGCAAGGACTGGTTCAGGCCTTGCAGGCCAGATTAGCGCTACAGGTCTTTGATCTCCAGATCAAGGACGCGGGTCACGGCTGGTTGTCGTGGTTGCTGGGGCAATGGCCGGCAGGCGAGGGCTTGCCTGCACCGGATCTGATTATCGGCGCCGGTCATGCGACCCATGCCCATATGCTGGCTGCCAAACGTGCGTATGGCGGCAAAACTGTTTGCATGATGCAGCCTAGCCTGCCAGCCGAATTGTTTGATGTGTGTCTGATCCCCGAGCACGACCAATATCGCGGATTTGCCAGCTTTATTGAGACCCGTGGGGTGATCAATCACATCCAGCCTGCCAGCAAAGTGCAGCAAACCGAGCAGGTCCTGATCATGGTCGGCGGGCCCAGCAAACATTTTGAATGGGATGAGCTGGGCGTGGTGGCGCAAGTCTACGACCTGGTACGCAAGCATCCTGATCAGCATTACGTATTGACCACCTCCAGACGTACGCCGGCCAGTTTTATTTCGGCCATGCAGCGTGTCCGCCTTGCCAATCTCGAAATTGTGGCGATCACAGACACCGGGCCAGGCTGGTTGCCAGCCAAGTTGGCAACGGTTTCTGCGGCCTGGGTGACCGAGGATTCTGTTTCCATGGTGTATGAGGCGCTGACAGCACAGGTTGCCGTCGGCATCATTAATCTGACCGCCAAACGTGCCAGCCGGGTGAGCCGCGGCATCGAAAAACTCATAGACCGCCAACTGGTCACGCGTTATGACCCTTATGGCTTGTATCGCCAATTTATGCGTCCGGTGCTGGGGTTTAATGAAGCCAGCCGTTGCTGCGACTTGTTACTGGCCCATTTCAACCGTCCTGCATCCAGCCGTCTGGTCTCACGATTAATCTAGTTGTTGAAGTCTGCTTTTGCGAAAACTCACTGTTTTACAAGTGCTGCCCGCCTTGCAATCTGGCGGTGTGGAGCGCGGCACCCTCGAGGTGGCTGCAGCACTGGTGGCACAAGGGCACTGCTCGCTGGTGATGTCCGCGGGCGGGCGCATGGTGGCCGAGCTTGAGGCGGCTGGCAGTACGCACCTGACCTGTCCGGTCGGACGTAAGTCATTACTGACCTTGTTATGGATTCCCAAATTACAACGCATTTGGCGGCAAATGCAGGTAGATATTGTCCATGTCCGTTCGCGCTTTCCAGCCTGGGTGGTCTATTGGGCCTGGAAAACCATGCCACGTGCACAGCGTCCGCGCTTGGTGACGACCGTGCATGGGTATTATCGGCCTGGCCGGTATAGCCGGATCATGACCGCGGGCGAGCAAGTGATAGTGATTTCAAAAACCATACAAGCCTATGCGCAAACGCACTACCAGCTTGAAAACCATAAGATGACGCTGATCTACCGCGGGGTGGATACCACTCAGTACTTCCCGGGCTACCAGCCAGAGGCGGACTGGAAGCAGCAATGGTTTGCCCAATATCCGCAGACCCAGGGCAAACGCCTGCTATTACTCCCGGCCAGAATTTCGCGCTGGAAAGGCGCGGAGGATTTTGTCGAGCTGGTGGGGGTGGTTTGTCGTCAACATAAAGATATTCATGCTTTGCTGGTGGGGGAGGTCGATACTGGCAAGCAGGCATTCGCAGCGACTTTGCAACATCAGATTGCGCTGGCCGGCCTGAGCGATTGCGTGACGATGACGGGTTATCGCAAAGACGTGAAAAATATCATGGCGATTTCCGAGATCGTCTATTCGCTGTCTTTAGCACCTGAGGCGTTTGGACGGACCACGCTGGAGGCATTGAGTCTGGGTGTGCCGGTGATTGCGTATGATCATGGCGGCGTGGCGGAGCAAATGGCGGCCTTATTACCGGAAGGGGCTGTGCAAGTGGGCAATATTGCTGAAGCGGCGATTCTGACCCTGAATTGGCTGGAGGAGCGGCCTGCGGTGCGCCCGAATACTCTGTTTACTTTAGCCGACATGCAACAGAAAACGCTGGACGTTTACCAGCGCGTCATGTCTCAGCCTTTGGATGTGAACACATGATGTTTGCACGTACAATGTTTAAAGTCTGGCCTTCAGGATGGGCAGACAGCACTGCGGTGCGGATGCCGCCGGGCTTGGCTTGGGCTTGTACCTTGCTGGCGGTGATGATGATCGCCTGGAGTCCGTTTTCTGGCGGGGCCCGATTGCCCACCGCTTTGCTGGCCATGGTAGGCGTGTTTTTATGCTTTAGGTCGGGAGTGGCAATATTCAGGCAGTCTGTAGTGCGTCGCTGGAGTGCAGTCTTCTTGCTGCTATGGTTGCCGATGTGGCTGTCGTGCTTGCAGGCTGAACATCCCCAAGCCAGTTTGGCGGCGATAGCCTGGTTTAGCCTGCTGTATTTTGCAGCGCTCCCATTATTGCTGACATTCCAGGTGACCCGCTATCGCCAGCTGTTTGCGCAATGGGTGACGGGCATCATGCTGTTGTGGATGCTGGATAGCAGTATTCAATATCTTTTCGGCGTCGATCTGCTTGGTATTGCCAAAACACCGGAAGGCCGCATTACCGGCATGTTTCATGACTTGCACCAAGGGATTCTGATGTTACCTATGTTGCCGCTGCTGTTTTATCACTGGTTGCCCCAGCGTCCCTGGTTGGCGTGGGGACTGGTGCTAGGCGTTGGCGTGGTGGTGACGCTCTCTGGTGCCAGAGGATACTTGTATATATTTTTGCTGATGTTGTTACTGGCCTTGTGGCAGCAGCGGGCAAGCTGGAAAGTGTGGGCCGCGGTACTTTGTATGCCCTTGCTGGCTGTGGCATTGGCTGGTGCGTTGAGCCCGCAACTGGCCAAATATAAACTGCAGCATACGCAGGCGATTGCGGATACGCAGCAGTCGACGTTTGACCGCGTGAATCATGCGTTAAGCTACCGCCTCAATTTGTGGGAAACCGGGCTACACATGTGGCAGGCGCACCCGCTTACCGGTGTCGGCAGCAATCACTTCAAGCGTGTTTATGCCGAGTATGCCACGCGCAGTGATGACCCTTTTGTGGCTCACCCTACCCATACGCATAATATTTATGTTGAGTGGCTGGCCGAAACCGGCCTGGTGGGTGGCATCGGCCTGATCGCGATTATGGGGTTATGTGTGGCCTGGTTCAGGCAAGCGGCGCGTCCGCTACAACAGCAAGCCTGGCCTTATGCCTTACCACTGATGGTGATTTATTTTCCGCTCAACACCACGCAACCCATGCTGGTGCCTTGGTGGTTTCCGGTGCTCATGCTATTGGCCTGCCTCATGATTGCAAGTCTGCAAAGGGATCAGGATGCACAAGCAAGTTAGGCTAAAGAGTTATCTTGATGCTGACTGCCTGTCGGAGTCACTCGATCAGACCGTAGTCTGCGATTTGCCCGCCCGGCAGGAGATCAAACGCATCCTGATCATCAAGTGGGGCGGCATGGGCGATATTGTTATGAGCACAGCCGCCATCGAGGACATTCATCAGGCGTTTCCACAGGCCGTCTTGCATTTAAATACCTTGCCAGCCTGGCAGTCCCTGTTTGCAGATGATCCTCGATTTGAGCGCATCTGGTGTTTGAATCTGCAGCAAAAATCAGGGCGTTGGCGTATTTACCGGCAGTGGCTGGCTGAAGTGGCAGCCATGCAGTATGACTTGATTATTGATTTGCAAACCAATGATAAAAGCCGGCTGTTACTGAGCCTGTTGCGATTGAGTGGTCGCGCGCCCAGGTGGCTGTTGGGCAATCATGCGCGCTTTCCCTACACGGTCCGTCAAATTCGCGCATTGCCGCAGGCCCATAGTTTTCAAATCTTGCAGCAGACCTTAATCACAGCAGGCATCCCCGCCCTGACCAATGGACCAACATTGGCCGTGAATCCAGCGGCGCAAACGGCTGCCCAGCAGTTGTTAAGCCAGCATGGGCTGACGTCTCAGCCTTTTGCGGTATTTTTATGTGGTAGCCACGCCGGAATGGCGACCAAGCGCTGGGGTGCCGAACAGTATGCTGCGCTGGTGTCACATTGTCTTGCGCGTGGGGAGCGTGCGGTATTGCTGGGCGGGCAAGATGAGGCCGAGACGTGTCAGCAGATTGCCAGCCGTCATCCTGCGCATGTGGTGAATTTATGCGGACAAACCAGCTTGCTGGCCGTGCCCGCTATTTGTGCGCGGGCGCAATATATTGTTGCTAACGATACCGGAACTGCGCATTTGGCGGCAACCACCCCTACGCCCATGGTGGTGCTTTGTGGGCCGACCAATCCACTGCGGGTCAAACCGGTAGGCGCGCAAGTTGTCGCCCTGCAACTCGATTTGCCTTGTAAAAATTGCTATGCCAAGCAATGCAGCCATCACTCCTGCATGCGACAGTTGACGCCCGCGCAAGTGTTACCTTATTTGCCGGAAGTGAAGCGCCATCATGTCTAAAGTGATTTGGTGGGGGCGTTCAGACCTCAATTATTCCCGCAACCGTATCAGTCGGCAATTGCTGCAGGCCTTGGGCTGCCAGCTAATCGACTTCAGGCCACATCTGAGTGGCTGGGGGGATGTTGAAGCGCAGTTAAAAGGCCTGCCTACGCCCGACCTGGTGTGGGTGCCCTGTTTCAGGCACCGAGATGTTGAAGCCGCCAGCCGCTGGGCACGCAGACGCGGTGTGCCGCTCGTATTTGACCCCTTGATCAGTGCCTGGCAAAAGCAGGTGTATGAGCGGAACAAATTTGCTGAGCAGAGCCCGCAAGCACAGCGCTTGCTCAGCACCGAGACAAAGTGCTTGCAGTTGGCGGATATGGTGTTGCTGGATACGGCGCTGCAACAGCAGATGTTTATTGAACGTTTTGGATTGTCAGCAGAAAAAACCGCGGTGGTCTATGTAGGCGCGGAGCAGCCACTGTTTTCGCCGGTGTCGCTGGTTAAGCCCCGACCCCTGAGCACAGAAGTCTTGTTTTATGGCAGCTTTATTGCGCTACATGGGGTAGAAACGGTGATTGAAGCCGCCAGACTGACGGCGGGTCAACCGCATCTGCGCTGGGTGTTGTTGGGCGATGGCCCGACCAAGGCGGCGGCACGGCAGCAAGCGGCGGGCTTGGCTAATGTGCATTTTGAAGACAGTCTGGCCTATCCCAATTTGCCAGGCCGGATCGCCAAAGCCGATATCGTGCTGGGCGTGTTTGGCGGCTCGCAAAAGGCCGCGCAGGTCATTCCTAATAAAGTGTTTCAGGGCCTGGCCTGTGGCCGTCCCGTCATTACGCGCAACAGTGACGCTTATCCGGCGGCGATGCCCAACGGACCATTGAGCGGTTTATGGCAGATCGAGGCAGCCAATCCTGCCGCCCTGGCCGATGCGGTCATGCAATGCGTTAGCAACCAGCAGGACAAAAAATTGGCAGCACGTACTTTATATACGCAGTACTTTTCGCCTGCGCAGTTAGAACAGCAACTCAAAGAGGCGCTGATCAGACTCGGTGTGTCCTTTGAGTGCAGGTAAGCCAGCCCGATGACCAGCACTCAACCTCGCATCCTCATGATTACGCTGTCCAATATTGGGGACGCCATCCTGACGACGCCGGTACTGGCAGCCCTGCATGCGCACCTGCCAGAAGCGCGCATAGACCTCGTGAGTGATGTCCGTTCTTCAGCCTTGTTTGACCCCTGTCCTTATATTGACCGTATTTTCGTGCGCGACAAACGTTCAGGCTGGGCGGGCTATGTGCAATTGATTCGCTTGTTGAGAAAAACCCGGTATGACGTCCTAGTCGATCTGCGCACGGATTTTTTGCCTTATCTGCTGCGGGCAAAGCAAGTGTTTAAAAAACGTTCCAATGCCAGCACCATGCACCTGCACTCGGCAGAAAAACATTTGGCGGCCGTGCAGACGTTAGTCGGCGATCTGCGGCCCAACGCAACCTTGTGGGCCAGCGAGCAAGATCATGCCTTGGTTGCAGACCTGTTTCCCATGCTGGGCCAAGGGCGCTGGTTGGCGATCGGGCCGGGCGCAAATTTTGCCGGTAAAATCTGGCCAGTCGAGCGTTATGCAGCGGTGGCCAATGCGCTTGCAAATGCAGTCTCTGGCGTGGTGTTGCTGGGTTCGCAGGCGGATGCCGTCCTCGCACAACGCTTTGTTGCACTGGCTCAGCTGCCTGTGCAGGTGGCGTGCGGACGATTAAGCTTGCCGCAGTCTTATGCCTTGCTGCAAAAGTGTGATGGCTATCTTGGCAATGACTCCGGGCTCGGGCATATGGCCGCCGCGGCGGGTTTGACGAGCCTGACCTTGTTTGGCCCGGGTTCGCCGGTCCGTTATTTGCCCTGGTCTCCACAAGCGCACTTTATTCAAGATGCACAACAGGATATTCTCGGGATTGGTGTAGAGGCCGTGGTGGCTCGTCTGCAGGGCTTGTTGGCCGAGATGACTGTCGATGCCCAAGTCCAATCTCATATAGGCTCCTCTGATTCAAGGTCGCCCAGCGCTCATAAAAACCATTAGTCTTTACCATGATCAATCACACTCCCAGCGCGTATGCGCAACTGACCCGGCTCATGGCCTATCTCAAGCCTTATTGGGCCACTTTTTGTCTGGCGCTGGTTTGCCTAGTAGTCTTGTCCGCCAGTAATACCGGTTTTCTCAGTACCATCAAGCATGTGACGGATGAAGGGTTCACCACGCAGACGCAGACCTATGCGCGCTTGACGCTGGCAGCGATGCTGGGTGGCTTGTTGTTGGTGCGTGCATTGGCAGGCTTTGGCTCCAATTACCTGATCAGGATTGTCGGCCGCCGCGTCATCGAGGATGTACGCAATCAGGTTTTTGCACACATGCTGAAGCTGCCCACCAGTTTTTTTGATCAGCACGCCATTGCCAATATCACCACCAAAATGACGTTTGATTGCGAGCAGTTATATAGTGCGGTCACCAAAGTAATCATCTCCTCCATTCGCGATAGCTTGACCATTATTGGCATCGTCTCTTATATGCTTTATCTGGATTGGAAACTGACGCTGGTGTTTTTGCTGCTGTCGCCGCTGATTGCCCGATATCTGAAAAAAATGACACCTAAATTGCGTAACTCTGGCCGTCAGGTGCAAGCCAGCATGTCAGACATGACACAGGTGATTGAAGAGGCCGCCAGTGGACAGCGCGTGGTCAAGGTGTTCAGTGGCGAGCAGTATGAGTATGAACGCTTTAGCCATATCGTTGCCACTAACCGGCAAATGATGGTCAGGTTAGGGCGCATCTCTGGTTTAAACAGTATGTTTGTCGAGATGCTGGCCGCCATTGCGTTAGCCATGGTGATCTATTACTCTGCCGGCCAGTTTACCGCCGGTGAGTTTGCGGCTTTTATTGGCGCCTTGCTCATGCTGATTGGTCCGGTGAAAGCGATTACTTCTGTGAATGAAGATGTGCAAATTGCGATTGCCGCCTGCCAAAGTGTGTTTGCCGTGCTGGATACGCCTGCCGAAAACAATCAGGGTCAGGTGGTTTTGGCTGAGCCCATCCGCCAAATTCGCTTTGAGCAGGTCACTTTTCAGTATCCGCACGCGAACAGTCCGGCGCTAAAAGAGCTCAACCTGACCATCCATGCTGGTGAAACGGTGGCCTTGGTTGGCATGTCAGGGGGCGGCAAGTCTACACTGGCGCATTTGTTGCCCCGTTTTCATGAGGTGCAACAAGGGCAGTTACTGATCAATGATCTCCCTATCCAGCAACTGGCGCTGGCTGAGCTGCGCCAGCAGTTTGCATTCGTCAGTCAGGAAACCGTCTTGTTCAATGACAGCATTTACCACAACATTGCCTACGGCAGTTTACGTGGGGCCTCTAAAGAGGCGGTGATTGCAGCAGCAAAGGCGGCACATGCCTGGGAGTTCATCGAAAAACTGCCACAACAACTGGACACGCATATTGGTGACAGGGGCTTGCGGCTCTCCGGCGGCCAACGTCAAAGACTGTCGATTGCGCGCGCCATGCTTAAAAATGCCCCCATCTTAATTTTGGATGAAGCGACGTCCGCGCTCGATAATGAATCCGAACATAACGTGCAGGCCGCACTGACCCAGCTCATGCAGGGCCGAACCACCATCATGATCGCGCACCGCCTCTCCACCATTCAGCATGCCAGTCGAATAATCGTCATGGATGGTGGTCGTATCGTTGAAGAAGGTGTGCACGAGCAACTCATGCAGGCCGGCGGCAAATATGCCACGCTCTACCATCTCTATGGAAAAAGCAAATAACAGTTGACACTGTTTTTGAAAGTTTGCTATAGTCTCACCTCTCGACGCAACACATGTTTTATTAGTCGATTCGGACGCGGGATGGAGCAGTCTGGCAGCTCGTCGGGCTCATAACCCGAAGGTCACAGGTTCAAATCCTGTTCCCGCAACCAAGCAAAAATACGTTTTAAAATTAAATGAATTTGATGCTTGACCGAACGAAAAACCTCTGTATAATGCGCGCTTCTCTTGAAACGTTGGAAGTTAAAACGGAAGAGCGAAAAGCCTTCGAGGCACTGTTCTTTAAAAATTAGGATGACTGATAAGTGTGGGTGTTTGTAGTTGGGTGTGAACGCATTTAATGCGTAAAACTCAGAAAATACAAATGCTTACGCTTAGATTTATGACAAGTATGTACAGTGTAGTTTACACACATACCTTGAAATGAATTTGAGATATAGCGAAATCGAATACCGCCTCTTAATTGAGGTAAAAAGTAATAGTTAGGAATTAAACTGAAGAGTTTGATCCTGGCTCAGATTGAACGCTGGCGGAATGCTTTACACATGCAAGTCGAACGATGAACCTTAGCTTGCTAAGGGGATTAGTGGCGAACGGGTGAGTAATATATCGGAACGTACCTTGTAATGGGGGATAACTAGTCGAAAGATTAGCTAATACCGCATACGCCCTGAGGGGGAAAGTAGGGGATCTTCGGACCTTACGTTATAAGAGCGGCCGATATCTGATTAGCTAGTTGGTGGGGTAATGGCCTACCAAGGCGACGATCAGTAGCTGGTCTGAGAGGACGACCAGCCACACTGGAACTGAGACACGGTCCAGACTCCTACGGGAGGCAGCAGTGGGGAATTTTGGACAATGGGCGCAAGCCTGATCCAGCCATTCCGCGTGAGTGAAGAAGGCCTTCGGGTTGTAAAGCTCTTTCGCAAGGGAAGAAAACTTACACAATAACACTGTGTGAGGCTGACGGTACCTTGATAAGAAGCACCGGCTAACTACGTGCCAGCAGCCGCGGTAATACGTAGGGTGCGAGCGTTAATCGGAATTACTGGGCGTAAAGCGTGCGCAGGCGGTTTTGTAAGTCAGATGTGAAATCCCCGAGCTCAACTTGGGAACTGCGTTTGAAACTACAAGACTAGAATATGTCAGAGGGGGGTAGAATTCCACGTGTAGCAGTGAAATGCGTAGAGATGTGGAGGAATACCAATGGCGAAGGCAGCCCCCTGGGATAATATTGACGCTCATGCACGAAAGCGTGGGGAGCAAACAGGATTAGATACCCTGGTAGTCCACGCCCTAAACGATGTCTACTAGTTGTTGGTGGAGTAAAATCCATGAGTAACGCAGCTAACGCGTGAAGTAGACCGCCTGGGGAGTACGGTCGCAAGATTAAAACTCAAAGGAATTGACGGGGGCCCGCACAAGCGGTGGATTATGTGGATTAATTCGATGCAACGCGAAAAACCTTACCTGGCCTTGACATGCCACTAACGAAGCAGAGATGCATTAGGTGCCCGTAAGGGAAAGTGGACACAGGTGCTGCATGGCTGTCGTCAGCTCGTGTCGTGAGATGTTGGGTTAAGTCCCGCAACGAGCGCAACCCTTGCCATTAATTGCCATCATTTAGTTGGGCACTTTAATGGGACTGCCGGTGACAAACCGGAGGAAGGTGGGGATGACGTCAAGTCCTCATGGCCCTTATGGCCAGGGCTTCACACGTAATACAATGGTCGGTACAGAGAGTTGCCAACCCGCGAGGGGGAGCTAATCTCAGAAAGCCGATCGTAGTCCGGATTGTTCTCTGCAACTCGAGAGCATGAAGTCGGAATCGCTAGTAATCGCGGATCAGCATGTCGCGGTGAATACGTTCCCGGGCCTTGTACACACCGCCCGTCACACCATGGGAGTGGGTTTTACCAGAAGTAGTTAGTCTAACCGCAAGGGGGACGATTACCACGGTAGTATTCATGACTGGGGTGAAGTCGTAACAAGGTAGCCGTATCGGAAGGTGCGGCTGGATCACCTCCTTTCTAGAGAAGATCACCTGTCTACAAGCATTCACTCTTATCGGTCATCTTAAAAATAAGCAGCAACAAAGATTTAGGCAAACCGCCTTAGGGTCTGTAGCTCAGCTGGTTAGAGCACCGTCTTGATAAGGCGGGGGTCGTTGGTTCGAGCCCAACCAGACCCACCACCGAATATTGGGGGATTAGCTCAGCTGGGAGAGCACCTGCTTTGCAAGCAGGGGGTCGTCGGTTCGATCCCGTCATCCTCCACCAACGACTTGGTGTCTTTGTTGCGGTTTAGAGATTAGAAGCAAGCGTTATTAATTGATGTTTGATTAAATGTTTGCTTCTGGTTTTTAAACGTTAGTTTAACGACTAAGACTGCTCTTTAACAAAATGGAAGAAGTAAAGGAATATAGGTTGTGTGATGACAACTTATATTCAATGGGCGATATTATTTTTTAACCGGAAATAATATCGATTGATTGCAAAATCAGAAATATTAAACGCAAGTTGAGAAGCGACATTGATGAGTAATCATGAATGTAGCGAATCTAACGAGGTTTGATAGTGCTTTAGAATTACCTGTAACGCGTGTCTCATGCACGACGAAATCTAGATTTAAAAAGGGTTTAGGTTTTAACGTTATAGGGTCAAGTGAATAAGTGCATATGGTGGATGCCTTGGCGATATCAGGCGATGAAGGACGTGATAGCCTGCGAAAAGCTTCGGGGAGCTGGCAAATAAGCTTTGATCCGGAGATGTCCGAATGGGGAAACCCGGCCGTAAGGTCATTCTCTTCTGAATATATAGGAAGAGTAAAGCGAACCTGGAGAACTGAAACATCTAAGTACCCAGAGGAAAAGAAATCAACCGAGATTCCGTAAGTAGTGGCGAGCGAACATGGAACAGCCTGTTACTTTTAGCAGACGCGATAGTAGAACGGAATGGAAAGTCCGACCGTAGTGGGTGATAGTCCCGTATACGAAATCCCGTTTGTGGAACTAGGGTAACGACAAGTAGGGCGGGGCACGAGAAACCCTGTCTGAACATGGGGGGACCATCCTCCAAGGCTAAATACTCGATATCGACCGATAGTGAACCAGTACCGTGAGGGAAAGGCGAAAAGAACCCCGGGAGGGGAGTGAAATAGATCCTGAAACCGTATGCATACAAACAGTGGGAGCCTCGTAAGGGGTGACTGCGTACCTTTTGTATAATGGGTCAGCGACTTACATTCAGTGGCAAGCTTAACCGATAGGGGAGGCGTAGAGAAATCGAGTCCGAATAGGGCGAATTAGTCGCTGGGTGTAGACCCGAAACCAAGTGATCTATCCATGGCCAGGATGAAGGTGCCGTAACAGGTACTGGAGGTCCGAACCCACAAATGTTGAAAAATTTGGGGATGAGCTGTGGATAGGGGTGAAAGGCTAAACAAACTTGGAGATAGCTGGTTCTCTCCGAAAACTATTTAGGTAGTGCCTCGTATATAACTCTCGGGGGTAGAGCACTGTTATGGCTAGGGGGTTCATAAGAACTTACCAAACCATTGCAAACTCCGAATACTGAGAAGTTCAATTACGGGAGACAGTCCATGGGTGCTAACGTCCGTGGACAAGAGGGAAACAACCCAGACCGACAGCTAAGGTCCCAAATGACGTGCTAAGTGGAAAACGAAGTGGGAAGGCATAGACAGCCAGGATGTTGGCTTAGAAGCAGCCATCATTTAAAGAAAGCGTAATAGCTCACTGGTCGAGTCGTCCTGCGCGGAAGATGTAACGGGGCTAAGCACGTAACCGAAGCTTCGGATGCCAGTTTACTGGCATGGTAGGAGAGCGTTCTGTAGGCCTGCGAAGGTGTGCTGTGAGGCATGCTGGAGGTATCAGAAGTGCGAATGCTGACATGAGTAGCGATAAAGGGAGTGAAAAGCTCCCTCGCCGAAAGCCCAAGGTTTCCTGCGCAACGTTCATCGGCGCAGGGTGAGTCGGCCCCTAAGGTGAGGCAGAGATGCGTAGCTGATGGGAAACAGGTTAATATTCCTGTACCTATATACAATGCGATGTGGGGACGGAGAAGGTTAGGTCAGCCGGGTGTTGGATGTCCCGGTTCAAGCGTGTAGGTTGGTTCTTTAGGCAAATCCGGAGAGCTAAGACTGAGACGTGATAACGAGTCTGCTTGCAGACGAAGTGATTGATACCATGCTTCCAAGAAAAGCCACTAAGCTTCAGTTGTATAAGACCGTACCGCAAACCGACACAGGTGGGCAGGATGAGAATTCTAAGGCGCTTGAGAGAACCCGGGAGAAGGAACTCGGCAAATTAGCACCGTAACTTCGGGAGAAGGTGCGCCCCGGTAACGTGTATAGACTTGCTCTAGAAGCGTGATGGGGTTGCAGTGAAAAGGTGGCTGCGACTGTTTAATAAAAACACAGCACTCTGCAAACACGAAAGTGGACGTATAGGGTGTGACGCCTGCCCGGTGCTGGAAGATTAAATGATGGGGTGCAAGCTCTTGATTGAAGTCCCAGTAAACGGCGGCCGTAACTATAACGGTCCTAAGGTAGCGAAATTCCTTGTCGGGTAAGTTCCGACCCGCACGAATGGCGTAACGATGGCCACACTGTCTCCTCTCGGGACTCAGCGAAGTTGAAATGTTTGTGAAGATGCAATCTCCCCGCGGCTAGACGGAAAGACCCCATGAACCTTTACTGCAGCTTTACATTGGACTTTGACAAGATTTGTGTAGGATAGGTGGGAGACTATGAAGCGGTGTCGCCAGATATCGTGGAGTCATCCTTGAAATACCACCCTGATGTTGTTGAGGTTCTAACCTAGGTCCGTAATCCGGACTGGGGACCGTGTATGGTAGGCAGTTTGACTGGGGCGGTCTCCTCCCAAAGAGTAACGGAGGAGTGCGAAGGTAACCTAGGTACGGTCGGAAATCGTACTGATAGTGCAATGGCAAAAGGTTGCTTGACTGCGAGACGGACAGGTCGAGCAGGTGCGAAAGCAGGTCATAGTGATCCGGTGGTTCTGTATGGAAGGGCCATCGCTCAACGGATAAAAGGTACTCTGGGGATAACAGGCTGATTCCTCCCAAGAGTTCATATCGACGGGGGAGTTTGGCACCTCGATGTCGGCTCATCACATCCTGGGGCTGTAGCCGGTCCCAAGGGTATGGCTGTTCGCCATTTAAAGTGGTACGTGAGCTGGGTTTAAAACGTCGTGAGACAGTTTGGTCCCTATCTGCCGTGGGCGCTGCAAGTTTGAGGGGACCTGCTCCTAGTACGAGAGGACCGGAGTGGACGCACCTCTGGTGGACCAGTTATCATGCCAATGGTATAGCTGGGTAGCTAAGTGCGGAAGAGATAAACGCTGAAAGCATCTAAGCGTGAAACTCGCCTCGAGATGAGACTTGCCTCTGGCTTTAAGCCAGCTAAAGAGTCGTTCAAGACCAGGACGTTGATAGGTCAGGTGTGGAAGTGCAGTAATGCATTAAGCTAACTGATACTAATTGCTCGTGAGGCTTGATCCTATAACCTTAAAACTTAGACCAAAATCTAAGCCAGGTGTAGTTCAAAGCAATATGATTTGGCAATCATCTAGAAATAAGAAACACAAGTTGTTTCATACCCTGCCCATTGATGCTTGAAAAAGCAAAATCCTTTACTTCTTCCAATTTGTTAAAGCAGGCTGATTCATATCAGCACCATGCATAACATTACCAGTTATGTTTGGGGACAATAGCAGTTTGGAACCACCCCTTCCCATCTCGAACAGGGCCGTGAAACGAACTTGCGCCAATGATAGTGTACTCTTCGTATGCGAAAGTAGGTCATCCCCAAGCTCCTATTCTAAA